>JACPDT010000290.1 GCA_016183865.1 Armatimonadota bacterium | reverse complement strand
CGAAGCCGCCGCCGATCTCCAGCGGGACGACCGTCACCCTGTTCTTGGGCAAGACCAGGACCGCAGCCAGCGTGTCCCGCAGTTCGAAGGGGGCCTGGGTGCTCGTGTAGTCGGTCAGGTGCCCGCTGGCGTCGAAGAGGACGGTGCACGCCTGGGGCTCCAGGTACCCCTGGTGGAGGGTGCCGCCCCGGAAGGTCCGCTCGATGACGACGTCCGCCTCGGCGAAGCCTCTCTCCAGATTACCCCGGCCCACCTCCACGTGGTGAGCGACGTTGCTGGGCACAGTGGCGCTTTGGCCCGCGAAGTCCACGGTGAAGAGGTCCTCGTGGACCAAGGGCGCGTCGGTCCGGAGGGCCAGGCAAACCTCGTTTCCCCCTCCAAGCTCTTCGGGAACTGTGGCCAGGAGGGTCCCCACACTACCCAGGGCTTCCTGGATCTGCATGAGGCGAATCTCCAGGAGGGGGCTCTCCGGGTCCAGAGAGATCGCCATCCTGAGAGTGCCGTCCCCCTCCTCCGGTTCCACTTTGACCGAAAGCTCCTTCATGAGGTCTTCTCGCGTCCTGGCGGGGCCGGCTTGTCCCTGTTTCCCCAGGAGCTGATTGAGCTGATCCACAGAGGATTGGAATTCCGGAATAGGCGCACCCTGCGCAAAAGCGGAAACAAGGTTTTTCAAGGAATCCTTGGCAGAAAGGAGGGCGTCCACAAGGGGAGGTGTGATCGGTAGAGCGCCTTTCCGCACTTCTGAGAGGACATCCTCCATGGAGTGGGCCAGTTTCCCCAGCTCTGAAAACCCCACAATGCCGCTGACCCCTTTGATGTTATGAGCGGCTGAGAAGAGGCGTTGGATCAAATCAGGCCTGGCCCCTTCCTGCTCAAGCTGGAGAAAATTCTCCTCCAGGATCCCAAGGCGCTCTTCCACTTCTCCGAAAAACAACTCCAGTTCCCGTTTACGATCCACGGTTGTTCTCCTTTTCCAAGGCTGAAAGCTCTGTGCGCCATTTCCCCCCCCTCCTGCCTCCTCCCTCAGGGGGGAGGGTAGGAGGGGGGTTGCCGGGCGACTCACGTCTGTTCTCATTCTCCATGATCGCCAGCCCTCTGCGGGCCGCCCCTTCCAGTGTTTCCTTCCAGTGGGCCTGGTAGATGGGCCCCAAAGGGGCGGAACTCATGGTGGAAAGGGCTGTCTGATATTGGTTTCGAGCCCCTTCCCACAACCCCTGTTGCCGAAGCAGATCGCCCAGGAAAACTTTCGCGGGCCAGAAATCGGGAGACAGGAACAGGGCTTTTCGAAACATCTCTTCCGCCTCTTTGACGTGCTTGTTCGCTCTGCGGACCAGCCCCTGGATAAAATACGCCTCCGGAATCAAGGAATCCCTCTCGATGGCATTCTTGAGATATTCCTCCGCTTTTTCGATCTTGTTTTCATTCAGATTCAGATGAGCCAGCAGCAGCCAGCTATAAGGGTTGACACAACTCAGACCCGAAAGACCGCCCAGCAATGACCTGGTATCCGGAAATTCTTCCCGATCGAAGTGCTCAGCCGCCTGGATCAGTTTCATCCTGGCCAGGATGCAGGGACTTGTTCCGCTCCGGGAACAGCAGGTGCAGCCATCCAGGGAGCGGCTTGTGGAAGGAGAGCGGGGGAGACGTTGGGTGGGGGGAGACAGGAGAGGGACAGGGTTCAGGATCTTGCTCACGGCCGCAGGCACTTTCTTGTCAACAACAACGCGGGCGGGGCGGGGCGTCTTGTGAGACGATTTTTGCAAAACATAGCCATATCCCGTTTCCACGGACGAGAACGAAGTAATCTGTGCCAGGAGAGGAACCTCCTGGGAGGCTACAATGAGGTAGCCCCCTTCGCGCAGGAGTTTCGAAATGCGGTCAAGGGCACTGTTTCTGGTACTTTCGTCAAAATACATGCACACATTTCGGAAAAAGACGACATCTACGCTTCCTTCCCAATCAGGGCAAAATGAAGGAATAGAGAAGTTTCCTTCCTCGAAGCGGACCCTGTTTCGGATCACGGGGGAAAGGAGCCAGTGCTCACCGATGCGGGCAAAAAAACGCTCCTGGTATGCTTTGTCAAGGAGAGGCTGCCTGAACGCTTGTTTGGGGTATGTCGCCTGTTTCGCCTGACGGAGATTGAATGGATTCACATCCAGGGCCCGTATTTCCAATTTCCAGAAAGGAAATCGGACGAAGAAATCGTGCAGGATCATCGCAATGGAGTATGGTTCTTCCCCTTTCGCGCAACCCAGACTCAGGATTCGAAGATGAACATCCTGTTTTGCGGAGATAAGATACGGACCCAGGACTCCCTCCACAACAAAGGCGAACTGGTGGGGTTCCCGAAAGAAATAGGTTTCATTGTTTGTGATAAGCGCCGTGAATTGGTCCCGTTCTTCGGCGGTGAGAGAGGGGAATCGCTGTTCAAATGCCGCCAGGGAATCGCATCCGCACAAAGTGAGGAGCGGGCCGATTTTCTTTGCCGCATCCCCTGCCTGGGTGTCGGAAAGCTCGATGCCCAGGGCCCTTGCCGCCAATCTTTGGACTACGTGCGATTCCATAATTCGAGCCTGGCCGTTATGGCCCCACCGATCTTCTCCGCCGGGAGGATTTCGGAAGCGGCGCCCAAGTCGGCAGCGGCCTTCGGCATGCCATAGACGATAGAGGTTTCCCTGTCCTGAGCAATGGTATGCCCCTTTTTCTCGCAAAGGTCCAGGAGCCCTTTGGCGCCATCGTCCCCCATGCCGCTCAGGATGACCCCGATCGTGCGGGACGGCGCCAGAGAGGCAAGAGACCCGAAGAGCTCCGTTGCGGAAGGGCGAAATCCCCTGATAGGAGGGGCCTGGGAAAGCTCGATGAGGCCGCCCGTGCCGAGTCGGAGATGGACATCCTGAGGGGAGATGTAGATCACGTCCCCTGAGATTCTTTCTCCATGCTCGGCAAGCTTCACACGGTAGGGAACCTGGCGCGAAAGCCAGTCCACAAAATCAAGCTGGAATTCAGCCCGGACATGATGGGACACCAGAACAGCCGCATTTCGGCCTTTGGGCAATTCCTTCAATATATCCAGAAGAACCTTCGCCCCGCCGGTGGAGGAGCCGATGGCGATCAGAGAAAGGCCCTCTCCCAGGCGCCCTTGAAGTTGCGCCGCCTCTGCCCCAAGGGGGCGGCGAATCACGGCTATTCGGGCAAGGAGCTTCAGCTCGTTCAGAAATTTTCTTACCTTTTCCGGGTCCCTGAACATTTCCGGAGAGGGCTTGGGAAGAATCTCAAGGGCGCCGTATTTGAGGGCATCCATTGCTTCCCTGCCGCTCTCCTTTGCTGTTATGACCACAATCGGGCAGGGGCGGGTACCCATGATCATCTGGGAAATTCTTTCCCCTCCCAGATCGCCCTCCAGGAAGAGATCCATTGTGATCAAATCAGGGGCCGCGGTCGAAGCAAGCTGCAGAGCTTCTTCTCCTGTCCGCGCCCAGCCGACGATCTCGAAATCGGGATCCCGCAAGAGCAGACTTTCGAGGTTCTCTTTGGTTGCGGGGCTGTCCTCCACCAGGAGGACCCGGATTCTTTTCTTCTCAGGCATCTTGCACTTCCTAATCCAATGTAAAGGTGGATACCAGCTCTTTCACACTTGTGGAAAACTCCAGGAGCTGGCTCACGGAGTCCCGGGCTTTTTGAGTGTTTCCTGCGATGAATTTGGCGCCCTGCGATACGTCCTGAATCGCGACAAGAACCTGTTCCGATGCGGTCAACTGCTGCTGAGTGGAAAGGGAGATGTATCTGGCCGCTTCCGTGGTCTTCTGGATCTCCGAAAGGATGGTGGAAAAAGACTGTTTCGCCTCCTCATTCGAAAGCTGTCCTTCAACGATCCTTCGAGTCGTGCTCTCCGTGGCAACAGCCAGCTCATTGGCCGAATCCTGAATACCCTTGATATGTGACCGTATCTCCCGGGCATAGCCGGCCACATTTTCCGCCAGGCCCCTGATTTCCCGGGCCACCACACCGAAGGTTCTACCCGCTTCGCCCGCTTCCGCAGCCTGAAGGGTGGCGTTGAAAGCGATCAACCGTGTCTGATAGGCCACCTCTGTGATGAAATTCACCACTTCGTCAATATTGGACAACTGCTTTTTCAGGTTTGAGAGCTTTTCCAGATTGATGTCATTCTGCTCACTGATTTGCTGAATCTTGTTCGCCACGCTCTCGATGGCTTCCGTTCCCTGTCGGGTTGCGGAAAAGGCCTCCTCCGCCTCACCTACCACCTTATCGGCACTTGTGGAGACATTTTTCGATGTGCGGGTAAGCTCTTCCATGGAGGTTGTGGTCTCAGCCACTGCCGTGGATTGCTCCGTCGCCGATGATGCCTGATTCTCCAGACCCTCGAAAAGCTCCCTGGAGAAAGTGTTCACCTTATCGAAGGTCTCGTTTAAGGCCATAATGGTGCCCCGTAGATTCATGGTCGTGTCATTGACGCTGCGGCATATGGTTCCGATTTCGTCCGTTGTATTTGTGGGCAGCTTTTGACTGAGATCCCCCTGGGCGATCCGGCTGAGGGCGTTCACGATCTCAGTGATCCTTTCAGTGAGTGTTTTTCGGGTTGCCCAGAGAGCGAGCCCGATCGTCAGTAGTGTCAGAAGCAGGGTCACAAGAACGATTCCGCTCGTGATGGAAGCAAGGCTCTTGCGGAAGGGCGCCAGGGAATAGAAAATCCGGACATAGCCTTCACTTGTGGTGAAAACAGGGATCATGAAATCAAGAACTTGAGGCGAATGAAAAGGAAGCTCCTCGATTCCGAAAATCTTGAGCCCCACTTTCCTTTCCACAAAAATGGGCTTGATCTGGACCGAATTTCCGGAAGATTCGGAGGGTTTCATGCTCTCAAAATAAGGGGCTGTTTTGCCGGCTTCAAGAGGATTGTTGTGCACAAGAACCTTTCCATTGGAATCGGTGATTCCTACTGCAACAACCTCGGGCCGCTCTTTCACGGAATCCACATAAGTTTGAAGGATATCCAGCGACTTCCCCCGTCCCTGTGCATCAAGGGTAGCGACGGCAAGCGATTTTCCCGTTGCCAGTATATCCGCCTTCAGTTGTGCCATCATTTGTTTCTTGAATTGGCCTAGAGCGATGGAAGAGATTGAGATACTGGCAAAGAGCAGAAGGGCAATGGCCCCGCAGAATACCTTTGTTTGAAGGCTCCAAGAGCTTGGTTTCACAGTCATCTCCTTTCAGGTAGCAGGCTACAGGCCGCTAGTCTTCGCGCATTGACCGAATACAGGCTATAGTCGTACTCAAAAGTATCGCCATGTACGTGACCGTTGCTACGGGGTCCTGCCGCCTGCGCCAGCCCACGGTGCTCGCAAACTCCCATCCCCCAGTGGGACCCAGTTTGCTCCGCGCCTTAGGGCGCCCAGGCTCCGGCGTCACCCCTCCGCAACTGGACTTGGCGATGATGGTGATACTTTCAAGGTTGAATATAACAGCCTACAGCCTACTTTTTCTGTTTCTGCGTATATTCCAAGAATTGCAGAACCTTCAGGCCCACATCCAGGGTAATTCCCGAGCCTGGCTTTCTCACCATTTTGATGACATACGTTTTCCACTCCGCAGCGGATTTTCTTGTGTTGATGGGACGGGCCAGAGTATGGCATTTGGAGCACCTGGCGGCGAAAAGCTTATATGATTCCTGCATTTCCGCAGGGAAGCTTGCGGTATCCACCTTGTCCGGGCCCTTGTCCTCCGGGTAAACGGCAAGGCTGTAGCGGCATTTTGTGCAGAGGTCCTTGTAAGAGCCGTCCGCCTCCTTGGGATTGTCCGCGCTGCACTTGGGGCAGCGGGTGAGGAATTCGATTTTTCCCTCCGCCATCTCTGCGGCAACGAAGAAAACAAAGGCAATGATTAGCAACAGGGGCAGGCACCGCATATTTACTCCTCCTCCTCGGCATCTTAACTCTTGATTCTTGATTTCCGGCAGCCGATCCCTCCTGACCCGTTCTAGAATTAGATGCGCCCTCTTGCGTTTGAAAGGGCTGTCTGCAACTGATTGGGATCGAGCGGTTTACCCAGAATTTCGCTGGCGCCGGCTTGCATGGCGCTCATGAGCTGCTGCTTATCGGCGCTTGAGGAACAAACAAGGATCGGGACCTTCGGATTCAGTTTCCGAATTTCCTTGATTGCGTCCTGTCCTCCCAGATAAGGCATATCAAGATCGGTTATCACCACATCCGGTTTCTCCGCCTTGAACAGCTTGACGGCTTCGTCTCCGTCGCAAGCCTGGACAACCTTGTGTCCAAGGTTTTTGAGAACCTTGGTTTCTCTTTCTCTCGCGAGAAAGGAATCCTCAACAAGCAGCACCTTCATCGCGAACTCTCCTCAATGGGGCGGGTCCTGGCAAGTATTTTGCGATATCCTCCGGGGCCTTAGTGGGTCGAGACACAAATTCCATCACGCCTTGGCGCGTCTCTGGGCCGATCTCGG
>JACPDT010000055.1 GCA_016183865.1 Armatimonadota bacterium | reverse complement strand
GCCCATCATCAGCCATCAAGAGGGCCTTGGCCTTAATCACCTCCCGATAGGGAGCTGTACGCTTGCGACAGCGCTCTTCCAAGAATGCACGATCCTCTGGGGTCAGATGAATCAGTAAGGTTGGCCGTATTCCGGTTCGCACGGTTCCTCCAGCAAATGGCTCTTGCTGGATACATGTGACAGCCACCGTTGAAATCCTTCCTCATCCATGATGGAATTTATGTCGGGGGCCACTTAGCGGCCCTGTACCTTTGGGTCAGCGAATACTCGCTAGAAGCTTGCCGACGAATTTCATACATGCCCAAAAGAGGTCAGCCCCTTGCCAGGATAAGAAATATGTGTTATTATGAATGACGATGATAAGCAGGAGGCACGAAAAATGAGCAGTACACTCAGTCTGGATCTTCAAATGTTCGCCCACAAGAAAGGGATGGGAAGCTCCCGGAACGGGAGGGACAGCAATTCCCAGCGCCTGGGAGTCAAGCGATACGGCGGACAGGTCGTGAAAGCCGGCAATATCCTGGTGAGGCAGCGGGGGACCCAATTCTATCCCGGGCAGAATGTTGGCATGGGCAAAGATCATACGCTATTCGCCAAGGTGGATGGACATGTTATCTTCAAGACCGGCAAGGGTCATCGCGTAGTTCAGGTTGAACCGGTGGCCGTGTAGGTCGGACTTCAAATGAGGTGAGGGCTTGTGTTAACCAGTTTGTTTTCCTGGCTGGTCCTGTGGGTCGTTAATGCCGCGGCGGTTTTCGTTTCGGGTCGCCTGATTCGGGGTATTGAAGTCGAGAAATTCACATCCGCCCTGGCGGCTGCGGCGGTCATCAGTCTTTCCGGTTTCCTTCTTGGACCTCTTCTCAGGCTCTTTCTGGGCCCCCTGAACTGGCTGCCTTTCATACCTTTTCTTCTGGGCGCTCTCTTCTTCTGGCTGGCCTCTCTTTTTGTGCCCGGCTTCAAAGTCAGGGGTCCCGTGGCGGCCTTACTGGGGTCACTGCTCCTCGGATTCCTGAACGGAGCGGCTCACTGGTTTTTTCATATTTAGGACCACCCTAATTTTCCTCCCCCTCGGGGGGAGGTCAGGTGGAGGTGGATCTTTCTCTTGCCCGCACTATGAGGCAGGGGACTTCCTTCCCGATGAAGTTGGAGAATTCAGGCGTTTTCGCCGCGAGGTTGTCCGCATTACATTCCGACTTGTACATTTCCTGATACTCGTCCTGCTCGCGCTTGTGATACGCAGCCAAACCGTCTGCCACGAATTCTCCCGGATCCTGCGATGAGTTTATGTTCAGAAAGGAGTTTTTCTGCCAGGCCAGGGAGAAAAGCTCCCGGAGCCTTTTCTCGTATTCCTTCGCTACAGGACTTCTCCTCAAGAGATCGTCAAGGGCGTGGCCGATCTCGTGCAACAGAACCCGATAATGCCCTACGCCTAACGCAGGGTCAGGAAGCAAGGAAACCGGCACAGCGATGATTTTCTCTCTGAAGAGACAAACGCCGTTAGGGAAAGGGACAGGCCCGTGTAGCGCCCTGCCGTGAAAGAGAATGTCGCGCCATATGGTGTCATCCGATATCAGCCTGCGAGTGCCTGTGATGTGCATCCATTCGTCTTCCTCATGATCGTAGAACAAGTTTGGGATAAGGGCAGGCGTTTCCGGCGGAATCTCCCGGCTCCCCTGGTTATCTTGAAAAACATGGGGATTGAGCTCTCTCACAAGGCTGCAGAATTCCTCCACTTCGCCGCCCTTTTTGCACCCATGCTCCCTGGCGAGATCCGTTAAGTTTGTCGCAGACGGCCCGTAGAGGAAAGAAAACTCCTTCGGCAGGTCCTGCTCTGTTTTCACAAGTAAGGCCAGATCCTGACGGGCTCGCATTTTCTCTGCGACCTGCGGCTCGCCCGAGACCTTGTCTCCCGTCTCCTTACAGCATTCCCTGAAATTGCGTACTTTCTCAGATTGAAGAAAGGAGAGGGCCTCCCTTTTTTTTGCCAGGAAAGGCTCCACCGTGGCCGTCTCTCTCACCAGGCCGGCTCTCCCGAAGTCATCTGTTTCCTGGACCGGCAGGATACGGTAGCCTCCTTCCGACAGGAATCGCAGGACCGGCAGGATACGGTAGCCTCCTTCCGACAGGAAGCGCAGGATGTCATTGGGGAGAAGACGCAGATTCCTCTTGATCTCGTTCCCGACCTCCTGATTCTGGGCTGCCTGAATCAGGAAAGCGATGACATGTTCATTTTCTTCAGCCCGGAGCCCCTCTGCAAGGCTGGAAGTCTGAGGTTCCAGGAAGGTAAAGGTCCCATTTTCGTCATGGATCACGGGGGAAGAGGCTGCCTTTGATTGGGAGGTCGTCTCTTGCGCGGGCCGCTCCTCTATCTTCTGTTTCACGTATAGCACAGGGGGCCGCTCTGACTTCTCATGACCGACGTCGCTCCGGTCCCCTACTTGCAAAGAAGTGGAGTCATCCGGAAGCACGGCGGAAGGCGCCTCCGTCAGGCCCTTCGATGAAAGTCCGCCTGCAACCGTGGATCCGGCCATTGTTTTTGCTATACCTGACATTCCCGCAGATTCCATACCTGAATTATACCCCGCTCCAGGCGGGGAGTCAAGGCATGGTCAAAGATTTACACCTTGTTTACGGACTCTTCGCCATTGTTGTGGTAATATGTCCTCAGGATATCGTAAGGGGGGAGATTATGTCAGGCCTCGCACCTACAGGGCCGGTCCCCGGGAAGCCGTGGACTCTCTTTATTTACGCGGACGGAAACAACAACCTGGATCGTCAGATCCACAGGGAGTATCTGGATCTTGCCGAAAAGGGAGTCTCCAAAGATGTCAATGTGATCCTGCGGATGGCGAAGAACGGGAAAGTGAATGATTACATGCTCACGAGCCCGACCCAAACCGCACCGCAAGTCATGGCTCTCGGCGGCGAACCCCCTCCTGAAGATCAGATGGCCAAACGCTGGAAAATCGAGAGTGCGGAGGGATATTTCAAGAGGTTCGGGCTCACAGAGCCCTGGGATCGCCAGACCAGGCCCGGGCATATCCCGATTGCCGATTATGTTTTCACAAAAGAGCAGGCCCACGAGGTGGCAGTCGCCAGAGCCGAGAAGCCCCTTTATGCTGTTCCATTGCCTGGAGGGGTAGTGAACACGGACCTGAACATGGGCGATCCCGAGACCCTTTCTTCCTTTCTGAAACTGGGAATCAAGAGCTACCCAGCCCAGCATTATGCCGTGCTTTTTCACGATCACGGGGAAGCATACAAGGGCCTCTGTGAGGACGATTTTCACGGAAGGGACTCCTTGAGTCTGGAGGAGTTGAAGAGCGCCCTGGCCGGCAGATCGCCGTAGGATCTCAGGAGCTAGTGGCAGGGGGGTTCCCCTTTGCGGGCTATCTCGCTTCAGGACCGATGGAGATGTGGGCCGGACCCAGGGCGGTGGCGAAAGGGTTTGTGGAGCTGACCCAGGAGAGTCGCATTCAAACCGTGTCGGCCCTGGACCTCTGCAAGATGTCCTCCCTGGAAGGGGCTGTCGAGAAGCTGGCGGACGGCATCCTCGCTCTCAAGGATCCGGCGGATATTGAAAAAATTCGGACCATTCTCACAAAATGTGAGCGGTTCGCCCAGTACTTTCCTTCCGATTATCATTCAGGCCTGGTGGATCTTCTTGATCTTTCCCGCAAGCTTGCGGCTGATGAAGAGCTGACGAGTCGTTCCCCGGGAATCCGGGATGGGGCCATCGAGATTTTCCGGATTCTCGACGAAGAGGGCGGGATCATCGCTCAGAGGAACAGCAAGGATCAGGTCTTTCGCAGAGAGTGGTGGCGAAAGGATGACGGAAAATATTTCTTTGACGTGACCACAAAGGACTTCGTGCCGGAAGAGAAGGTCAAGGAAAAGCCCGATGCTTACCGGCTATGGCTGGAGACAGGGGCGTCCTCTGTGAGCGGCTCCGAGTGGGAAAAAGCCACAAGGTTTGCCTTCAAGAGGAGCAGCTTGTGGAGCTCAACACAGGCTGGAGGGTTATCCGTGTATCTCCCTCACAAGAAGGAAGACCTGGATTCGGCATACACACAGGAGGGAAATCCCAATCCCCTCAATCTCGCATTTGTCGAGAAGACCGGCTGGGACAAAGTGGTCCGCCTCCTTGCATCGTAGCAGGTTTTCTCTGTGCCTCTGTGGTGAAATCCGGGCGGGGAGGAACCCGGGAGCCCGAAGCGAAGACCACCATTGGTGAGTTCTATGGCCACATTGACTCGTCTCGACATCCCCGTTGAGGGCATGCACTGCGCCGGTTGCGCTTCTCGTATAGAAAAGAAGCTTCAGAGTCTCCCCGGTGTGGAGGAGGCTTCCGTGAATTTCGCGACCCGCAGGGCTTCCGTTTTCTATGACTCGTCCAACACGGGACCCGCGCCTATTGTGGAAGCGGTAAATACCATAGGGTTTTCCGCCCTCATTCAGGAGTTTACTTTTTCGATCCTGGGAATGCACTGCGCCTCCTGCGTGAAGCGAATCGAGGACAGCGTTCTTGGAATTCCCGGGGTCCTCCAGGCATCCGTGAATCTGGCATCAGGCAAGGCGTTCGTCCGCACTGTTTCCGATGCAGTTTCACCCTCTGACTTGATGCACGCCATTGTCAGGGCAGGTCCTTACCAGGTTCTTGAGGCACCGCCCTCGGAGGCGGAAGAGGCGCCTGCAGAAAAGAGAGAGCGGGAAGATCTGGCGGCCCTGAGAGGGAAAGTGATCGCCAACATTGCGCTGGCGGCTGTGATCATGCTTGTCTCCATGCTCCACATGTCCATCATGAAGGCATCTGATCTGCCTCTGGAGAGCATCAATTTCCTTCTTTTCGCCCTTGCCACGCCTGTCCAGCTCTGGGGCGGATGGCAGTTCTACAAGACCAGCTTTCAGGTCCTCAAGGGAGGCGGCACGGACATGAATGTGCTGATCGCCATGGGGACTTCGGCAGCCTATTTCTACAGTGTAGTCGTGACTTTCGCGCCTCAGTTCTTTCCTGGAGCAACGGGTGAGGCCTATTTCGACACAGCGGCAGTCATCATAGCTCTGGTGCTTCTGGGGAGATACCTGGAGGCAGGGGCCCGGGGCCGGACTTCTGAGGCGATACGGAAGCTCTCGCATCTGCGCCCGAAGTCGGCAACCGTTCTTCGTGAGGGAAAGGAAGAGGAAATACCCCAGGAAAAGGTCCAGCCTGGGGATCTGGTTGTTGTTCGTCCAGGTGAGCGCATCCCTGTTGATGGTTTGGTCAGGGAGGGGCAATCCGCTGTGGATGAAA
>JACPDT010000303.1 GCA_016183865.1 Armatimonadota bacterium | reverse complement strand
TCCAGAACAAACTCTAACTTCCCGCGCAAATTACCGGGAGAGACTGCTTCTTCCTCCTCCTTATGGGCGGATCCCCTGTTTGCCCACCGGGTCTGAGCGATGTCCTCTGTGCCAAAACCGAAGGCTCTTCGCTTGATTTGTTCGCTCTCCTCGTGTCCGAGATTGGGGATCAGCTCAAAGCCTGCGAGGCCCCCCGCCTTTCGGATGATCCCCGCCATTTCTGCGCTTTGACGAACGCGCCGCGGCAAGTCCTCCGCGCCGATCATGAAGAGGAACCTGGGCAGTTTCCTGTTTTTTGGAACGGTTCTTTTGAAATCGGAGCCTCCATCCACACACACAACCGCGTCGAACATCTCCGGCTCCATAAAGGCCAATCGCTCCACGAATTCAGCACCTGCGGAAAATCCATATAATGAGATTCGCTTCGGGTGGACCGAATATTTTCGGGTCACCTGGCGGATGATCCTTTCAACGATTTTTCCTGAGCCGTTCTCCGCGATGGGAAAATCTCCGTGCAATGTGGGGCAGACCAGGATCACACTGTAGTACTCGGCCAGGCGCCTGTAACCTTCGCACATAGGCCCACCGGTGAGCTCCTTGCCCTTGTACAGCCCGCTGCCGTGTACTGCAACGAGAAGAGGGAATTGCTGCGGCTTTTTCGCCCTGTTATAAGCTCTCGGCACATAAATGAAATACTCTTCCTCGTCGAGAGCGACCCTGGCGCAATCCGCTTCGGCTTGCATGAGAAGATTCTTGCAGGTACCCGAGAATAACAAGAGCCCTGCAAGGAATGCGAATACCGTAATGCCGCTGTTCTTGAGAAATCCTGGACCTGTCATGTGTTAAAGTAAGAGTGCTCCGGCTCCAAGTCCCACGTGGGGCAGTCACATTTCTTCCGATTGCTGCGATCTTCCTGCAAAGTCACACAGGATAAAGAGTGCAAATGTAATATAGTTTGTACATCAGGGACCATGTTGAAAAAGGAGGATTCACCAATGAGAAAAATGCTTGCTGTGCTCTGTATGGCACTCTTTGCAATCGCGGTCACTACATCCGGTCTTCTTGCCATGAAGCTCACGATCAAAGGGAAGAGCGGGAGAGCGGTGGTTGTCAATGTGGATGAAAAGACGACCATCGGCGAACTGCGCAAAAAAGCCTACGAAGCCCGAAAGCTGCCTGAGAAGAAATCTCTCCTTGAGCACAAGGGACGGGATCTGAAAGACTCCAAGTCTCTTCTGGATCTTGGGATCAAGGAGGGGGACGTGATCTCCATAATAGATCCTTCTTTTTAGAACGCGCAATATCGGCGACAGGGACTCCGGAGGAGCGAAGAACACATGGCTGAACGGCAATGGTCTCCCCAAAAGGAGAGAGTTTTTGCATTCGATACCAATATGTGCGTGAGCGCAGGGGCGGGGTCGGGCAAGACCGCCGCCCTTGTGGAGCTCGATTCCCGGTTTCTCTCCGGAGATACGCCCGTGGGAACGCTCAAGATGGAAGAGATCCTTGCCATCACCTTTACGGAAAAGGCCGCTGGAGAAATGAAAGAGCGGATCCGCCAGGTGATCGAAGCTCGTCTTTCGGAGGAGCGGAATCCGGACAGGCAGGATCTTTGGACAGAGGCCAGGAGGGCGCTCCTTTCCGCCCATATCAGCACATTTCATTCCTTCTGCACCCGCATTCTCAAGGAAAACCCCATTGAAGCGCACCTTGATCCCCATTTCGAAGTTCTGAGCGAAGAACAGGCCCAGGAGATTCTGGCAACCTCCGCCGACCGCCTTCTTTTCCGGAAGATTCGGGAAGGGGATGAAAGCGTGGAAGCCCTGGTTCTGGATTTGGGCGCAAGGGAGCTTAGCCGGCTCCTGGTTTCAGGGCTCAGTGCCCTCCGAAACGCGGGAGGAGAGGCGAGCAGCCTCCCCACGCTGCTCAAAGCGCGGGAGAAGGAAGCCGTGGAGCTCTTGTCCCGGGCCAGGAGGCGTCTCGTGGAGATTGTGGATGAGATCGCGCTCCTCCGAGAAAACCCTGACATCAAGAAGAGCCGCAGCCTTGGTCAAAGACTGGCCGCTTTCGCGTCTTCCGCCGGGGCGATAAAGAACGGCATTGAGCGGTTGTCCCCGGATTCTTCTCCTTCGGATGCAACCTTTCTTGACGACCTCACGGCAATCTTCAAAGGAAAGATACCCGCAGCGGCTCAGGGCATAAGAGAAGAGCTGGCAGAGCTTATTGAGCCGAAGGAAGGGACCATTCCCCTTTTTCTGAGATTCTTCAGGGCGCTCCCTGCCCAGGCTGCCGTTTCCTCTCTTCTTGTGGACCTGGACGAGGCTTACGGAAGTGAGAAGACTGCTCACTCCTGCCTCGATTTCGATGACCTCTTGTTCCTTTGCCGCAATCTCTTGCGGGATGACCACAGGGTCAGGAGAAGGTACAAAGGGGCCTTCAAGGTCATTCTTGTGGACGAATTCCAGGACACAAATGAGCTGCAACGCCAGATCGTCTACCTCCTTTCCGAAAAGCAGGATCAGGAGCAGGCTCTTCCCCCGGGCGCACGAATCGAGGAGCTGAGCCTTGAGCCACGGAAGCTGTTCGTCGTGGGGGATGCCAAGCAGTCCATTTACTTTTTCAGGGGCGCGGATGTGGAGGTCTTCACAAGAGTAATGGAAGATATCACGCAAAGAGGGGGGGAAGTGGTATCATTCCAGGACAATTTCCGGACCCTTGACACGATCCTGGAAGTGATCAACCCTCTTTTCGCTGGGATCCCCCCAAGGGACGGCAGGCCTTTTCAGTTCCGATTCCACGCCGAGGACCATCTCTCCCCGACTCGCTCCCTGCCCGAGCGCTGTTCCCGGGTGGAGGTCATTTTTTCATCCCCCCTCCGGGAAGGGGAGGACAGAATCAGCGCCGCCCGTGCCAGAGCGCTGGAAGCGGAGTCGCTGGCAAACAGGATTCTCCTTGCCACCGACCCCGGGCGAGGTGTGAAGGTTTCGGGCGAGGGAAAAGGGGATGTGAGGACTGCGGAATTCGGCGATATCGCCCTTCTCTTTCGCTCCCTGACGCAAGTGGGTATCTATGAAACGGCTCTTCGGGCGAAGAACATTCCTTATTATCTTGTCAAAGGACGCGGCTTCTTCGATTGTCAGGAAATACTGGATGTGCTCCACGCCCTCCGATACATCGCAGGAACCCGAATCGGAATAAGTCTGGCAGGCATCCTGCGCTCTCCTCTCGCGGGTTTGAGTGACGATACACTCCTGGCACTGGCTCTTTCGGAAGAAGGTCACCCCAGGGATCTTGTCAAGACTTTTCTTTTCGGCGATTTTCCTGATCTTCGTCCCGATGAAAGGGAAAGACTTCGGAAATGCCGGAGCATATTGAACGATCTGGAAGCTCTGAAAGATCATCTCAGTTTGAGTGAGCTCATTGAGGAGGTCTTCGCCCGTTTCGATTACACTGCCGTGCTTCTGTCAACGTTCCAGGGGGAGCAGAAGGCGGCCAATGCCGCCAAGCTTGTGAGAATGGCGCGCACCTATGAGGCAAGCGGAATATTCGGCTTGGAAGATTTTGTGCAGTACCTTTCGCGAAGAACCGCTTACGAGTCGCACGAATCGGAAGCCCAGCTCGAAAAGGAGAATCCCGGGGCGGTCCTGATCATGTCCATTCATCAGGCGAAAGGTCTTGAATTTCCCATTGTCGTCGTTCCCGATATGGGAAGAAGCGACCCCCCCAACAGGCATCAGGTCAGGTGCTCAGTCAGTCTGGGCCTTGCCTCCAAGTACAGAGATCCCGCCACTGGGGACATGGAGAAGCACTATCTCTATAAACGGATTGATGACGAATGCCGGGAGCGTGAAAGAGCCGAGTCTCTGCGGCTTCTTTATGTGGCATTGACACGGGCCAGAGACTACCTGATCCTGTCCAGCGGCTATGTCCGAACCCCCCAGGATACCTGGAAGAATGTTGTTGATCAATTTCTGGGGGACCACGGGAGGGAGTTCCTGCAATCGGATGAAGAGGAGAGGGAAGTGATGGGAATCCGGCTTCTCAAACGATCGGCACTGAAAGCAGGGTCCGTGGGTTCGGCACCGGCCCCCGTGGATCGCCATCCCTTGCTCAGGAATCCCGGTGCCCCGCACTTTTCCGCTCTTCTTGAAACTCTCGCAGGGCCGGACCGCGATCATGCAGAGAAAACGCTCGAAAAGATCTTCGATTACAGGAAACCTGCTCCCTCCGTGATCCATTTCACGCCTACATCCATCATGGCCTATGACTTTTGTCCGAGAAAATACTTATATGATTTCATTTTGAGCAGGGGAGAAGAATTTCGCAGGGCTTCCGTTGAGGCCCCGGGTGAAGAAGACCTTGAGCAAGTCAGGGGCTGGGCCGCCCACAGAGCCCTGGAAGAAGCCGATTTTACGAAAGACCTCGGCGCCCTTTCGAAGGACCTGGAGCAACACCTGATCAAAATCGGAGAGGGGAACGCCCTTCTTCGCAACAGGACAAAAGAGATTCATGAGGCCCTTCTTCGCTTCATCTCCGCCCCTGAGACCAACGTCCTGGGCCTCTCGGACCGGCAGGCCGCCCTTTTTCGGGAACATCCCTTTACGGCCTGCCTCGACGGTCGCCCTCGGATTTTTCTCCATGGATATATGGATCTTGTGGGGCGCTCAGCACGGGGAGAGTGGTTTCTCATTGATTACAAATATGCGCGAAACGAGAGGGAGAAGATCCTGGATTATTCCCTCCAGATTCTGTGCTATGCCATCGCTCTGAGAGAAGCCCTCAATGCAGGGGAGCTGGAGGCATACCTTGTTTTTCTCCAGGAGAAGCCTACCGCCTATGTCAGGATTCCCACCGATGATGCGAAGATCGCCGAATTCCAGATCAGACTGCGCACCATCGCCGCCGAGATCCTCCGGAAATCCGCCCGGAAAGACGAATCGGCATGGGAGAAAACACAGCCCGAAAAGTGCCGCCTCATCTCCTGCCCCTATCTGGAGAGGTGTTGGGGAGCGAGCTGAAGTCTCCACAGACGATCCGCCTGTTCGCCATGGGACCTCTCCGGGTCCTCCGGAACCGACGACTCAGGATCTTCTCCGAGCCCGTTCCGACGCATGGCCGGCGCCAGGAGAAGTGAGCCGTGATCTCGGGCGTTCGAGGAACCCATCTGACGCGAATTCTGCTGTGGATTCAGAAGCATGGAAAGACCTTTTCGGCTACCTCGTGCCTTGCTGCTGCTCGAAGAATCGAATGCTTCAGGTACTCCTCATACTTCGGACCGAAGTCCCTGTCAAAGAGAACCTTTCGATAGAGCGGCAACAGCGATGGGTTGTTCTCCTCCAGCGCTTCCTTCAAGGACTGCCACACCCCGTACCTTGCGTTCAGTCTGTCGAAGTACAGACGAACGAGGGGGAGTCCAGCCAGGGACGCCATAATCTCCTCGATGCCCTGCTCATTGTCGGAGATTCCCGGGAGGGTGGGCCCGAAAAAGACCCATATCGGGATGCCCCGCTTTGCGGCCCTGTCAAGGATTTCGAGTCTTTCCGTGACGGGCGCCGCCCCTGGCTCCATGATCTCCCGCGCTTTTTCATCAAGGGTAGTCAGGGTCACCCCGAGCTCCACCTTTTCCTTCCATCTATCCAGGAGATCGAAGTCCCGCTCCACGAGGGAGCTTTTTGTTAGAATGGAGATCCGGAGGTTCCTGGGAAGAAGGATCTGCAGGCACTTTCTCGTGAGGCCATACCTTTCCTCCGCATGCTGCCAACCGTCACAAACGGAGCTTATGATCACGCTCTCGCCGCTGAAGTTTCTTTTCGCTTGTTTTTCGAGCACTTCCGCAGCATTCACCTTCACGTCTACGAACCTGCCCCACGGGACTTTCTCATTACGGAACTTCGCCATGAACCTGGCGTAACAGTACCGGCAGCCATGGATGCAGCCGGTATAGCAATTCACGGCAAAATCGGAAATGCCGGACTTGTTCAGTATCGAGGAAGCCCTGATTTCCCTGACCTCGACCCCTGCCGGCGCCGCTGATCTCATTTCTCCACACTCCTCACGTCCATTCGATTCTCTAAAAACGAGCCGGATCCTGGCTCTCGATCCTCATCAGCGACTGATGACTCAAATAAAATAGGAGGGTGGCGACCCTCCTATTTCGTCTCAACAGTAATCCGCCGTCAGCGAAGCTTGTTGGCGGTCTCGGCAGAAATCGTGCCTTCATCAACAGCTCTCGCGATGGCGTCCTGCCTCATTTTTCCAAGCCCTTCAGGATCCTTGGGCGTCACGTCCCACAGAGGTCCTACCAGATAGCAAGAGATCGTAGGCGGAGGCGGCGGTTTCGTGCCCGGGCCGATCGAATCCTTGTCCTTCGGTGAAGATGGATCAGCGGCCTTGCTCTCGTCCGGGAGGGTGAAGAGGGTGAGATTTCTGGTGCCGTAAATAGGGTTGATGTTCATTTGTTGTGAACCTCCTCGTGTGTTTATTTCCCCACCATTTTAGCACCAGGGCCAGGGAATTGAAAGCAGAATTGTGTGAACAATTGTTAACATTCCGTCAAATCGGAAAGGGCCAAAAAGGCTGTTTCCCATATGACTACAATATGATATGATGTAGCTGCATAGGAATTCGCAGCCTCCCTGAACACCTATCATCTTGAGTTGGAGAGAAAACGGTTCATGGAAGGTCTCATAGCACTTACTGCACTGGTGCTAATATTCGGTCTCGCCCTGGGCTACCATGGCCACGAAACCCGCAAGATTTGTGGGGTCTGGGCGGACTTTGCCGAAAAGAAGGGGCTCTGTTATTATCATTCCCTGTATTGGGCCGAACACGCCCGGTCGCCGTGGAATGTGAGGGGATGGCTCAGGCCTTCTTCGGACAAGGGTCAGAAGGAGCACGAGGCCTTTCAGGAGCATATCAAGGAAACCTGGCTCTTAAGCCGCATACCCCTCCCGAGACTGGCCCCCTTCCTGGAGATGTTGTCCCTTGAAAGCGATATCTGTGGCCGCTCAGGCCGATATGGATGTATCTACGGCATCTGCGAGAGGCTGCCTTTCGCGGTCTGTGTCAGGAGGCCGGGGCAGGCAACGGGGGCCTTTCACTTCATGCTCATTGTCCTGCCTTCTTGTCCACACGGTCTCTATGTGGGTCTCAGGAACGCCTCCTTCTTCTGGGAGGGTGATTTCTCCGGGATGGCAGAAATGAAAACAGACGATTCCGCCTTTGATCGCCTCTTCGTAGTAAAGTCATCCGATCAGGCAGACCTGGCCTGGTTGACCAGGGAAAGGCGGCAGATTCTGGCGGAGAGTCAGAAAACAAGGCTCCTTATGGATATTTTCCGTGGCGGGCTCTCTGTCTACTTCTCACGGCCCGGGGTTCTTGATGATCGAGAAGAATTTGAGGAGCTATATCACAGGATCGGGAAACTGGCTCACTTGCTGAATGAGTGAGTGGCCCACGACGTGAACAACAAAGTGATTTGGGTGTGCCTTGCAAAGTTATCGTTTGCTTACCAGTGAAAGTCTGGTCACGGTAATTGCCGGAAAGCCGTGTATCAGGCTCCCAGTGCCTCGGGTATTTCCTCTGCCGAGCATGTCAGAGTTCTATTCCGTGGGGTGCGTGTCTTCATAAAAGCTCAACCGCGCCCTCCTTGCGGCGTCGGCTGGAGCGACTTGTTGGACGACCTCAGTACTTTATTTGAAAAGGTCGTTGTGCGTGCCGGTCCGTTCAAGCCGAAGCGAGTTTTTATCTGTAGTGTAAATCAAGATCCAGTCGGCTTCAATGTGGCAGTCACGCGACGGCTGCCACGGTCCGATGAGTGCATGGTCCCTGTGGTTCGCTTGAAGCGGAGTCCCCTCGGCTAGAAGCCTGACAACCTCCTGCAACTTGTGCAGGTCCTTCCCTCGTCTCCGCATGCGTTTGATATCCCGGAAAAACTGCCTGGCCTGCGAGACCTTCTTCATTTCTCCCAATTCTTGAACATTGCCTCTAAAGACTCGAATTCCTGAATGTCTTCGCCACGACGGCTCTTCTCCAGGGTAGACGCCGTGAGCTCGTTCGGAATCACGACAGGGAAAGGCAAGCCCCCACGGAGGGATATCTGCCGGTAGAAGATACGGATTGCCTCCGTGGGAGTAAGGCCAAGCTTGCGAAGGACCCTTTCGGCCTTTTGCTTTGTTTGCGGTTCAATGCGCGCGTGGACGACTGCTGTTTTCATAATCTTATTGTATCACATTTGCAACATAGATGCAAGATGTTCTTATCGCATCAATGTTTTCTTTGTTTTCGTCCAACGTTGCGTTAACCCGCCAACCGGAGCGCAGCGGAGGTTGGTCGGGTTAACTGCGTATTCCGTTGAATTCGGCCACTGATTCCATTTGATGTCGGCCACTGATTCCACGGATGCCGGACAGTCCTCGGAGCGAAGCGACGCTGGATGATTATTTTTTTATTCTGTCTTTGAATCCATTTGAGTTTCTTTGT
>JACPDT010000294.1 GCA_016183865.1 Armatimonadota bacterium | reverse complement strand
TTCGATGGAACCTTGTGCGATGTTGTAAAGCTGACGTCCTCATTCTGACTCCTGCATTCTGACTCCTGCATTCTGACTCCTGACTACCTGAGACGCCGGTTGAGTGCTCACAGAAATTTCTTGTCCCCCACTTCATAAGCGCTCTCCTCGGGAGGCGCCATGGACAGGTTGGATGCCTGTCCCGCCGTGTCTGTGCGAATATGCTTGATTCCCTTGCCGGGGAAAGCCACAGCCACTTCAGGGGAAACGCCCGCACCCCGCACCTGAACCACAACCCCTGTGCCGAATTCGGGATGAACCACTCTTTTCCCCAGACCGAAATCGGGAGCGGGTTCTTTCACAGGCGCCTTGAGGGAATCCCAAAAAAGCATCTTCTTCCCTGCCGCGAACTCGATGACGATCAAGTCCTTGTCCACGGAAAGGACTGTCCCTGAGCCCCAGATGCGGTGGGAAACCACGTCCCCGGGGACAAAGGGACATTCATCCTCGGGAGGGGGGGCGACCTTGACCTCCAGCCCCTGCCAGCCGGAACCAACCACAACAGAGGACCTTCTGGACTCAGAAGATCGGCTATTTTTCGGGCTCCGGGCCCCGCCTTCACCGCCGGAAAAAGATGATGGCGAGCCGGCGCCGGCTGCCGTTTCGATGAGGTGGTCTGGGATCTCCGAAAGAAACCGGGAAACGCAGGAAGACACGGTCGTTCCGTAGAGCTTTCGCGTCTGGGAGCTGGTAAGGATCACCTGCTCCCTCGCTCTCGTGATGCCCACATAGAAGAGACGGCGCTCCTCTTCAAGCTCAACGGGATCGAGGAGGGAACGGCTGTGAGGGAAAAGCTGCTCCTCCAATCCCGAGATGAAAACGATGGGGAACTCCAGACCTTTGGCGGAATGAAGGGTCATGAGCGTCAGCGCATCAAAACCCTCCTGCCAGGTGTCCACATCCGAAACCAGAGCAAGACGGGCCAGAAACGCGGTCAAAGGATCTTCCTCAGGGCTCTCCTGCTCGAACTCCGCGGCCATTGTTACGAACTCCTCCAGATTCTCCAATCTTCCCTGGGCCTCTACAGTTCGCTCTGCTTCAAGGGCAGGGCGATAGCCGCTTCGGTCCAGGACCGCCTTGACAAGATCGGGCAGGGAAAGAACGGACAGCTTCGCTCTCAGCTCCTCAAGGAGCTGCACGAAATCGGTGAGCCCTTTACGCTGCCTGGCTCCCAGAAAATCGAGATCCCCCTTTTGCACAAGGCGATAGACGGTGACCCCTGTCAGAGCGGCGCGGTCAAAGAGCTTCTTCAGGGAGGTGGCGCCGACTCCCCTTGACGGAACCTCCAGAGCCTGCCTGAAGGCGAGCTGATCGGCAGGGTTTGCCAGAAGACTCAAATAAGCGCCCACATCCTTGATCTCCTTCCGATCATAGAAGCGAAGCCCCCCAACGACCCGATAGGGAATCCCCTCCTGAACACAGCCGTCCTCAAAAGCCCTGGACTGGGCATTGGTGCGGTAGAGAATCACAAAATGGGAAAGGTCCCTGCCTTCCCTGTTCCTGTGTTTCCGGATCTCCTCAATCGCAAATCGGGCTTCATCCTGAGGTGATGCAGCCTGATAATAGACCAGTCTGTTTCCTTCCGAATTCCTGGTAAACAGAGTCTTGGATTTCCGCTTTTCATTGTTCGAAACGACATGATTGGCCGCATCGAGAATGGTTTTTGTGGAACGGTAGTTCTCTTCCAGCTTGACTACCGTGGTCTCAGGAAAATCCTTCTCAAAGGAAAGAATGATCCCCACATCGGCGCCTCTAAAGCGGTAAATGCTCTGGTCATCATCCCCCACGGCGCAAAGATTCCGGTGGGTTTCCGCCAGCATCCGCACAAGAGCATATTGAACCGAGTTCACGTCCTGATACTCATCCACCAGGATATGGCGGAAGCGGTCCCGGTACTCATTCAGGGTGGACGGATTTTCGGAGAAGAGGCTTACGCATTGGAGGAGCAAATCATCGAAATCCATGGCCCCGTTCAGCCTCAATTTCTCCTGATAGGCAGGGTATGCCAGGGACACAAGCTCCTGGAATTGACCGAAAGCCTGTCTGGCATACGTCTCCGGATCAATCCTGTTGTTCTTGATCCGGCTTATCTCCGACAGGATGGCCCGGGGAGAAGCAGTCTTCTCCTCCCTGATTCGGGAAGGAATACTCTCCCGGATGAGAGCCAACTGGTTCCCCTCGTCATAGATCGCAAAAGAGGGGTCATATCCCACTTTAGACGCCTCTCGACGAAGGATTCGAGCACAGATGGAGTGAAATGTCCCTGCAAGAACTCTTGGCCTGGTCCCGAGGAGGTTTTCGATTCGTGATTTCATCTCATTGGCGGCCTTGTTCGTGAAGGTGACGGCCAGAATGCGATCTTCCGGGACGCCGATCTCCTTGATAAGATGGGCGATGCGGCAGGTAATTACCCGTGTTTTTCCGCTGCCTGCACCTGCCAGAATGAGAAGGGGGCCTCCCTCGTGAAGCACGCAGCGACGCTGGGCATCATTGAGCAGGGCCATGAAGTCATGCATGGTGGTACCTGTTCTGGGAGCCCCTTCGATTTCCTGCCATTACGCACAGGAGGCAGGACACAGTCTTTTTGTCTCGAATCCTCTTCGCAGGGAGTGTATGCAAGTTGAAATTTGCAATTCTGCGACTCACCTGTGCTTTTCTTGTAGCCTCTGCATTTCTTTCTTTCTGTCTCCCTTCGCGAGCCTCTGAAGAGAACGATCTCTTCAAGGCAGGTCTGGACCTCCAGAAAAAGGGAAAAGTGGACCAGGCGGTTTCCCTTTATCTGGCGGCTGTCAAGAAGAACCCGAAACATCTCCCTTCACTCCAGAGTCTCTGCCATATCCTTATCGTGAAAGGAAATCCAGATCGAGCCTACGCCTTCTGCACAGCCGCCGCATCCCTGGATTCGAAAAACGCGGCACTCCATAACAACCTGGGGATCTTGCATACAATGCGAAACCAGGTGGACCTGGCGATCGAGTCGTTCAAGAAGGCGATCCGGATTGCCCCCGATTATGCTCCTCCCCGAGAAAACCTGGCTTTTCTATACTCCAGGCTCGGGATTGTGGACGCGGCCATAGAGCAATACGAGAAACTCGCAAAACTGGCGCCCCGAAGCGTTTCCCATCGGCTCGCCGTGGCAAAGCTGCAACTGGCCAGGGGTGAGCGCAAGAAAGCGGAGGAAGCTCTAAGCCAGGCACTGGCCATTTCTCCGGACAACATGGAGGCAAATCTCCTTCTGGCGGACCTTCTGGCAGCCAGGGGCGATACACAGGGAGCTCTCAATCTCTATGACCGGCTTCTGAGATCGAACCCGGAGAGCCGCGAAGCCCACATGGGGCGGGGGAAAACCCTGCTTACGCTGAAGCGATGGAGGGAGGCCCGGTCGGAATTTGCCTGGGTCGGGAGCCGCGCTCCGAACGACCTGGAAGCCCGCCAGCTCCAACTTTCAGCGGAACAACAGGTCTTCGAGCACCAGAAGCGTGTCCTATTCATCGCCATCGGCGCCTCGGCGGTTCTCATAGGGATCATCGTTGCATTCCTTTTCAAGAAAAAGGGAAGGCAGAAGGTTGCAGAAACCCACCTGGCCCGTGATTTTGGCGCCAAGCTGAAGGAGCCCCGTGATGCGGAAGGGACGGTCGGGTTCATTTTGGATTACCTCTCGGAATACCTGGAATGCCCTCATAATGCCGCATTCCTGACCGATCACGGGAGAAAACGGTTGACCCTGTCCATTCAGAATCTCCCCGCCCGGCTTCAGCGAGACCTGCCGATGGCTGTGGAAGAGGTGGAGCGAATGCTTGCCGTAAAGGGATGCCGCCCCTTCACAATGGCACAATTGACAAGAGACCTGGTGTACCAGTTCGCCTTCCCGAAACTGCGGGACCGCCTCAAGGATCTCCCTGTTCAACTCTTTGTCCCCCTCGCGCAGCGCGGCGGAAGAGGGGAAAGGAAGCTGCTGGCCCTGCTTGCTCTGGGCACTTCCGACCCGAAGATCTCAAAAAAGATGTTCAGGGACATCAAAGAAAAAAAAATGCCCATCCTCACGGAGCTGATTGATGTCGCGTCCGATGCCCTGGAAGACTTGAATCTGTATCTCCTTTCGGTCCAGGACGAGCTGACTCGCATATTCAACAAGCGGGCTTTTCTGGATCGCCTCACGGAGGAGCTGAAAAAGGTAGAGAAATACCATCAACCCTGCTCCCTTCTCATGATGGACATAGACCATTTCAAGGACTGGAACGATCGCTACGGACATCCTCAGGGGGACATTGTTCTGAGAGATGTGGCCGAACAGATACGGCTGAGTCTTCGGGAAGGAATTGACATCCTGGCCAGGTACGGCGGAGAGGAGTTCGCGGCGATTCTCCCTGCAACACCGGAAGATGCGGCATTGTCCGCAGCGGAAAGAACACGGGAACGCATCGCCAACTACAAGTCCGGCGAGCTCCCCGAAGAAGTCACCATAAGCATAGGCATCGCCACCTACCCCACCCACGCCCGCTCCGACACGCAGCTCGTCAAGCTTGCGGATATTGCTCTCTATTACTCGAAACGGCACGGTCGAAACCGGTGTACCCCCTTTTCCCAGATACCCGATTCGGAGAGAATCACCGCGGATGATTCCACTGTAACAAGGCGCGACACCAGCACGGACAGCCTGGGCCGCATCCTCCCTGCCCTGGCGCAGGCATGGGAGAGGATCCAGGGGGAAATCACCAAGGCAGCACGGGAAAGGTATTCCGTCAGCTTTGTTGCCGTAGCCCCGAGAGACGATGCCCAGCAAAACGTACCGATCCTTCTTCAGGCCTTCAAAGTCATCCAGGAGAACATCCGGTTGCTCGATTTCGTTGTCCAGCACAGAGGACGATACTTGATTCTGGTCCTGCCCGAGTTCGGCGCGGAGGACGTGGTGGAGCCTGCGAAAGAGCTGGTTGACTTACTCGGGAAAACGCCGATGGGGCTTCATAAAGATACGCGACCCTTCTGCGCCGGAATCGCGGTTTTCCCCGACTATGCCATAGATCCGGACAGAATCGTGGAAGCCTGCGTGCGCGGACTTCTGCAGGCGCAAAAGGGAGAAGAAAGGGTCGTCCTTGTGACCGATCAGGCTAATTGATTTCCTCTACTCCTCCGAAACGCCTGAAGCGAAACAACCAGGATGAGGACCGCAACGACCGGAACCCACCAGATCAGGAATTCGCCGTGCTCGCCCAGGAGCTTGCCCGTTTTCGCAAAATCGGTAGTCGAGAAAAGCAAAGCCAGAAAGTTGTTTGTTGCATGGGCCGTCATGGAGACATAAAGACTGCCCGTTCGTGCGGCGAGATATCCCAGGAAGAGTCCGAGAACCATGGCGGGAATCAATTTGGGAAGCATCATGTGAAAGGCGCCGAAGAGGAAAGCGGAAAGAAGAATCCCCTGCCAGAACCCCCAGCGCCTGATGAAGACGGGCTGAAGAACACCTCGGAAAAGGACCTCCTCGCAGATTCCAGGCGCTACGGAGGCGATGATGAGGAGGGCGGCAGGGTGTTCTAGCCTCTGAGCCCCCAGGGCCCTTTCCAGGTCCTCAAAATAGCTCCCCACAGGGAAAAACTGACTCTGGATCCAAAAAGCGAGAAGGGCCATGACCCACATGGTCATCCCAATCCCGATGGCGCCCGTAATATGGATGGGGCGCGGGGCCGAAAGGCACAGCGCTTCCTTGAGGGAGATACCCCAGGATCTGAGGAGCAGGATGCAAGGAAAAAGGATGAGGCCGAACTCCACCACAAGAATCCCCGAAAGGAGAGATTTTCTTTGCACGGATGGCCCCACATAAAGAAGAAGGGCCAGACACACGAAAAAGATCAGCAAGGCGCCTGACAGCGACAACCGCGAGGCGTATGAGACTCTTCCCGCCCCTTTGAGGCCGGCCAGAAGATTGCTCCACGGGGACGCCTCCTCACCGCTTGCGAGCAGAATCTCCTCCCCTTCGAAAACGGCGCATACGACCCGTAGCGCCAGAAGCCCGTAAAGGGCATTGCTCAGGAAAACGGTCACAATCAAGGGCCATGCGAACTCTCCCAGCATGATCTGCTTGAGAAGGAGCACTACATTGACTACAGGTACCCAGGCCAGGTTCCACGATATCTCGAACCCGGGAAGGAAGACCACAAAACCGGGGGTGATGGCCACAAGGCTCAATGGCCCCAGGTAGTTGGAAGCTTCCCTGAAGGACCTCGCAAATGAGGCGACAGCCAGGGTGAGTCCGGCAAAAAGGGCGGTCAGTGGGATCATCAAGAGGAGAATCCAAAGCCCCGATGAGAGGGAGAGCCTGATCTCCACATGAGCCTGTTCCAGGAGCTTTGCATATCCCATGAGGCTTGAGGAAAAGGTCAGGGTCATGCTGATCATGTTGAAAAAAGTGCTGAGAAAGCCCACAACCACGACCACAAGGTACTTTCCCACCACGATCTACATGCG
>JACPDT010000287.1 GCA_016183865.1 Armatimonadota bacterium | reverse complement strand
TTCCCATTTCTTTCCACAAAGTCGAAAACAGATATACAGGTAGTCTTTGATCTCCCCGCGGGGCTGGGGAATGTTGTTTTTTGGCCTCTGGTCGGTCCAGGATTGCCTCTTCCCTCACTTCCGGAGTGGGTTTGTCTGACTTTGTCTTCGCCGCGCCTGGGTTCTGCATGAAGCAGGACCCCGAGACCGCAAATGTATCAGGCCATGGGTGAAGGCTTCCAGTACCTGGTTGTTTGAGTCCAGAGTGGACGGCCCCATGATTGTCAGGAAAGCGGCTTTCCTTCTCGAAGGCGGGAGATCACCAGCCCGGTGAGACCTCCGCCGATGGCGCCTGCGCCTCCGGCAAACCCGACCCGGGTGGCAAGAGAGAGATCGGGCGGCTTCATGGAGCCGAAGGTGCCTGACCAGTAGCAGAGCATGGCGACCGGAATTGCCGCGGCCACGTTCTTTCCTGTGGCTCTCCAGGCGAGAAAGCCCCCTATGGCAGCCGCACCCAGCGATCCGAGCCCGCCGAAGAAGAACCCGGCTGCCGTGGATCCCGCCAGGGCTGCGCCCATCAAGAGGGCGCCTTTGCCCGCGTCTTTCCATTGGATCTGGATTCCTTTTTCCGAAGC
The DNA here is from genome assembly GCA_016183865.1 of Armatimonadota bacterium. Classification (GTDB taxonomy): domain Bacteria; phylum Vulcanimicrobiota; class JACPDT01; order JACPDT01; family JACPDT01; genus JACPDT01. Next base: position 2,308 of record JACPDT010000287.1, on the reverse strand, counting down.
GGCTTCATTCGATATCTGCCCCTCTTCGGCCAGGAATTGGTCGGAAAGAACGGTTCCCTTCTGAGAGACATCCTGGACTTTGGCGGCCAATGATGTCGAGAGATTCTGAGAAAGCACGGTTCCCGCAAGTGACGGCACAGTAGACATGATGGAGCTCCTCCCTATTCTTGTAAGACGATTGTAGCACGTCAGCCCTGTTAAAGTCCACTTCGGGATTTGAACAGATTGTTGATTTCTCACGGCCGGCATGAAGGATTCCCGCTCTTTCTACGGAAAGTATGGACAGACTATCTTTGGAGGAAGTTGTGTCCGAAGATTCCAGCAAGACGCCTCCCGGGCAGGGGGATTCCCGGAATATTGTCTGGCGTGTTCTCATGGGCGATCTCAGGGATTCGTCCCCGTCTGTCGTCGTTCCGAAGCATGTTGTTCATCCCCTGCCCAGGAAAGAAGCTCCCAAGCCGCCGGAACCCCCTGCGGGTGGAGGCGTGGAAAGACGCGCTTCCCCCCGTTTTGCCGCCAAGGTCACAAAAAAGAGGAAAATGTCCCGTCACCTCACCGGCGAGCTCGTTTCCCCGGAGAAAGAGTCGTTGTGGGCCGGTCCCTGCGTGATTCATGATATCAGCGAATCGGGATTGCAGATTTCTCTCAAGAGCCCGATTTCCAAGGGAATGAACGGGATGCTGAATATCATCCTTGGTTCAGGAAATATCCCCATAAAGATCGGGGTCGTCTGGGTTCAGAACAAGTATGGACGTTGTTTTTGCGGGTGCAGGATTCTCGAAGTCTCTCTCGATGTGCGCCAGAGGTTCAAGAATTACTTGAGCACTCTTCCTGCAAAGAGCCTCACATTGGGGGCCGACAAGAGGGCCAACCCCCGGTTTTCCGCGCAGGTCATCGAGGAGGGGGAGTCAATCACATTTCTCTCGTGCCATTTGTCCGTGACCGGCGGCGCCAGTCGAGCCGTTCCCGGCTTCGTGAAGGATTTGAGCGAAACAGGGGCCAGGGTCATGGTTATGGAGGATCTCTCCAAGGAGCCTCATGTCACACTGAAGGCCGACTTGAGCGATATTCCCGCATTGCAGCAACAAAATCTCAACTTGCGCGCAACGGTCATGTGGACCCTTCCCAGGGGGCCGAACCAGTATGAATACGGGATCAGGTTTGTGGACCTTGATCCCGTGCAACGGAAGACTCTGAAAAGTTTCCTGCAGATTCTCGCATCAGGAGAGGCGTAGAATCTCAGCGCCCCGAAACTCCCGCACGCAACTCTTGCCGATCGTTACTCTTAACAGTGATTGGAATTGTGATGACCATGGGAACCACTGCTCGCGAGTAGGATCAGCCCCCATGGGCCAAGGACGAATCCGGCGCCAAAGCCCACGAGTCCACCGATGACGGCGCCGGCCAGTCCGGCCTCATATCCCAGACCAATGGCGCCAACGGCCGCGCCAACTACACCGAATACGGTTCTTTCGATCAGCTCTCCATTATCATGATATTCGGGCTTGAGGCCCGCTTTTTGATAGAGATCCCGGGGCTGAGATTCCTCTCCCCGAGGAGCAAATGAAAACGGCTGATTTCCGGAAATCTGGCTAGTCCCTGTTGAAATGGCAGACAATGCGTTCACTGGAAAACCCCCTTGTGCTTATTTGCTCCATGATATCATGTTGACAAGATGGGATCCCATAGAGAAGATGTTAACTTTTCGTCGTTGACATCCGGTTTCATCCGTGGTACAATTCTACCATGGGAAGGAGCCGAAGCTCCTTTCTTCTCCCAGGGTGTAAGGGAAGACGGTGCAAGACCGTCGCGGACCCGCCGCTGTAACCGGGGACGAAAGCTGCAGAGATGTCACTGTCCGTCAGGATGGGAAGGCTCGGCGAGTAGAGAGATCCGGAAGCCAGAAGACCTGCCCCGGGAGTCTTGAGTCACCGTTCCCCGAGGTCTGGGGTCGAGGTGACACAAAGCTGGGCGAGAAACGGCGTTCCCAGATCCGCTGCCGGCGGTTCAGGGAACGTTTTTTATACATTGGAGGGTGCAGCCTATGTCTCTTCCGGTGAATCTCAAGATCGGCGGCCGGCTTTGCGTCATCATCGGCGGCGGCCATGTCGCCAGGCGTAAATGTCTCAAGCTTCTGGAATACGGCGCCCGGGTGAGGGTCGTGGCGTCCCATTTCAATGAATGGGACTCGATCCCGAAGGAGGCCGCTCTGGACCTTATACAGCGCCCTTTTGAAGAGGGGGATCTTGCGGGAGCATTCCTCGTAATCGCCGCCACAGACGATCCCGATCTGAACGACAGGATCGCC
>JACPDT010000281.1 GCA_016183865.1 Armatimonadota bacterium | reverse complement strand
CTGTTCGACCATTTGTCTTTTTTAACCGCAAGAGATTTTGGGGACAGTTTTGAAGTCATCTATGAACTTTATTCCTATTATCATAAGCAATCAATCGAATTTCGGGCAAGGGTTTCCCGGGAGTCCTTCCGGAAAAAGGCCTCCATGCATTCGGCAAAATACTCCTGGGGTTTTGTCCGGGCATATTCATCCACATAACCGGTCCGCTCCTTCGCAAAGCGGTTCAGGAGCTCTACCGACAGGGGGAGCTTCCGCTCATTTCTGGCGCTGAAGGAATGATCAAAGGCATGGGCGAATTCGTGGCGGGCCGTCGAATACCCGGGATGGCCGAGAGTCTCTTCTCCAAGGACGATCCACCTGTGGCTCTGATCGTAAACCCCTCTTACGGCATCCCAGTCCCGGCCATCGAAAGTTCGCTCACCGCGCCCGATGAGGTACATCCCCTTGAACTGGACCTGACTCAAACGTTCGTGCCCTCCCAGTATGATGATGCGCACCCCAAAGTTCCTGCAAGTGCGGATCACCCTCTCCCCCATCACCTCAACCTCTCGGATAACCTGTTCTCTGGCGGGGCGACCGGGGTAGATCACAAGCATTCTGTCCAGGAGCTCCCGTTCGGTGCTTCCGCGAATGGGAAGGGGACGCTGACCGTTCCCTTGAGGGAGAAGCTCCCCCAGGGGACGCTGCATCACGGATGAGGCCAGGAGATGGAGCTTGAGGTCAGGTTTCCGCTCTTTTCTTTTGGGAAGCTCCCTTTCGAGCTTCTCTTTCAGCTCCTGGAGGGCATAGAAAAGCTCGGCGAATTCTTCGTCTTCCTGGAGCAAGTCAGACCAGGCGAACCCCTCCTTCGCCTGTTTCCTTCTGAGTTTGCGCAAAAGTGCGGCGGCTTCCGGGCTCAAGCTGACAAGATCGGCAAAGCGAAGAGCCGCCGAGATTTCTTCATCTTTCTCCCTGAAGATATCCGGCTTGACTGAGATCGGCTTGTCGGTCCTGACGACCGACAAATACTGCTTGTCGTAGTTGCCGAACTTGGGGCCCTGGATCTCCAAGAAAAAGCCCTCCTGCCGCGCAATCTTACTGATATTATCGCACCGGATGAGGCAAAAGTCAATGCCAGTTCCCGATCAGGATAAAAGGCGCCCAGAAGAAGGGGTTGGGGAAAGCTTCTCTCACTTCAATCTGGGCGGCCCGGAGAGCATCGGCCTTGTTCATTGTCTTGAGATTCGTGTAGAAAAGCTGCATGAGTCTTGCAGTTGCCAGGTCGTCCACGCTCCAGAGAGAGGCGATCACAGAGGCGGCGCCTGCAAAAATGAAGGCATTCTCCAGGCTTACGATCTCATCACCGGGATTTCGTTCACCCAGAGCCGTCTGGCAGGCGGAAAGGGCGACCAGATCGATGCCCTCCAGATTCAGGCCCCAAACTTCCTTCAGGGTGAGTTTGCCGGGATCTTTTTTGGCCGCATCCGGGGCCAAAAGGATGTAAGAGCTCGCGATATTGCCGCTGTCCAGAACGCCGTGGGAGGCGATGTGGAGACCCTGATAGGTCTTGTCCATGCCGTAGATCAGGTCCTTTTGCGCCTTTTCCCGCACATAGAGCTTGGAATCCGGATAGACCTCCAGGATCTTTCGCACCTCTGCCTCGGCGTTGTCAAGGCTTCCATCGGGATTTCCAAGGAGAAGGATTTTCCTGTAGGCTCGCGCCCCGCTTCCGAGTGCGCCGGATGGGGCGCTCGTAAAGCTTTCTTCACATAGATTCACCAGAGCGTAATGATCCACGAGGAATTCCGGTTTCTTCTCATTCGTTGCCAGGAGCTGAAAGGGCAGGTAGTGGAGGATCCCGTTCGGAATCAGCACAACGGTCCGAATGCCGGCCAGGTCTTTCCGGATAGGCTCGAAAAGGACGGTGAAGAGCTTGTGAGCCTTTTCCATGAACTGGGGCTCCAGGGTCTTGACAGCCCCACGGGATCTTGTGACAATTGCTCTCAGATCCAGCACTTCTTTGGCCAGCTCGGTTCGCGAGTAGCTCGTCATCCGAACAGCCAGATGATTTCTTGTTACAATGAAAACATAGATCCGCTTTTCCCCGACCAGATATTCCACGATCCCCGTATCTTCCGAAAGCTGGCTCTGTTTGTGTTTCAGGTTCTTCGGATTGATGCTCACCATACCCGCAAGCTCCGGCTGTTCCCTGAAAATCTTGCGGATCAGCTCGCGGTATTCCTGTTGCCGCTTGCCCTTCTCGGCGTCCATGTTCTTGATGAGTGAAGGGTCCCTTTCCTTTTCGGGTTTGGACAATTCCTCTCGCTTCCTGGGCTTTTGGAGTGTTGAACCGGGGACCCTGCTGATCGAACAGTTTCCTGAGGTGATCTGATCGGCTTCTGTTCAGGTATTCCAGGGCTTCTTCAGATTTTCCGAGCTGGATCAGGAGGGCTATGACCTCCTCGTACAGGACTTCGTTGCTGCTCAGGAGGGTGTCCCCACCCTTCTCGATACTGGCGGAATGATCTCTGACGCCCTCAAGTTTGGTGATACATTCCTTGAGAGAATCCAGGGCCGGGTCAAAGTCTTTCTTGAGTCTCATGAAATGTCCCTGCCAATACAAGGAATAGATAAGACCATAGGTGTCGTGGAGTTTCGTGCGGATCTCAACTGTCTTTGTGAGCAAATCCAGAGCCTTTTCCGGACGACTCTCCGAGCCTTCCAGCAGGGCAAGCAGTTGCAGGGCGTCACCTTCCAGCTTCCGGTCTCCTGTGGCGCGGCTCAACTGGAGCGAGGCGTTTGCGTATTCCCGGGCCTTGACAAGCTGATTCAGCTTCAGGTGGATTTGCCCCAAATGGCAGTAGTTGACGGCGCGGCCGTGAGGATCATTGATGTGGGTCATTATGTTGAGGGCTTCCAATTCGAAGGAGACAGCCTCCGAGAGCTTGTGTAGTCTCATATACGCCATGGCGATCTTGTCTGCAACGATGCTCAGCAGGGCCTGGTCCTGGGAGACCATCTTGTACACCGGAAGATAGTGCTCCAGGGCTTTTTCCGGTTGTCCAAGATTCAGGAAAATGTCCCCGATGGCCAGGAGAACCCTTGTATTGTTGGGAGTCCTGACTTTCTCGAAATACTCCATGGCCACATTGTATTCCGCCAGGGCGAGATAGGCGAATCCGAGCTTCCCTCGCACGTAATTCAAGCGTCCAGGGTTTCCGGCAGATTCCTTCTCAAGAGCCTTGTACCCGTCAATGGCTTTCAGAAATTCCCCTCTGGCAGCGAAGAGGTCCGCCTCCAGCATCGGATCAGACGGGCTTTCCTGTTCCCCCAGCCTCCGAAAAGAGATATCGTCCAGCCACAAGGTCCCTTTCGCCTGAAGCAGGATTCGGAAATCTACAAATGTGGCATCACCGGGATTGACCTGGACCTTGAAGTGTTTCCAATCATACGTGCCCTCCGAAAGAGTCAGTGGACGGATATGCCACGCCGGGTCCAGAATGATCAGCACGGCGGATCTTTCCAGGGAATCGGCCCTTGCCCACAGCTCGATCTCATAAAGGGTGTTCGGGGAGATGTTTCTGATTCTCTGGGACGTTGTGCCGAAAACGTGAGGCTGACCTCCCGAGAAGTTTGTGATCCGGAGGGAATGATTTCCTGAATGGGAGATGAGGGTGTCTATTTTTGCATAGGATCTGCACAACATGCTGTTCCACCAGATCCCGAAACTGAAGTTTCCTGTCTCATAGTGTCCTGTGCCCCAGGGGAGGGACAGGCCCTCTTCGAAGCCGCCGTTTATGAGGAGGTTCGATGAGCCGGCGATAGGATTGGGCGTTGCGACGATGTGTTTCAAAGACTTCACCTGCTCCACGTTTCTTCTGAGATCATCTTCCCTGAAAGTGCAGAGAAAAACGGCGCCCAGGTTCTCGAGAGCCTGAAGGAGGGTCGCATTGTCTCCCCTTCCCTTACTTTCGGCGATTATGGCGTTGTAGATCTCTTCCGCTTTGCCGAAATCGCCGCTGTTGAAGGCTCTGTCCCCTCTTTGAAAATCTTCCAAATGGCTCTTACTCGATGCGACAGCGCCGCCCGGAAGGAAAACCGGCAGAATCAAAAGGAGAAGAATCCATACTCTCAACGGTGGCCCTCCTTTCAGCCTATTTTCGTAATTATTCAGCCACAGATTCACACAGATGAACACAGATAGGGTATACGTTACAACAAAAGAAAAGAAATCAGCGATAATCTGCGTAGATCGGCGGCTGAGCAGTTGCCTATTTTCTTTTTTGGAGGTACACATGTCCATTCCCCCAGGAAAAGGAGTACACCCGCTCCCCTTCCAGGACCAGGTGATCCCCTGAGATGGGTGTGGAGAGACTGAGAATGGCCGCACCAGATTTGACGTGGGCGAACCAGCGCGAAGCTTCCTCCAGGGTTTCCCGGGCAAAGGTGGTTCCTGATAAATAATACAAATCACCGTCCCAGAGTTCCGTTGTCAGAAAATCGGAACAAAGAAAACGCACCCCTGTCAATCCCATAGCATCAGCGATTCCCTGATTGATTCGGGCAAAAGACGGCAGAATGTCCACGCCCGTGCCCTTCATGTCTTTGAAGAGGTTTGCTGCAAAAACAAACTTACCCGTTCCTCCTGAAAGATCCACAACCATGGAGCCCGGGGGCACGCCGGACCAGTCCAGCAACTGGTACGCGGTCAGCAACGGGGTCTCACCGTAAATCAGATTTCCCTTTGGAATCAGGAGTCCCGCCCCTTCTTTGGCCGCAAAAGAATAAGGGCTTCTGATCCCATACCCCAGCTTCATCTGTACCCACCACTCCCAGAAACGAGGGGTGGAACAGAAGTGAGCCATCTCCAGAATCTCGATTCCAAGGGAGCGGAAGGCGTGGTAGACTCCGGTTCTGATCAGGTCTGCCCATTCTCTGTCCATAGCGTCTACTCCCGGCAGGATATCTCGCAACAGCGAAGAATTTGCCTTAAAGGAGGGATATCCTTGTTTCGCATTGCCAAGCGGCTCGATCCGGGAAGTAGAGAAGTCAAGCTCTATGCCGTCCCTGAAACGGTTGATGAGGAGAATTTTGTAAAATGGTTCCACTTCATCAAGGGGATCCCGACTCGAATTCTTGCCAAAAAGGAATGCTTTGAGTTCATGAGCGATAATGATGAATACTATCTTCAGAAAAGCATCAACAAGGCATTCCGCAGGTATAGAGACAAGTTCGTCATCAGAGATTGAGCATCACGAATCGGACGTCCCTGTTTTGTGCCCATTCAAGAATTCTGCTCTCGTTACGCTCATCCAAACCTTTGGGGAGTTCTTCCCATCCCAGGCGTCCTTCTCCGTCAACCGTTGGTCCCGCTTGAATCCGCATTTCTCAAAGCACCGGAGAGCTCTGCTGTTGAAATAGGCCGTGTCGAGCTCCACTCTTGAAAGGCCAAGCTCGGAAAAAAGATAACCGAGAAGGGTCGTCATGGCATCGGTTCCATATCCCCTCCCCCACATCTCCTTTTCTCCGATAAGGATTCCCACTTTGCCCTTTGCGTGCAGGGTGTTCACGAAATAGTTGAGGAAGCCGATCAAGCCGACCCCTGTAACTTCGATGCCCAGCAGGTTCTGGCGGTGCCGAATGATCTCCTTCTCATATTCTCTCACCATGACCTGAAGAGACACGCCATCGGTTTTCGTGCCGAAGCCATACTGCATGACTTCAGGATCCTTGAACCACTCTTTCAGTTTTTTGAAATCCCGGCTTCCGAGGGTGCGGAGAAGGACGATTTTCCCCGGAAGGACGATTTCTTTGCGGCGGATTCGTTCCAGAAAATCAAACATTCGAGTTCACTCTTTTAGGTTCGATGGTTTGATCTTCTTGAACAGACTCCGGAAATCCTGTTCCTTTTCCGAATCTTGTGGGGAGAGGATTTTCCTGCGAAGACTCGAATGTTCGAAAAATTGGGAGAGTCCTAACGGAGGTGCCAAGTGGTCACTTGCAAAGAGTGCGAGCAGGAAAATCCTGATAAGCACAAATACTGCTTCGAATGTGGGGCTTCCCTGCGAAGCGATGTTCCCCAGCGTGAAGTTACGCAAGAACAAGCCGACAAACTTATCAATCTCTCTTTTGCATTTGAAATCAACGACCTTGTGGAACAGGCCATTTCGGCCTATTCCGCGATCCTTGAAGGTCATCCCAATTATGCTGATGTTCACTACAAGCTGGCTAATGCCTTTGAGGCAAAGGAAATGGCAGGGAAGGCCATTTCGGAATACCAGCACGCCATAAAGCTGAATCCCAACTATGTGGATGCCCACCGCAAATTGGGGGAGCTATACAGCGATGAGGGGCTGTATGAGCAGGCCATCGAGGAATTCAAGCAGGTTCTTTCCATAAAAATAAAACATGGCTACGCGGATGTGCACAACAATCTGGGCGTTGCTTACGAGCGCGCCGGCAAACTTCCTCAGTCTATCGCCGCATACAAGAAGGCTCTTTCCATCAATCCGAGGTATGCCAAGGCTCACTTCAATCTGGGAAACGCTTACCTGGCAAAGGAAGCCTTCGATGATGCAGTGGCGGAATATCAGGCATCTCTTTCGACATATTCTCGTGACCCGATCTGTTACAACAATCTCGGAATCGCTCTTTCCTGTCAGCAGAAATACCAGCAAGCCTCCGCAGCCTTCAAACAAGCACTGGAGCTTGACCCAAAGTATGCAAGAGCCCATCACAATATGGGCAATGTATACTACGAGTTGAGCGAGATTGATAAAGCGATCGGGGAGTATCGGGAAGCGCTCTCCCTGGATCCGTCCGATACGGAAACCCAGGAGCTCCTCGAACGTCTTACAGAACTCCGAACCCGGTAGAGAGGGAATCATCTGGAATGAATGGTGCAAAGCGAGATTATTACAAGATTATGGGTGTGGCGCCCATCGGCACCCAGGAGGAAATCAAAAAAGCGTACCGCCTGGCTTCCAAGAAATATCATCCTGACCTGAACCCTGACCTGAAAATCTGGTCTGATGAAAAGATGAGGGAGCTGGTGGAAGCCTACGAGATTCTCAATGATGTGGACAAGAGAAGAGCCTATGATCACCAGCCCCACTTTCAGTTGAAAACAAAAAGGAAAAATCCCCCACCCGGGTCGGACACAAAAGAGTCCTCCCGGCAGTTCACGAAGCCCACATTCCGAAGGGAAGTTTCATTGCTGGACCGCATCTTTGCTCCCTTCACAAAGAAATCCGGATCCGGAGATAGTCCAGGTCGGGTGGATCCCAAGGCGGCAGACACTCATTTTACCCTGGGTCTTTCCCTGAGCGGGAATGACTCGTTTCTGGACCAGGCCATCAATGAGTTCAAGCTTTGCGTCAAATTTGACCCATCCCATGTGGAGGCCCTCTATAATCTGGGCATCATCTGCTATCGCAAAGGAATGTTCGAAGAATCTCTCATCAATTTCCAGAAGGTCCTCAATGTGACTAAAGAGGACCAGTATGCCCGAAGAATGGTGGGTCTTCTCCGAGAGGATTACTGATCCATCCTCTCACAAAGAATTGTAAATATCCAGCAGGATCCGTGCCACCTTCAGAGAGTCGTGGTTTGTCTTTGCATATTCGCGTCCCCGTTGTCCCAGACGTCCTCGAAGGGACCCGTCTTCCAGCAGGTTTTGCAGGTCCTGGAAAAGGGTGTCCGGACTTGACGGAATGACCGGGAGACCGGCGGGATAAGTGGGGATCAGGTCCTCTCGGACGAAGCACAGAATCGGTTTCCCGAGGGCCATGGCCTCAACGGCGAGTAAGCCGTAACTGCCCACCAGGATCTGGTCTACTATGATATCCGCGGCTTCATAAACAGCACGTGCTTCTTCGTGAGGCATGTTCTGAATCAGGCGGAACTCAAAGTCATGGCGGCTTTTCAACCGCTCCACGACCGCCAGAATCGTTTCGGTGCCTTTCACAACGGGATCGCTTGGGGCATGAACCACAAGGGGTCTCGAATTATCGGGGTCAGGGAAGCGCGGCTCAAAGCGGCCGATTTCGATGGCTTGGGGCACACGGACGACGTGTTTGAAGAATTTCCTGGCATAGGCGGCCAACTCCTCATCGGCCACCAAAGCGGTATCCACATATCGGGAGACCCTTTGCAGCCTTCTCAGTATAAGCTCATCACCGAAATCGGGGAGGTTGTAGTGAGGATTCAGCTCTCTGGCGACAGTGGAGATGCGCAGGTCATGTCCCCAAAAGTGCATCATCCTTTTCTTTCCAAAAAGACGGAGCCAGAAAAGGTCGCGGTAATCCTCCATCAAGGTGAGGTTGAACTGAAAATGAAAAGTCCTGTAACGAGTGAGTGCCTGGCGGAAGAACCGTCTCCTGGCCGATTTCCGGGCTCTCTTCTCAGGGATCTCATCCACGTAAAACCGAATATCCTCATCATGGATGAAACCGTTTCGAATAAGGGCACAGGAAACGGCGTCACAGCCCAGAGTTCGCAGGGCCCTGGCGAGGATGCTGCTCTGACCCGCGATGTTGATGGGCGCAATCAGCACAGAGGAAGGACTGGAGCTCATTCAGGCGGTTTTCGGCTTCGGAGGAATCTGGCTGGAGTGCCTGCCACAATCGCGTAATCCTGGACATTTCTGGTAACTACGCTTCCGGCGCCAACCTGGCTGCCCTTCCCTATCCTGACACCCGGCAGCAGAATCGCGCCGGTCCCGATGTCACAATCATCCTCGATGACGACTTCCGCAAAAGTCAGGTCTGAAGCAAGAATCGAGCGGTCGGTCTGGTCCGTGCGATGGAAGGATGTCAGAACCGAGACCCCGGGCCCGATTCCCACGTTGGAGCCGATCCGTATCCCACCTGCGCTATGAAAAAAGCAGCCCTGGCCGATCCAAACATTGTCCCCCATGATCATCTTGTTTTCGTGATATCCCTTGAGGATCGTATAATGCCCCACATATACATTGGTTCCAATCTCGATGTTCTCGGGATGGAAAATGAGGACATGGGGCTCGATGACCACGTGGTCCCCGACCCGACTCAGGTCTGACAGGGAGAACTCTCCGGTCCCATGAGTGTGAAACCGCCTGAACTCCCTGCGATCCGTGTCTTGCTCCGAGCCGTTCATGATGAACCTTCCTCCAACTCTTTCTTCAAGAATCCTCATTCCCATCCCTGCCTTCGTTTCTATCTCCTATCCAAAATCCATCTTGACACATGTACTGTTGTATATTATAATAGGAATGCAAATTGCATTTTTGCGTATGGGGGTTTATCCGTGAACGAGCGGCGCATCATGCATATTGACATGAACGCATATTTTGCAACCGTTGAGCAGCAGGCCGATCCTGCCTTGCGGGGAAAGCCGGTTCTGGTGGGTGGAAGCAATCTGGAACGGACTGTAGTCACGGCCGCATCCTATGAAGCGAAAGCCCTTGGGATCACGAACGGGATGTCCATGCAGGATGCCTTGCGTTTGTGTCCCCAGGCAAAGGTTGTGGTGGGGCAGCCGGAACGGTATGTGGAAACCACTTCCCGATTTTTGCGGATTTTTCAGGATTATACCCCTGATCTTGAAGTCTTCAGTATTGATGAAGCCTTTTTGGATGTCACAGGAACAGAGGAACGTTTCGGAGGCGCAGTGGCCATTGCCCGCAAAATCAAGGAACGCATCAGAAAAGAAATCGGTGAAGTGTTGACCTGCTCAATCGGCATTGCTCCCAATAAGCTGGTTGCCAAACTGGCATCAGATAAGCAAAAACCGGATGGTCTTGTAGTGGTGACCGAATCCGGAATTCCGGCTTTCATGAAAACTGTCGCATTAAGCGATATCTGTGGGATAGGTCCCAGGATGGAGCGGCATCTTCTGAACCTGGGCATTGATACTGTGGACAAGCTGGCCCGATATCCCGAAGATCGGCTTGTGAGACGGTTCGGAAAATACGGCGCCCTCCTGCATTTTATGGCTTTCGGGAGGGATGACTCCCCTGTTCATCCTTATTGGCAGAGCCCTCCTTATCGCTCCATGGGGCACCACTATACTCTTCCATCCAATACACACAGCCTCGAAGAAGTCAAAAATGTTCTTTTCAAGCTTTGCGAGAAAGTGGGAAGGCGCCTTCGCGCTGACCATTACATGGGTTCTACCGTATCGCTTACCTTGCGTCGTTCCGACATGGAGTATTTTCACAAACAGCATACCGCCCGGGATTATATGGATGACGGTTTGCTGATTTTTCAGGAAGCCTCGAGGATCGTGGATAACTGGGGCTGGTGCGGAGATATCCGAATGGTGGGGGTTTCGGTTTCCAATCTTGTCCATCAATATCGGCAGGGAAGCCTGCTCCCCAAGGAGATAAAGCGGATGCTTCTCCTGGAAGCCGTTGACAGGATCAATGAGCATTTCGGCGATTTTACAGTCAGAAGAGCCAGAATTTTGAACACCCCCCTGAAGGTTCATGTAGGAGGATATGTGGAAAACAAGACAGATCTCTATGGCCGACTCGAATAAGATTGGAGAATGGAGAGCCTGGGGGAATTCAAGATGAAACCTTCCGGTGTGCGATGATCCGTGTCGGTGTCTGCGGATTCTCATTCAAGGATTGGAAAGGCCCCGTTTATCCCGAGCACCTCAAGGAATCGGAGTATCTTTCCTATTACAATCAAGTCCTGAAATTCGATACAGTGGAGATTGACGTTTCCTACTACACCTACCTTTCCCAGAAGACGGCGGCCCGCTGGGTTGAAAAGACAACGGACGACTTCGGGTTTGCCGTAAAATGTCACAAAGAGATGACCTTGAATGAGATGGGGAAGGTGGATTTCAAGATACTCTCCAATGAAGAGGCCTTCTCCAAGTTCCTGTTCACTTTTGAGCCTCTTATGGCCTCACGGAAACTCCTCTGTTTTCTGGCTCAATTCGGGCCTCTTTTTTGGAAATCGGAGGCTCATAAAGAGTACCTATCCCTTTTCAGGGAGCGGATGGCAGGCTATCCCCTTGTGGTGGAATTCCGCCACAAGTCCTGGCTTTCCAAAGAAGGGCGGGACGATACCTTTGCATTTCTGGAGGCGAACCGAATGGCCTATGCCACCGTGGACGAGCCCCAGATCCGCCAACTGGTCCCCCTTGTCCCTGCAATCACGGATGCCATGGCCTATTTCCGGCTCCATGGGCGGAACGCGAAAGCCTGGTTCAAAGGGAGCCGCGAGGAGCGTTATAACTATTTATACAACGAAGAAGAGCTTCGTGCATTGCTCCCTGTCGTCGCCCTTCTTTCCCGAAAAGCATCCACCCTGCTTGTCATGTTCAATAACTGCCACGCAGGCGCAGCCTTTCACAATGCGGTCATGATGAAGGAATTGCTGCGATCCATTTCTCCCCCTTGATGGAGCAACCACGATGGGGGAAGTCAGGTGGGGGTGAAAAGCCCGAGAGCCCGGCGCAGCCGGGCTCTCGATGAAATCGGCTCATGTTTCAGACTACCATTTCCACCCACTGCAGGAATGCTGTCTCCAGCCTCCGCATGAGTGTTGTCTCCATGAGCTGCAGGAGTGCTGTCTCCATGTGCTGCAGGAGTGCTGTCTCCACCAACTGCAGGAGTACTGACCTTTTGGACCTTCGGGACCGCCTTCTGTTCCAAGTTTCTGGGAAGCTTCCTCTGCCTGCGTCCTGGTGATCACGTTTTTCGCAACGAGCTCGTCAATGAATTCCTGCGCAATCTGCTGTCGGCCCTTGCGAACCGTACCGGCATAAGATTCACTTTGCACCTCATGCGTAGGCTCGCCCTTTTCGGCTTTCACTTTCCTGGGATCGTACCCTTGAGTTCCGCCCATTTCACCGATGATACTGGACATCCGGTTCACCTCCTTTCGAAATAGAATGCCTATCCCATTATCCCTTTTCTGTGAGTGACAATCAAGTTCCAGAAACGCTCCAACTTATATTTATGGCCTGTGGGTTCCCGTCCGAACGATGAAAATCCAAATATATTTTACACGAAATAATGAATTATCCGTGAAGAAACGGTGGGGGTGAGAATGAGGACGAGGGATCAGGTCTCAACTATCGGGCGTTTCCGATACTTCAGGATCACTTCCCCCAAAGAGGGCGGTTTTGTGCGGGAAGTATTGGGAGATTCCGATATGGGGGTTCGATGATCCTATTTCAGTTTTTCTAGCCAATACCACTGGCAGCGCCCACACCATATTCCTGTGTCCCATACTTTAGTTTGCCAGAAGTAACGGTTTCCTTTGCGATCCCGAAATTCCATGCCCACGAACTTATCAACCCAAATCGGATCGGAACGGTCAGGAACGCGAACTTGGATACGGCCAGGAATGGGAAGAGCTTCGAAAATATTATGTTCATTCACTACCTCATATTTTGAATTTTCTTCAAAAGGACATTCAAAGTCCCTGAAGACTTCGCGGGCGCTCATTACTATTGTATAACAACGATATGGTAAAGGACGATTCTTGTAGCGACTTATGATTGCCTGCCGGTCGTCAGCAGGGTAGTTTTCCGCAATACGGAGAGCAATGTCTTCAGGCACCGTGTATTTCGGTTCCTTTACAACCAAGAACTTTCCAACACTCGGATGCCACCAACTCAGGAAAAGTCGAATACCAATCACCAAGAAAATGATTCCGGCACACAGGAGAAGCGCTCTCCTGACCCACGGGCGATCTGAAGGTAACTTCACGAACTCGCGCCTCTTTCATCGTGCCGGATACGCCAGAGCGCCGCCAAACCAAGGCCCGCTGGGAGTAGGGCCGTTGGCTGGGATCGCATAGGTACCTGACAGATACTGTTGCCGGAGCGGAGAGATTGGGAGGGTGAATGAGAGCACAAGCTCTATGGGTGTGAGAGCAACGGCTCTGCGTTCGAGGTGTTCGGACCACATGTTTTCAGGTGGTACAACAATACCCACCTCCCTAAGAGCCCCCAAGATGGGCACACCACAGTGAGATCTCGCGCCCCATTGCGCAGGTCCTACACGTTTCTGCAGGTATTCCCTCATTTTTTCTTCCTGTTTAGGAGTCGTGTTCAAGACAATGATTTGCACGCGTCGGTTAAATTCCTGTTCTCGTCCAATATAAGTTGCAAAAGAATATTTACTAAACCCCGCTCCACTGGATCCCACTTGTCCCATAGACCAAACATCCCCGCCAATTCCGAAGGCCACGTGTCCAACGCCGGGCGGAAAGTCTGGCGTGAAGACCAAATAAGAGTAAAGGCCGAACGGATCAACCCAACCCACAGGATTGTTTCCGACATACCCATACAAATTTAGTCCACCGAGCATCCCAATCGGATCCTCCTGCGTAAACCTCCCCACGTTCGGGTCAATGTATCTCGATCGATAGAAATAAAGTCCCGTCTCCTCATCCCATTCCCTCCCAGTGAATGATTGGGAGGCGTATAGGCCGGTTCCGCAATCCAAGGCAGGGTCTGGCGTCAAGGCAGTTTCTGTGGATAACCACTGGGGGGTCAGTTGAGTGGTTTTTTGCCAAATAACTGTGTCGTCTTGCGGGATTGAACCTGCCTCATCACTTGGAACCCAGGTTTCCAGGGCACCGGTGTAAGGCGGCGATCGGGTGTTTCCGATACTCCCCCGGATCACTGAGTGGTCGCCGCTATCCCCCATCTTTCAAGATCTAATCTCATTTGCTTCATTCCATCTTCTTTTTGCCATTTTCTCTTCGAGAAATAGGGACCCACATAGTCTCCTTCGTGTGTCAATACGAAAGTCCAACTCATATTCAGGCCAATTACATAAAGCTCGATGAGACCTCCTTCGGCATCTTTCCAGCATTCAAGTAATGAGATTGGTGGTAAAGGGCCATCTCTTGTCTCAAACGCTATCCTCCTTGATCGCGAATCTATGAGGATGAAGAAGCCTTGATCGTTTTGAAGTTTGCCGTAGGCTTCTCTGGCAAGGTCAGCTTCAATGTACAGGGCGTGCTCAAAACTGAAAGTCTCCCAGTCAAACATTTCGGGAGTCCATTGCTCATTGGGTCTGCCGAACCGGTTGAAGAAAGTCTTACGCCATTCTTGTAGAATACTTTCCACTTTTTCCGGCGGTAATTGCTTCAGATCAATTCCTGATTGCCGAAGGGCAATCACTAACCTCTCAACTGCGGTAGGTCTTCGCTGCTTCTTCACCAGCCTCGCGCTACAACTCCTTTGGCCTCAGAAATCGCGCCCTGCTTGCTCTCCTCACTGAGGAGGTACGGAAGAGGCAACTGAGATTTCCCTGATATCGCGACATTCGTAGTTTATTTTCCGATGATCACGAACGGTGAATAGACGACTCGCATAGTTCGTTCAGTATCAGTTCCCGTCTTGCAAGTGCTGTTCACACAGACGGCTAATAATAATTCACGGTGGGGACGCCGTAAGAACCGCCGCCAGTAACGCCAGATTGCGGCAAGTCCACGATCGCACCCCCTATGTCTATAAGGTCCTGGGGAAGGCTAAGAGGGTTGAAGAAATCGACGACCTCTGCCGCCCCCTCCCAAACGGGGCCAGCGTATTGTGCGTGATGTGCAACCGTGAGATACGCCGCGCCGGCTTCAATGGAGTACCAAATGTGCAACCCGCTCTTCGTTTGGAAATGTGGATCATATCCGGGCTCGGTCTTGTGGCGAGGATGGTGCTCCAGTTTGCCACCGGGTTCCATTTTCTTCCCAGACCGCCTCGCGAGAGCCCTATTTTGGTCGCACACCTGGATGCCTCCTTTAGTACGGTTCTTGATCATTTGTCGGCCCTTGTTGATTATCTGCCTTTCGGTATAGAGCGGCTTGCCTATGGCCTTAGTCATGGCTCCGCCTTTTCTCAGCAATTTAGCAATAAAGGCAAGAGGTTTGAGGGGGCCGTAGCCATCAGGATCTATGAAATTGAGAGGGCTGTTGTCCACGTATGCGTAAGCACTCTGGCCGTAGCCTCCGATTGGATCCTCCCCAATAAACCTCCCTGTTTGCGGATCCATGTATCTCGAGCGATAATAGTAAAGTCCCGTCTCCTCATCCCATTCTCGTCCTGTGAATGAATACGGCTGTGGCGCGCTTCCCGACACGGATACCCGATTGCCGAAGGAGTCGTTAACGACCGATTCCTTGACCCCTTCAGCCACAATCTCCCTCGGCCCATAGCCCCACACGCCCATGGAGTACGTCAGATTCACGGAGCCCAGGCCGTCCTATATAGGCAGCATGCGTTCTATCGCGTCCCAGCAGCGATCGTGAGAGGGGTCTATGTCGCTGACTTGCAGGGGTTCGTCTATTCCGGGGCCGTGGAGCATGAAGCTCGTCCAGCGGTGGGTTCCATCGGTCTCGTAGATAATGTCTTCTCCGTCATAGGCGAATTTCTTGATATCGCCGTTGGCGCTCTTCGTGATTCTCCTGCCCATGACGTCATACTCGAATTCCACGGTCATAGTTGGCGGCGCGCCGGGGTTCGGCAGGATCTCCACTTTCGATAACTGATCTTCGCTCGTATAGCTGTACCTTGTAACCTCCAGGGTGGTCTTGTTCTG
>JACPDT010000282.1 GCA_016183865.1 Armatimonadota bacterium | reverse complement strand
GAAGGCCGGATCGGAAAGCTCCAGACAGAGCTTCTGCTGGAGGTGCTCCTTGAGAAGGGTCTGTCCCAGGGCTTCCAGAGCCTCCCTGGTCATCTCCGGGGAGAAGCCCACACGCGGCGGCATCTCCTGGAGAGCCCTCTTTCTGAGAGGGTAATCCGGGTCGAGCCAGAGTCTGCCGGTCTGATCCAGAACGTCCAGGATGCTCTCAACGGGTATCTCCTGTAAACGCCGTTGGGAGCTTCCGGCCTCAGAAACAAGGGCATGTACCTGCTCCGGGGTAACGGGCTCGGTGTCGTGGAATTCTCCGAAAAAGTATTGAAGCATGGGAGGCTACCTTCCCCCTCCCCTTGTCAGCTCGATGGCTTCCACGGCGCAGCCCTTGTGCTTCACGAGACCTCCCCTGCCGCACAGCTCAAGAACAGGGGCCTTACGGCCGCAAGGGCAGTCTTTTCTCACGAGTCCCAGATCGGAAGTGAGCAAAGAAATGGCGGGGAAACTGTGCAAATAAGGGGTTACAAGGTGAAGGAGGCCCGGTTCCCCGTCCGGGAGAAGGTCGAGAGTGCCGGGGTCCCGCACATAAACCCTGGAATAGATGGGGACATGCATGGCGCCATATTCGCAATCTCCATAAGGGACGCCATGTTCCACAAGACCGTACAAATCGCGCACGTTTGTGGGGGGAATTCCCAGAATGCTCGCTGCCAGGGCGCGGAATGTCTCTCGCGGGATTTCCCTGTTCTGAGACGATTTCCAACCGCCTCCGGTGAGCACAAAGCTCCCTCCCCCAAAAGAGAAGCGCCGCCCTTTTTCTTCACAAAAAAGGAGAAAGTCATAGAGGAAACTCGGAAAACCTAGAATCCGAAGAGGAAGGCCGCTTGAAGCAAAATTCGATGTTGCGGAAAAGCATTCTTCAGGATTGAAATGAAAGTTCCCCTCCGTGTTTCGATGAATGGCATAGGCCATCTCCCTGACCCGGGTGAGCCCCGACAGAAGGCGGTCGCTCCAGGCGCTCCCCGAATCGCCCGCTCCTTCGGGATCATACGTAAAGGCGAGGCAATTCGCTTCCTCCGAAGGGGCATACATTCCGTAGGAATCATAGATGTGGTAGACGATCCTCCGGATTCTGGAAAGGGTTACCTCATCCAGATAGATGGCCGATTTCCTCCCCCCTGTCCCGCTTGATGTCAGGGTCAGGGCAATCTCCTTTTCCGGCACAGAGATCAGCTTTCTTTCCTTGAACACATTCACGAAGACAAACGGGATCCGTGCCATGTCTTCATAGGAAGTGAGGCTCTCAGGGGAAAAATCCGCCATGCGACACAAGCTGCCATAGCCCGGGCAGCTCGTGAAATGGTGTGTGAAAGCTTCCTGCATGGCCTGGAGGAACTTCATGTCTTGCGTCGGGTCGTGGGAAAAGGCACGAGAGGCATCCACGAGGATCTCCGTGGGACTAGATGTCACTTTCGATGTCCTCCAGGAGGCGGTTTGAGTAAATCTTGTAAAACGCCAGCAAATAAGGGCGGGTTTGATCATCCAGATGGACGCCCTTGAAATTTATCGGCACAAAAGATCTGGATGCGACGATGTAGTCGAGCCTCTTTCCTTCCGGACCGAGCTTGAAAGCCGGAAAATAGGCGCATGGAAGGAAATACGCACGATACGCGAGTTTCTGTAGAACCGGATCCTGAGCCGGAATCAGGACTTCCAGGTACTTGCTGCCAAGTGATTCGGCATAGTCGGCTGTCGCATTCAGGACATTGATCAGATCGGCCCGGGTCGTTTTCAGCCCCAGGAGACAGGCGTGACCGTCCGATGGATGAAAGACCATGAACACTTGCGTATCCTGGTCTTTGGTATAGAGCTTCACATTGGGGTAATGGAAGGGAAAATAGTCCAGCATGAGATCCCCCTGATCCCGGGTCTCGTAGTATTCCCATTCCACCTCCTTGGAGCGCTCGATGAGGAATTCGATTCTGGCTTCCGGATGATCAGGGAGAGGGGAATCGAAGATTTCCACACCTTCACCCAGATTGAGCAGCTTGCCCGTGATCTTGAAAATGGGGTACACTTGCGGGATGATCTTTGGGGGAGTTATGCGGTTCTCCAGGGCCGCCTGATGGAAAATCGCCTTCAGCCCGTGGGTTTCGAATTTCCTTACTCTGTGGACATTCGGAAAGATTCCAAGCCCCACAAAGCCCATCTTGTCCAGTACGATCTGGGGCGCCAGGCTTACGGTTCTGTGTACCGCATACATCAGGTCCACCCGATTTTCGGTTTCCAGCTCATGGGTGACCGTGAATTTCAGCATGTTCTGGAGGAGGTGTTTTCCCTGATACTGTGGGTGAACGACCCCTGCAAAGAGCTTTCCTACCCTGTGGAGGGGGTCTGCCACAAAAATGAGGGAACCTACGATCTGTTCTGCATCCAGCGCAACGAGCCATAGATAGTTCGGATCATGGATGACCCATTTCATCTTGTCCTTGTCATTTACTTCATCCAGGGTATAGCGTCCCCCATAGACATCGTAATACAGCTTCCTGATTCCATTCATGTCGGTGTCGGAGGCTGCGCGGACCGTCACTCGCCGGTTGTCTTTGAGGGTAATCTCAGTTATTGGGGTTTCTGTCATAATCACGATCGTCACCTGTTCAGAGGTATGCTTTCACCCCGGAAAGGAAATTCCTTCCTGAGAACGTAACCATAAGCGTGGAAGGCATTAGCGGCAGGAGCACGATGGCAAGAGCAAAGATTCTGGTAGTGGACGACGAAGTCAAGATCACGAAAGTTGTCAGCGCCTATTTGGAGAAGGAGGGCTACAGGGTCCTTGTCTCCGATTCCGGCGAGAAGGCTGTTTCCATGGTGTGGAAGGAGAAACCGGATCTCGTGATCCTGGACCTCATGCTTCCAGACTGTTCAGGGGAAGAGGTTTGCCGGACTCTACGCAAGGAAACCGACATGCCGATCCTCATGCTCACCGCCAAAGCCGCCGAAGAGGATCGGGTAACAGGCCTGGCCATCGGGGCGGATGATTACCTGGTCAAGCCTTTCAGTCCCAGGGAGCTTGTGGGCAGGGTGAGAGCGATTCTGAGGCGGACCCGGCAGGAAGTGGATGCCCTTGTGGATCGAATGTCCTTTGACGGCGGTCGCCTGACTATTGACGCGAGGCGGCAAATTGTGCTGGGGGAAGGTAGCGAAATACCCCTTACCGCCAATGAGTACAAGATCCTGGTCTTGCTGGCAAGACATCCGGGAAGGGTATACTCGCGCAGCGACATTATTGAGAAGGTGTGGGGCTACGATTACGAGGGGGAGGAGCGCACCATAGACGCCCACATAAAGAACCTGAGACGCAAGCTGGATCTGGTGCTTTCCGGAAACAGCTTCATACGAACCATATATGGGATGGGGTACAAATTTGAAGAGACATGACCTTTCAACAATTTTCTCCCCCTTGAGGAGGGAGGTCAGGTGGGGGTGAACGGTTACGAAGAAACATAGGAAATCGGGGTATCGTGCTTAAGACTCTGTCCATCAAGCTATCGGTGATTCTGGTGGTTTTCACCGCAGCCACGATTTTGCTTGTAAGCGTCCTCGTGAATCTGGCGCTTCATCGTGAATTCTCCCTGTATTTGCGTACAGTGGAACAGGCAAGGAATGACCGCATTTTTCGGACTCTGACCCAGGCCTACAAGGAATCGGGCAGTTGGTCCCGAGTGGGACTTCCTCTGAACTATTTCTGTAACATCATGGATGCCTGCGTCAAAGTCACGGAACCGAGCGGTGATACCGCTTTGGAGTTCTGTGGGACCAAAGCCCGAGGCGGAGAAGTTCCCAAAGATCACTTCATGGGCCCCACCACCGTGAGCCTCGATCTGAGGGTAGAAGGACATCTTGTGGGAAAGGCGTTCATTCATCCCATGAGTCATGGAGGGCAACTTTCCCGCAGGGACCGCTCCTTCCTTAGAACCATCAACACCTCCATCCTGACCGCCGGTGTGCTGGCAGGCCTCCTGCTATTCGTACTCTGCTTCTTTTTGTCCAGGCGTTTGACCGACCCTCTTTCAAGGATGACCCAGGCGGCGATACGCATGGGGGACGGGGATTTGAAGCAAAGGGTGGAGCGGAACCTCCCTGATGACGAGATGGGACAACTGGGGTATGCCTTTAATCAAATGGCCGAGAGGCTTGAGAACCATGAGCTGCTCCGGAAAACGCTCACAGCAGACGTGGCCCATGAGCTCAGAACGCCGCTTACGACGCTTCAAAGCCATATTGAAGCCATGCAGGATGGGGTGATTCCCGCCGATTCACAGACACTGAGCTCTCTCCACGAGGAAGTGATGCGATTGGTAAAGCTGGTGCATGACCTTCAGGATCTCTCCCGGGCCGAGAGCGGAAAAGTGGTGCTGGACAAGTCGCCTGCCGACCTGTCTCTTGTTGTTCGCTCTTCCCTGGGCAAGCTTTCCCCCCTGCTTGCCGAAAAGGGGATCGAAGCCTCTGTTTCAGGGGAAGCTCAGCCTATCCCCGTGGATTCCGGCGCCTTGAGCCAGATCCTTCTCAACCTGATCCACAACGCCATGAAATATACCCCAAGGGGAGGAAGGATTTCGGTTCATCTCTCCTCCGACTCGGACCTGGGTATACTCGAGGTCGCCGACACGGGTAACGGTATTGCTGAGGAGGACCTGCCCTATATATTCGAACGTTTTTACAGAGCCGACAAGTCTCGGAGCCGACTTACAGGCGGGACCGGAATAGGGCTGGCAATCGTAAAGGAGCTTGTTACGGCCCACTCCGGAACCATCTCCGTTGAAAGCAAGCTCGGCGAAGGCACTCGCTTCATTCTTCGATTCCCACGGAATTCCTAGCCCACTTTCTCCGTAAAATTCACATCTTCTTAACCGCGGCGGCCTAGCTTTTCACATCCATTTCGGGTAAAATGAACCGGAAACATACTGCAAGAGCCCTTCCAGGCTTGTCACGCGGAAGAGGAAAACGGAGGAACAGAACCATGGAAAACAGCAATGTCAATCAAGTTCGGTCGCCCAAATTAAACGAAAGGCCCCCCAGGCCTTCCAATAATCCCGCTCCGGAGACAGATCCCATTTTGAATCAGGAGGATGTGTACAAGGCGGCTGAGGCCCTCAAGGGAAAGGGCTCTTCTGATGTGACAAAGGGCCAGGACATGAAAAAGGCCGGCTCCGCTCAGTTCTCTGAGGCCATGAAGAAATTTGAGGAGAACGTGAACCTCGAAAAGGAAGGATCTGCATCATGGGATGCCGGCGCCGTAGAAGTGGAGCAGGGGAAAGAGACTCAGAAAGAGGGTCTGGGCCAGATCTCCCAGGGAATCGCTCAGGAGGAGGCCGGACACACTCAGGAGCAGGCAGGGGTCGCCGCATTCAAGGAGGCCCTTGAAAAGGGAAATTCCGCCCACGAAGGTGAGGGCGCCGCCTTGACCGGCATTGGTGAGGCTCTGGATGATGAAAGAATCGCCGATACTTTCCAGGGGCTTGGAAGCGACGCCATTCGGTATGGGTTGGAAGGGACCGCCGAGGGAGACAAGCTGGAGCAGCAGGGATCCACGGCTGTTGAAGGCGGTCTTGTCAAGGAAAAAGAGGGCGATGCCACGCAGGGCGCAGGCATAGCCGATTTCAAGGCAGGTCAGGAGAAGGTGGCCCAGGGACGCCAACTGCTCCTGGAATCGAAAAACGAGCACAAGGAGGCCCGAAGGCTCGAAAAAGAGGCGAAAAGGCTCACGGCCAGGGCCGATGACCTGAACAAGTCTGCGGCCCAGAAGCTCTCTGTGGCGGCGGACCTGGAAGCGCAGGCGGCAAGCAAGAAAGAAGAGGCCTCACAGTTGGATGCCCAGGCCGCGTTAAATGAGGCGGAATCCATCGCTTTCACAGAGAAAGGCAAGAATACATCCCTCTTGTCCCAGTTGCTGAAAAAGAAGGCTGCCATAGATCAGGACGCTGGTATGGAGTTGGAGACTTTGCCGAATTTCATCGGCGAGGGATCCGCCGTTCTGGAGGAAGGGACTCAGGCTTCCAAGATGGGAGACTTGAGGGAAGGACAGGCCAAGACGCAATTCGCCCAGGCTGAAGGCGCTGAGGCGCAAGCTGCGGCTGAGAGGAAAGATGCCGCCGCGCTACGGGAAAAGGCATCAAAGCTGGAAGCCAGGGCTCAATCTCTCCGGTCTTCTGCTTCAGCCGACCAGGGGAACGCAAGCGCTCTCACGGCACAGGCCACGGAGCTTCAGGCGCAGGCGCAGCAGAAAACCGAGAGTGCAGAGACAAAGGAAGCTCAAGGAACCCAGGCCAAGGCGGAAGGTCAGGCCCTTGAGGCAAAAGGCCTTGCTGCCATAAAGGAAGGCAGGGAAAAAGAAGGTCAGGGAATCTCCGAGGAAAAAGCCGGACTTTCCGATCTGGATTCAGGAGACACTTTGCAGGATGCCGCCAGGGACTTGAAGTATCAAGGTGCCGAGCTGGTCAAAGCAGCACTCGGACTTGAGGCTGAGGCGGCTTCCGCCCAGAAGAAGGGGCTGGAAGACCTCGGAAAATCGGATGCAGAAGAAGATGCCGCCCTGGAAGCCAAGAAGAAAGCTTTCGGTGACATCCAGGCCGGAGACGGCACAGAAGGGGCAGGGTGGGCGACCCAGATGCAGGGTTACACCACGTTCCAGCAGGGAGAAGCCTCCGAGCAATCCGGCCAAAAGAAGCAGAAAGACGCCAGTGTCAAGATCAAACAGGCGAAAGAGGGCCAGAAAGACGCATCTCAGAAGATGCTGGACGGCCTTCAGACCGTAAAAGCGGGCGAGATCACCCAGAAGAAGGGTGAGGAGTACATCAAGGTGGCTGAGGAAGTAGTGCCTTACTATGTGGCCAAATAGGCCGCCATCAGGATAATTGTGAGGGCCTCGGCATCACGTGCCGAGGCCCTTTAGTTTGTAACTACTCAAGTAGACAGGATTCAGGAGACAGAATCCAGAGTAGCCTGCGAATAGGCCTCCAACAGCTTGCTGACCTTCCCATTCTGACTTCTGCATTCTGACTACCTGAGTAGCACAGAATTCAGGATTCAGGAGACAGAATTCAGAATAGCCTGCGAATAGGCCACCAACAGCTTGCTGACCTTCTCATTCTGACTCCTGCATTCTGACTCCTGCATTCTGACTTCTGCATTCTGACTTCTGACTACCTGAGTAGTTACTTAAGTTTAGGATTCTTGAAGCGATCAGCTCTTGCTGAGCGCAATATATGCCAACCCTCGTTCCTGCATGATGCGCCCCGCGGCCTGTTTTTCTTTTCCTTGCGCGATTTCCTGTCTCCCCTGGCGCTCCAGAACGACCCCTCTTGTGAGTGAGGCGCCGCCTTCCTGG
>JACPDT010000288.1 GCA_016183865.1 Armatimonadota bacterium | reverse complement strand
GCCGAACTCGCAATGGCAAACCTCCCATCCTTGAGAAGGGACGAAGGAGGCGTCCTCTTTTTCCAACCTGCACCTCTTTTCTCTGGAGTGTATTTTCTTGCGCGAGGGAACGGCGCAGGGTTCAATCCGGAGGGGAAGGAGATGCTGGATCTCTGCAGGGCTCTTCCTCCAAATCTTTCGCCACAGGTCCTGCGGCTTTCCCTGGATGTCACACGCAGTTGCCGCACAGATGAAGAAAGAGCGCAGGCTCTGTCAGCATTCTTCCATGAAGGCTTTACCTATGGGAAGGGCTATCCCTTTTCAGGGTCTTCCGATCCCGTGGAGGAGTTCCTCCTGAAGCGGCCGCCGGCGCATTGCGAGTTCTTCGCCTCCGGAATGGCCTTGATGCTGCGGTCCCTCGGGATTCCCTCCCGGTATGTCACCGGATTTCTCGTCCAGGAGTGGAACGGGATCGGAGGTTATTACACAGTGAGGGAGCGGGATGCCCATGCCTGGGTGGAGGCCTACATTCCGAAAAGGGGATGGGTTGCCTATGACCCGACTCCCCCCGGTGCCCTTTCAGGGCAAAGGGGAGGCCTGCTGGGCAGGGCCCGGGAATGGCTCGACTGGATGAGTTATCAGTTTCAGAAACTGAAGGCAGAAGTGGCGGGAAAAAACCCGAAAGAACTCCTCCGCCTCGCTCTGGATCGCCTCCAGGCCCTCGGGCGCTGGCTTGTGGAGAAACCATGGCGTCTGGGGATCCTCTTTATTCTTCTCATCGCCGAGAATTTGCTCGGCAAGAAGGGCGCCCTTCTGGGGTTTTTTCGAAGGAAAGAGGGCAAGAATTCCCGCAGGGACGCCCCCTGCATTGCCAGGTTAAGAGCCTGCCTCAGGAAAGTTGATACGCTCCTCGAATCCAGAGGGCTGATAAGACCCGGCCACCTGACTCTTCTGGAGTGGTCGAGAGAGGTGGAGAACCTGTTGACAGCCTCCGAGGCGAGAACCCTTGCCATCCGGTTTCTGGACGCCTACTCAATGGTCCGTTACGGGACGCCGCTCCCGGTGGAAGAGGATCTCGCGGGGCTGGAGGGACTCGCAACAACCCTCGAATCCTCCTTCAAGGATTCATAGACCCTGGTTTTTTCTCCTTGTGAGGGGAGCCTGGTGAAAAATCAGCTTCAGCGTCCGGGCCTCGCTCGAATCCAACTGAGAAGCTCGCCCCGTCTCTCGTGCGAGCTGCCGAACTGATTTCTCCTCCACATAATGGCCACAACGAATGTCGCCATAATCCACCACACTTATCACCTTGCTTCCCTCCGTTCACTCAAATCTTCCCCACAAGGATTCTACAGGTGAACGAAGCTGATTCTCAGGGTGGATCATTTTCGAGGATCGAAACTACCTCATGTGGATCATCATATCAGGATCATTTACACGAGAGACTACTTCAAAAGCGTCCCTCCATGCGCCAAAAAGGAGAGGTTCTGTGGCTCCACTCCAGCCTCAAGGCAACAGTCCAGGCTCTTCCAACCATCATTGACGACCTCAGGACCCTTGGCTACGAGGTAGCTGCCCTCCCTCCCAGCCTGACAACCAGGGAAGAGCCCTCTGATATCGGCCTTTCTTGAAACACGTCTCAGGGGTTTCTGCTTTTCAGCTCATTTCACGATTCCCTCAGCCCACCTGAGAAGAGCTTCAGCAATCCGCACAGCCTCAACGTGCTCTTCGTGAGTTACGGGCTCAAGATCGCCCGGGTAGCGGGTCGAAACGGCATAGTCGCTGAGTCTCGCGGCGCCTGCGGCCTCTAGCGGTATTTCAATACTTTCCGGCAAGAGATCAACGAGGGTACCGATGTTGTGAGTCCTCGGGAAAGGAATTGATCTGGAGACCAGTATCGCCTTCAATGCCTTCTCCGCAGCCTGTTGCGCATGAAAACACAGGTCTTCCAGCAGTATTCTTGAGCTTCGATCCATCTGGGCGAGCTCCAGATCGCTCCAGGCGCGACGCAGCCAATCTGTGGGAGTCCCTGGCTCTGTGCGCTCAGGCGGCATAGATTTCTCTCCCTTCCAGAAGAATGGTCCGATAAATTAGGCCGATATTGTTCTCGTGTTTCTTCAGGTCGCCTGGTGTGGCCACGATGATGTCAAAAGGAACCACCATTCCGCTAATCTTCTCATAAAGGAGTTGGGCGGTTCGGCGGCGATGGCTGCCCTCCGGCATTACTACGAGGACGTCTATGTCGCTGTTCGGCGTGGCTTCTTCGCAGGCGGCAGAGCCAAATAAGATGATCCGAAGCGGGTGGACCTCATTGACAATTCGCTGGACCAACTCATCAACTCTTTTCGAATGACTCGCCATTTCAAGTACCTCAAGCATCACGACGCAAGAACAAGATAAAGGAGAGCACCATTCCATGCCATCCTGTCCGGGAATGCTTGTGTAGTTTCATCAACGGAAATCAGGATCCCTTCAGGGCTTCTCCATAGGGGAGCATCTGTCTGGGACTAAAGTGTCGCATTGACTCATAGGTTTTGCTGCCAAGGGGTATGCCGTTGCCTCACAAGAATTGTTGCCCACAGCGTAATATTCTTAGGAGGCACGATGATAAAAGGCATCAGCACGGGAACAAGGAGTGAATTGGAGGTTCCCTGGGTCAAACTCAGGTTATTCCCTGCGAAGAAAGGCGTTCGGGTCCACTCGTGTCAACCCGGCGATCCGGTCAAAATGTTCGTCGTCTATCGCGGCGATAATACGCCCTGCGGCAATTTCCTGCATCACCTGAACACAGGGCGCCTTGTAAGGATGTCTGGCCCATGCAGCATACATCGGGATATTGACGTCCAGGAAATACACATCTTCACTCACGTTCCGTCGCCCCACGAGTGATCTCTCGTTCCACCTCCCGCCAGGCGGAAACAGGAGCTTTGAGGGAAGGTAGCCAAAGTACAGAGCTGTCAAGTGGCGGTAGTTGCCAAGGATAGCTGCCACACAGGAGAAATTCTCTTTGAAAAGAAAAAATAGATGATTTGATTTTCTGAAAGGGGGATATTATGGCTCGCATTTCGTTCCTCTTGATTCTGGTTATGGCTGTGTGGTTTTCAGGATGCACCAGGAAGCCGGAGACAGGCCCGGGGCAGGGCAAGGGGGGGGAGAAGCCTCCAGTCACTGTCGGGATTTCCCTCTGGACAGGGTGGATGCCCTGGTGGATCGTCAATGAGAAGGGCTTTTTCCAGAAAGAGGGCGCCAATGCGAAGACTGTCTTCTTTAAGGGATATATGGATTCCATGCAGGCCCTTGCGGCGGGGAAATTGGATTCCTGCTCATTGACACTTGGAGATACCATCCTGCCCGTGTCAGAGGGGGTCGAGCTTTCGGCGGTTCTGATCAACGATTTTTCAGATGGCGGAGATGGGGTTCTGGCGAAAGAGGGCATTACTTTCGGGAATCTCAAGGGTCGCCAGATCGCCTGTGAAAACGGCTCTGTCTCTCATTTTTTGCTTCTCAAGGCCCTTGAGAAGCACGGGCTCAAGGAATCGGATGTGAAGCTCAACAACATGACCGGAGATGACGCGGGAACGGCATTCATGGCAGGCGCCGTTCCGGTTGCGGTGACCTGGAACCCTTTCCTGTTTCAGGCGGAGCAGAAGGGAAAAGGGAAGATCATTTTCTCAAGCAAGGAGATTCCCGGATCCATTGTGGATCTTCTGGTTTTCCAGAAGGCGACAGTCAAGGAGCGTCCTGAGGAGGTGAAGGCCATAATAAGGGCCTGGTACGATGCCCTTGCATTCATCGCAGCCCCGGAGACCCGAAAGGAGGCCATCGCGATCATGGCCAAGGGTGCGGGAGCGACCCCGGAGGAATTCGAGAAAATGCTTGAAGGGACAAAGCTCTTCTCCCTTGCCGAGTGTCAAAGCGAGTTCGGGACCCCTGAGAAGCCCGGGCGGATCCGCAAGACAGGGGTAGAGATTTCTCAATTCCTGCTTTCTCACCAGAAGATCAAAGAGAATGTAGATCCGGCTTCCCTTCTGGATTCTTCATTTGTGCAAGAGATGAAATGAGCACCGGAGCGCCACTTTTCAGTGATGCAACTGCTCTTGCGGCATGAGAAATCTTCTGGCCATACGGACGGGCCTTCCCTTCCGCACTTATGCGCTCCTGGCCTCGTTCGCATTCGTTCTGCCGATTCTTGTTTGGGCCGTCTTTTCTTATGGCGGGTATGCGAAGCCTCTTTTTCTGCCCAGTCCTTCCCTGGTTCTGGCAGCCCTTGTTCGGACATTCAGGGACGGGGTTTTGTTCAATGATATTCTTATAAGCCTGTACAGGGTCAGTGCAGGGTTTGTTCTCTCCGCCGTTATCGCGGTTCCACTCGGGATACTGATGGGGACCTTTGTCTCCGTGGAGGCCTTACAGGAGCCGTTTGTGGATTTTGTCCGATACATGCCTGCGGCAGCCTTCATTCCGTTGATCATGCTGTACGTGGGGATAGGGGAATGGGCCAAGATTCTTGTGATCTTTATCGGCACCTATTTCCAGTTGATTCTCATGGTGATGGAAAACTCCCGGGGAGTCCCCCTTGAGCTTCTCAATGTAAGCTACACCCTCGGAGCGAGCCGCTGGCAGGTCCTGACCCGGGTTGTGCTGCCGGGGGCTATGCCAGGGATCTTCGAATCCCTCAGGATGACCCTGGGATGGGCCTGGACCTATCTTGTAGTGGCGGAGCTGGTGGCG
>JACPDT010000285.1 GCA_016183865.1 Armatimonadota bacterium | reverse complement strand
AACTCCCATCAGCAAGTCGGACACCATCCCCGGTGCGACCTCAACGGAAACGATCAGCGAACTTTCTGCTTGCTCCAACCCTGGGCGTCTGTATCGGGGGAATTCGGCCTCAATCAGTTTGCGCAACTCAGGTATGGAGCGGTTCCCGGGAAGAACCTTCAAGTCTGCGTCTGCTGTTGCCCTCACTTCGCCCCAGACCGCGTTGGCGATTCCTCCTATGACCATGTAAGGTACGTTGTGCTCTTCAAGGAATTGAGTGAGACGACGGAGGGCGTCAGGCTGGAAAATCACAGTGATGTCGCTCAGCGACCTTCCTGAGTTGTTTCGTCAGTCTGAGGAAATGGCGCTCGTCGTCGGCAACTTTGGAAGCATTGGGAGAAAGTTGCGCGAGGAAGTTGCACAAGCTAAAGTAACTCTGCAGGCTATCTGTAACAGACATTTCGGGAAGTCTGCGGCGGCGATCTTCTCTTTCGGCCTCGTTCATCTGCAGGTATTGTGCCGCCCACTCCTTGGGGTCAACCATTGACATAGCTCCTCAGCCACAAGTTCTCTATTATGAATTGTAGCACGGACAGCCCGAAGAGTCAACCCGGGCCCGGAGGATGAATCAGGGTTGCCATAATCCACCATCAAAAAAAGTTGGGACTCCGCCGATGCTGTGGAATCAAGGAGATTGAAGCTTGTCCTGAGATTTTCCAATCACCCACTGGGTGCATCTGTTCGTCAGGCTTCGGATCCACTACTCCTCCCCCTTGAGGGGGAGGCTGGGTGGGGGTGATGGGAAGCGCTCCAACGAGGTGCGCTCTTGTTACGTTTCTAAGGAAAAAGCGAGGGTGAGCTTGCGGAGAATATACTCAGTTAGATGTTATACGGTTTCTATTCTTTTGCGGATCTCAATTTGCATAATTTTCTTACACCAGCATGATTTGCCTCTCCGAGTGTCGAAGTAAGATCCTCGGAGGTTGTAGCTTTGGGCTCCCGTTCCGATTCCATCCTGCCCCCAGAGGAAATTGGCAACCTTACAAGATCCTGCTCATTTTCGGATCATTGCTGCTTGTGGGGAATCTGCAGGATGCCTCGGTTTGAAGAGCCTATAGTCTATGAAACAGCCCCGGAGTCACCTCCGGGGCTTGTAAAATCCAAGGCTTTTCGTGTCAGTTTGCGGCCAGAATATGCTCGATGTTGTGATATTCAGAGGGTCCCTGGGACCAGTAGTCAATGATGTGTCCCTGACTCGTGATAATCGTATTATCCTGCAAGTGGCCGTCAGGCGACATGATCCGTACCAGCATATCTCCGCCGTTGAAGCACCAGTGTCTTCCATCATTGTAGAAGTGGTGGATTTTCTCTCCCCTGCGGGTCTTGATGTGCCACGCATGCTGTGGAATGTCCCAGGAGTTGTCTATTACAAACCAGATCACCTGCCAGAAGTTCCCTGAAGGAAGCAGGCCCTGGTCAACGGCGATTCCTGAGTCATTGGGGAGTCCGAATACCAGGCAGTGCGGAAAATTGGCCGCAAGGTGCCAGACTTGACCCTCTCTTCCTTGCTCATGATGGAGAGTTGTCATGATGTTTCTCGCCAGACCGAAGCCGTAGGGATCGGGCACCCCGTTGAGAGAACCGGCGAGAAGCTCGCCGAGCTGGTCCGCTCCAGCGGAGAACCCTACGGTAAGGAGCCCCCTCTCCTGTCTCTCGTGGAGAATCTTCTTGAAGAGCCATGGCTGGCCGTAATACATTTGCCCCAGGGCCTTGTATCGGGCGAGCCCCAGGGAAGTATTGCCTCCCCCGAGAAGCACGACCTGAGCGTTCCAGAGGGAATGGAAGAAGAGGTCCACATCCTGTCTTGAGAGATTGTCGCTCCAGTAAAAGGGCCAATATTCCAGACCCCATTGGGCGAACTGGCTGTAATACCATCGGAAATTGTCATAATCCCATTTCTGGTTTGCCTGCGTGTTCTGGGACATGGGCAAATGCATGAGAGTCTTGTTATCCCAGCTTTCCAAAGCCCGCTGAATGATGAACTCCCTGTGAAGATACTGACACCGGTCATGGGACGAATAAATGAGGGCAGTTGGTTTCATGCGATCCTACTCCTATCGTTTATTGATTCTGATTTCCACCTGGCGGGGTTTCCCATTGTTTTTCCACAGGTTTTCGGGAAAACCTTCCGACAGGCTGCATCTTTTATTGATTTTATTCGGGTTGCAGGATTTCTTTCACCGATCCATAAGATTGGTCTCTCACCATGAACATAGGCATCATCGGCTTTGCACGCTCCGGAAAATCCGTTCTTTTTTCCGCATTCACGGGAAACAGGGCCTCATCCAATGGCTCTGTGGGCATTATCAGCGTTCCGGACAGACGTCTGGAGTCATTGAGTCGCCTTTACAAGCCGAAGAAGACCACCTTCGCTTCCGTGAATTTTGAGGACCTCTTGCCTCTCGATGCACCGGCCAAACAGGACAGGGTCAAATTGTCCGAGGAAATGAAGAGAATGGATGCCTTCGTCTTCGTGGCAGGCGCCTGGCGGTGCGCCACGCCGGAAGATGTGCTGGGGGAGGCAGAGAAAGTCAGGCTGGAAGTCATCCTGAATGATCTGGATTTCGTGCTCAAGAGGACCGAGCGGTTGGAGCGGGAGATGCGGTTGGAGCCGCAGAACAGGGCCGCAAAGGAGCAGGAGATGGCGGTGCTCCAAAGGTTGCAGCCGAATCTGGAAAATGGGCGCTTTTTGCACGATATGGAGTTTGACGATTCGGAGCAGAGGTTCATGACTCAGTTTAATCTGCTGAGTGTGAAGCCCGCCTGTTATGTTCTCAATCATGGGGAGGGCATGGAAAAAGAACCCGCCGCTGCGCTCGTCTCACGAATGGAAACCTTCTTGCGCGGAATGGGGGATCTCTCTCCTGTCCTGGCTCTGAACGGACAACTGGAATCGGAAATCGCCGCCCTGGATCCGGGGGAGATTGACGAGTTTCTGAGGCAGTATGGAATAGGGGAGCTGGGTCGAGACACGCTGATTCGTAAGGCCTATGAGCTGCTTCATCTCATCACATTTTTTACGGTAGGCCAGGATGAATGCCGGGCATGGAACATCCCAAGCGGCGGAACGGCCCTGGATGCGGCAAGAGCCATTCACACCGATCTGGCTCGAGGGTTCATTCGCGCCGAGGTCATCCCTCATGATGCTTTACTGCAATTCGGCTCTCTGAGTGAAGCGAGGCGGGCAGGGGCGCTCCGGCTTGAGGGAAAAAGCTATGTGGTAAAAGATGGCGAGATTGTTCACATCATGTTCAATGTGTGAAAGGAAACATCATGGCCGCGACTTCGGGTGAAGAAGTGAACGTCATTTTTCTGTCCCCTCATTTCCCCCCGAACTTCTATCACTTTTGTGTCCGTCTGCGTCAGGAAGGGGTGAATGTTCTCGGGATCGGTGACTGCCCCTATCACCTGCTCATCGAAGGGCTTCGTCACTGCCTCACAGAGTACTACTATTTGCCCGACATAAAAGTCCATGATGCCATGCTCCGTGCCGTCGCGTACTTCATCCATCGCTATGGACGGATCCACCGCATTGATTCATTGAATGAATACTGGCTCGGTATGGAAGCCATGCTCAGGGAGGATTTCAACATATTCGGGCAGAGATTGTCGGACCTGGAAAGGAACCGCCGCAAGCTCGGAATGTATCGCGTTTTCCAGGAGCATCAGATTCCCTGCCCCCTTAGCGAGCCGGTGGAGAGCCTGGAGAAGATGCTCGCTTTCGCGGAAAAGACGGGATATCCCCTTGTTCTCAAACCCGATGTGGGAGTGGGGGCAAGCGGCATTTTCAAGGTGGATGATGAGGCGCAACTGATTTCCCTCATGTCCGATCCGCCTCACGGCTACCTGGCTCAGGAATTCATCCCAGGCACGGTCTGCAGTTTCGATGGCCTCACAGACAGGGCGGGGAATGTCATCTTCTGTAGGCTGCTTTCCAGGTGAGGGAGCGCTTCTTCCACGTGGAATTCTTCCTCACTCCTGACAGTCATTTCGTAGCCATCGAGATCAATGTCCGCCCCCCTGGCGGATTTTCCCTGGACATGATGAACTTCGCCTGTGACATTGACCTTTGTCAGTGGTGGGCCAAACTCATCGCCCAGAACCTCGACACCCCGATCTATGAGCGGAAGTACCATTCCGCCCATGCCTGCCGCCGAAAGGGTTGGCACTATCGCTTCGACCACAATGAGCTGCTGCGACGCCTTGGCAACACCCTCGCCGTCCATGTGCATATTCCCCCCGCCTTTTCCGTTGCCATGGGCGACGAAGCCTACATCCTGCGCCATCCCGATCTGGGCGCCCTCAAGGAAGCCATAGCATGGGTTGAGGAGACCGCATAGAGAAGCCTCAATTCCCCTTGTGAGCCACAGCCACAAGGCGCTTCGCCATGTGATCGTATGGGGCGCCGGCGAGGTCGCCGTAGACCGAGATCTCCTCGAAGCCGCATTCTTTCAGGATCTGTTCAAGCTCGAAGGCGGAATAGAGGCGGTGGGATAATTCAAAGTCTTTTCTCTCTCCGTTTTTCAGAATGATCCAGCGGTTCTCGATCCAGCTCCAGTTCTTGTGGAGCTTCCTTTCCTCCAGCATGATGAGGCCGTCCTCTTCGAGCCAGTCTCGCTCCTTGAAAACTCGGGCAAGGATTTCCTTGCCCATCAAGTCTATGACAAAGGGGGCGCCGGTCTTCAGGGACCGGTGCAGGTTTCTCAAAACCCTTCGATCATCCTCAGGATCTTCGAAATAGCCGAAAGAGGTGAAAAGATTGATCGCTCCATCGAAAGCATTCGGTCGGGAAAAGCTTCTGGCATCTTCCTTTACAAGCTCCAGGGAAAGTCCTTCCTCATGGGCCTGTTTCCGGGCTATTTCCAGGTATTTTTCGGTCCGGTCCACTCCTGTGACCTGAAATCCCTGTCTCGCAAACTCCAGGGCATGTCTTCCGGTTCCGCAGCACAGATCCAACAGGCTGGATCTTACTGAGATGCGGCCCAGTGCAATTACGTCCTGGACTTCCTTTGCCGCAGCGCTGTAACGGGTTTCACCCAGGAGGATGGGACGAAAGGTCTCCCAAAATTCTTCATTTTCATACCAGGGTTCTCTTGCCATCCCCCATAGTTAACCGGATCCTCGGGAGAGTCCTCTATCCGGCTCTTGATTTGTACTTCCTGCTCAACCAGTGATTCATCGAAATGAAGGGTCCCCGTTGAGAGGCGATCCGGTCGTCATAGGGAAGAAATCGGATCCCACTTGGAACTTGTATGTCACAACTCGATCCGTTATGATCGAATCACAATAAATGGCAGGAGGCGAAAAAAATGGACAGTATCGCATTCCGACCGGCAGGACTCAAGAGCTTGACCAGCCACGGCGATCCGGACTGGTCCCAAAAGCGTCCCCTTCTATCCTGTGTGGATCAGGATGATGTGATCAAATCAGGGATTGGCCGGGGGGTCTTGAATCTGATGGACAGGGGCGTGGCCAGGTCGTTGGCCGATGCGCCCGCCACCGGACTTCGCTATGCCGGCGGCCTCTTTCTCGGGACCCTTCAATCATTTTACGGACTCAGCGAGGTCTTCAAAGGGGTGGAAGACAGACAGCTCGAGAAATGGGACTATCACAAGACCCCGAAATCGGGCGGCATGGAGATCCTTACAGGCATTGGCGACATAACCGCAGGCGTCGGTCTTCTGGCTCAAACGATGAATGGCGCATATCTCCCCGTCACACTGGCAGGCGCAATCATAGCCTCCATCGGAACGGTTGGCCGGCTCCTCGGTGAGGCGGATGATCGGAGAAAGTATTCACTGTGACGTAAAAGGTTCCGGCTTGATGAAGGGCACTCCTCTTCAAGCCGGAACCGAACCTGAATGTCACGCCGCAGGATACTTGAACTCCGCTCCCAGTTCGCAGAGTCCCCTCTTGAGGAAGGGCTCCACCTGTTTCACATCGCCGAAACACACTTGCGCTGCCGCCTTGCATCCCCCCAGGCAGACATCCTTTTTTGGACAGGGATCGCAGAAAGAGGGACAGGCTGCCGTAAATTCCTTCATCTGAGCTCCGGATAGGAGCTCCGCGAAGGTCCTTTCAAGGAAATTCCCTAGAATGGTTGTGCTGTGGTTGCATGGCCGCATGTTTCCGATGGGATCGAAGGTGTAATAGGCGCCTTTGGTTCCTGCCGCGCAAAACCCGGTTCCCAGGCGGGGATATTGCGTGAAATCGAAAATGCATGGCTGCATGGGGATGGAGCAACTGACGGACAGAGCATATTTTGCCGAAAGCTCATCAGCCTTCTCCAATACTTCCCTCAGACTCTCCACGCTCGGAAGA
Organism: Armatimonadota bacterium; assembly: GCA_016183865.1. Classification (GTDB taxonomy): domain Bacteria; phylum Vulcanimicrobiota; class JACPDT01; order JACPDT01; family JACPDT01; genus JACPDT01. The sequence goes on along the minus strand of JACPDT010000285.1, from coordinate 4,212 downwards.
AGCTCTTCGATGACCCTCACTCCTGCTCCGCCCGGGTTGAAGCGATTGAGCATGAATCCATCCACCCCGAGTGCGAAAGCCAGCTCCACGGTTTTTTCGAAATCCTGAATATTCTTCCTTGTCGCCACAAAGACAGAAACAACCGTTCCTTTTTGCTTCTTTATCTCGGCAATGGCGTCCACAACCTTGTCGAAGGAAGGGGCTCCGCTCATGGCATTGTGCATTTCCCGCCTGTAGCTCAGGAGGGGCAGCTCAAAGGTCTGGACTCCATATTCCAGGCATTTCCCGATTTTTTCGGGGGTGACGAGGGAGCCGTTTGTGATGAGGACGGTTCCTATGTCGAGGGAGTGAATGAATGACAGAATCTCAAAGAAATCCTTCCGGAGAAGGGGCTCGCCCCCTGACAGGGTTATCAGTCTGCAATCGGTCTCGTCCTTGAGCTTCTTCACGAGCTTTTTCAGGCTGCTCGTATCCAGCTCCCCGCCGGGGTAACCTTGCCCCAGCTTCCAGACATTGTAGCAATGAGGGCAGACGTGATTGCACCTCTGTGTCAACTCAAGGATGTAGAAGGGACCTGGGCTTCCGCTGTCTTCCGCCATACTGGACTCCCTACCTGCACTGAAGCTTTTCCGCAGTCTCAGAGGACACGATCCCTTCTCCAATGGCCCAATTTACAGCATCTCTCCTCATCTGAGCCAGTTGTTCAGGGTTTTCGGATGCCAGGTCTCTTATGGCCGCATACATGTAGCAGGTGATGCCCCCTGGCTTGATTCCGAAAACGGACTTATCTGCAGGGACGTATGGAGTGCTCTCGGTTCCCGGGATCCGGTACGTCTCTCTCGCGGCATTGACGCTTGTGCTGAGTGGATTGAGCTCCATGGAAAACCCTCCTCGTATGTTTTTTGCTTCTTCATCACTAGTATAGTACTTTCCCGGGAAAAAAGAAAACAAGAATCGTTGAATCCTTGTAAACTTTCCGAAAACCTGCGCTCGAAGGAGAAGGCGCAGAGAGTCGGGAATGAACTCAAAAAAAAGCGTTCTGGAGAGGTTTCGGAAGTCATGGGTTTTGCGGTACTTACCCTCTTGTTAGCGGCGCCTGCCGTAGTGCTGATCGCTAAAACACTGGCAACCGCTTCTCTTTCCGCGATTGCGGCCCAGGTTGTGTTCGCCCTTTTCATGTTGATGTTGAGTTTCGCCACCCGGGTTTCTTCTTTTCGGCAAAGGTCGGAGACCGTTCTGGGTAGCTCGCTCATGTTGTTCTGGCTGCTTCTTTGGGGCTCGACGGGGGCTTTGGCGGCTTTCCTTGACAGCGTGATCACTTTCGTCCTTGTGCGCCGATGGAGGCTTCTGCCTCTTGTTTCATCGACTATCTACCTCCAGTATTTTGCGGGTATAATTGTCTATCAGGCTCTGGGCGCCCCTTTAGCCCCAAAAATCCTGACAGTTCAGGTCTTGATTGGAGCGCTGGCCGCCCTCGTGACCATAGAGGCATTCGGCGCATTGTGTCAGATTACGTACATCGCTGTCAGGGAGAGAATCTCACCCCGGAGAGCTCTCGACAAAGTTGCATTTTCCATCCTGCCCGAGCTCCTGCTCTTTCCGGTTAATATTCTTCTGCTTCTGGTCTGGACGAATTTTGGCCCGGCCCCCTCTCTGGTCCTGGCGCCTGCAATCGGCTCAACTCTGTGGCTTCTGCTGCAAGCTCTTCGCTACTCTTTGAAAGGGGAGGAGCTGAAGGCGCTCTATTCCTTCGAGCAGGCTCTCCAAACCCATGTGAGACGTGAAGATGTCTTGTGGTGTCTTGCCGAACGGGCGATGCGCGCCGGAGTGGTCCCTCATCTCCTGGCGGCCGATGTGAATGAATCCAGAACACACCTGATCCCGGTTCAGACTACAGGCTTTTTTGCACAACACCATCAGGATGTGATCCCTGTTTCTCCGGATCTCTCAGCCAGTCTCGCGGAAGCCGGAAAGTCGGTGCTCATTGGAGATGTTACGGAACATTCCCCCGGCATGGAGCTTGATCCCAGGATACAATCTCTCCTGATAGTTCCGCTGGTTTCTTCTTCCGGGATCGAAGGCGCGATCTTAGCAGGGCACGAGACGAAGCATTTCTTTCACGAAGACCATGTTCGTTTTCTGTCGAATCTGGCAAATCAGGCCAGTCTGGCCTTGTCCAGGGTGGCGTTGTATCAGTACTTGATGGAAACTTCCCTCAGGGACGAGACAACAGGACTGTACAACAGGCGGTATTTTCAGAAAGCTCTGGACGCCGAGATGAAACGGGCGGAGCGATATGGGCCCCCCTTTTGTCTTCTCACCTTTGATATTGACCATTTCAAACGGGTCAATGACACCTTTGGACATTTGCGGGGCGATCTGGTTTTGCACGATGTGGCGCGAATTACCCTCGAATCCGTTAGGGAAGGAATTGACACAACGGCCCGAACGGGGGGCGAGGAGTTTCACATCCTTCTTCCGGCGACAGACAGCGTCCAGGGAGCAGTCATCGCGGAGCGACTCAGAAAGAACATGGAGAACCATCCCTTTCAAAATGAGTCACATCCTCTGAAAGTGACCATAAGCATCGGTCTGGCCGTTTTTCCCCATCATTCAAGGGACAGGACGGAACTGATCCGCAAGGCGGATGAAGCTTTGTATGAAGCCAAGAGGGGAGGGAGAAACCGTTTCTGCATCACCCCCCATCCCGAGCCGAAGACCCGGGTCCTGTTCCGCCTGCCGAAGCGCGCCCCCCAGGGCCTTTCATTATGGGATGAGCAGACAGGCCTTTTCCATGAGAAGTACCTCGCTTACAGGCTTCGGGAGGAAGTGGCGCGGCCCGACCGCCAGGACTCCCCTTGCTCCCTTATTCTCCTTTCTCCCACGGTTTCGCCCGGGATAAGTGCGGAGCGGATCAGGGAGATGGCGCCCTTCATTCGCGGCGCGATCCGGATGGGAATTGACTGCCCGAGCCTGCTCGAGGGGGGCGAAATTGCCGTGCTCTTGCCGGAGATGGATAAGGGACCGGCCATCTTTCTCGCTGAAAGACTCGCGAGGGAGCTGTCTGCTTTCGTTCCTTGCGAATCCGGAACAATAGGACATCGTGTCGCCAGTTGCCCCAGGGACGCGACAACGGAAGAAGACCTTTGGAGTCGCCTCACGGAAGCGCATCTCTGAGAAGAAGGGAACAAGCGCTCAGAACGGAATTCAACCAGGGATTACGAACATATACTTTGTAACTACTCAGGTAGTCAGGAGTCAGAATGCAGGAGTCAGAATGAGGACGTCAGCAAGCTGTTGTGAGGATTGTAAGCCATGACGATTCATGCACCCCGGGGCACTCTGGACATCCTGCCCGCGGATACGGCCAAATGGCAATATGTGGAGCAGGTGGCCCGGGACATTTGCGGCCGGTTCGGGTACAGGGAAATTCGAACCCCCCTCTTCGAGGCCACAGAGCTTTTCGCCCGAGGGATCGGGGAAGCGACCGATATTGTGGAAAAGGAAATGTATACTTTCCTGGATAAGGCAGAGCGTTCCATTACGCTTCGTCCCGAGGGCACGGCTTCCGTAGTTCGTGCCTTCCTGGAGCATAACCTGGGACAGATTCTGCCCGTGAAAGTATATTACATCGGTCCCGTTTTTCGTTATGAAAGGCCCCAGGCGGGTCGTTACCGGCAGCACCATCAGATGGGAATTGAGGCGCTCGGATCTCAGGACCCTTCCCTCGATGGTGAGACCATGTCCCTTGCAATCAGGTTCTATCAGGCCCTGGGTCTCTCGAACCTCCAGATCCGCATGAACAGCATCGGCTGCAAGGTGTGCAAACCGCGATACAGGGAAGCATTAAGGGCCTATGCCCAGCCTCGGCTTGAGACTTTCTGCGGGGAATGCCGCCGCCGCCTTGAAAGGAATCCGCTTCGGATCCTGGATTGCAAAGTCCCTGCGTGTCGGGAGCTGGTCAGGGAAGCTCCTCCAAACTACTCCCACCTCTGCGGGGACTGTTCCGCTCATTTTGAGGGAGTGAAGCACTATCTGGAGATTCTTTCCATTCCTTATGTTCTTGATCCCCTTATCGTGCGCGGTCTGGATTACTACACCCGGACGGTTTACGAGGTGACATCCGAGTCTCTGGGGGCGCAAAACTCCTTGTGCGGGGGCGGCAGATACGATGATCTCGCCGAGGAGCTGGGCGGCAAGCCGACTCCTGCC
>JACPDT010000039.1 GCA_016183865.1 Armatimonadota bacterium | reverse complement strand
GTTCTTTTCCGCTCGGGCAACACGCCGCAATGCTTCAAGGTTGTCAATTTCCTCCGGGGGCAGGATGAAATCGGAACGGGAACCCAAAGCTACCACCTCCGAGGATCTTACTTCGACACTCGGGGAGGCAAATCATGCTGGGGTCAGATAATTATGCAAATTGAGATCCGCAAGAGAATAGCATGTCAGTATGCTCTGTGTCTTACGAGATATCAGGGGTAGAGGGGTAGGATCTCTCTATAATCTCGCTCCGGTATATGTAGTAACATTGAACAGGACTCCTCCCGACGCTCCGGGGTTTCCCTGGGTGGGAAAATGCTTGCGGGGGGAGTTCTTCATACTCGCTGAGAATTCATCAAAAACATGGTAACCAATGGTTTCGTATAGCAGGAATCAATAAAATGCACAATGCTATAGCTTGAATTCAGGAAAGTGGAGAACCTGAGTGCTCTCTGACAGGTCGGGCACGGCATGATGACAAGATGGAAACTCCAGGGGTGAAAGAAAACCCTGTGATTTCGGTCATCATTCCTGCCCTGAACGAGGAGAAGGCCATCGGGAAGGTCCTGTCTGATATTCCCAAAGACCTGGTGCAGGAAATCATCGTAGTTGACAACGGCTCCACAGATCGAACTCCGGAGATCGCAAGCGCGAATGGCGCCACGGTCCTGCGCGCCCCCAGAAAGGGATATGGAAGTGCCTGCCTCTTTGCCGTTCAGTATCTGGAGAGAAAAACGCCGGACATTGTGGTCTTCGTGGCTGGAGATTACAGTGACGACCCGACCCGGATGCAAACCCTCGTTGATCCCATCCTGAAAGGAGAAGCCGATTTCGTTCTCGGCTCCAGAATGCTGGGACAGATGGAAAAGGGATCCATGACCCCTCAGTCCTATTTTGGAAACAAGCTGGCCGGTTTCCTGATCCGATTGTTCTTTGGCTTCACATACACCGATCTCGGGCCATTCAGGGCCATCACCTATGAAGCATTGCTGAAACTCAAAATGAAGGATCAGGACTTCGGCTGGACCGTTGAGATGCAGATCAAGGCACTAGAACAGAACCTGAAGATCCTCGAAAAGCCGGTCCCCTACAGGTGCCGCATAGGAAAATCCAAAGTGAGCGGAACTCTCTGGGGAACCTTCATGGCCTCCTACAAGATCCTGTGGACGATTTTTCGATATGCCCTTCTGCGATAGGGGACCGTGCGCCGCCGGAACTTGCCCTGCTGTGATGATTATGCCACCCGCCCGGGGGGGCATTGACGGGCGGCCCCTCAGCCGCCTGAGTTCAGGAATGCGTCAATATAGCCTTCCAGCTTGGCCTGGTCAATGTTTCCCACCAGTCTTTTCACGAGTTTTCCTCCCTTGAAGAAAAGGGTGGTGGGAATGTTTTTCACATTGTACTGTTTGGCGGTCTGTTTGTTCTCATCTGTGTTCAATTTGGCGACCCGCAGGTCTCCATCATATTTCTCGGCAACAGCCTCCACTGTCGGGGCGTACTGCTGGCAAGAGGGACACCAGGGTGCGTAGAAGTCCACAATGGTCGGAAGGGGGGAATTCAGGACCACCTCCTGAAAATTCGCGTCTGTGGCCGTCACAATTGAACTTTGTGGAGGCGGCGGCGGTGGGGGCTCCTGGCTCCTCTTCTGGATTTGCAAATAGGGATTCAGTGATGGATAATACCCTGGCCCTGCTGTGATCATTTCTATGACCTCCTCTGTGAAATATCGGTGCTTATAAGATAATCAAGGGGCTTCCCTTCCGCCGTTCCAACGATCTTTATCCCTTCAGGAAGCTTCTCGATGGCATAATCAAGAGACCCGTACCCTGCGTCACCGGTGACTTTCAACTTCCCGTCTTTTTCCTCAATCTTGTAGCCGACGGGGCGGGACCCCACATTCCCCTCAATAGCCAGCGCTTCCCCTCTGCGGATCAGCGTCAAGTCCGAGTCATCCGCTCCTGTATCGCCGGAAATGCGGACACTCTTGTCTCCAAAAGCAACACTGTAGGCGATATCCTGGTCTCCCACATCTCCTTTGACGGAAAGGGCGTCTCCCTCCATGTTGAGTGCGTAGTTCACGATGTTTGCGCCGTCTTCACCGAAGACTTTCATGCCGCTTCAGCCGGCTTCGGCCTTGTAGTCCACATTGTAATCACCGGCGGTCCCCTTAGCCTCAAGGGTGTTGTCCGTAGCCAGGATGCGGAGATGGGTCTCCGTTTTTCCCGTGTCCCCATCCAGCGTAAAAGTGCGCCCATCCTGGCGGATTCGGTAATCCATATCCTCACCCAGGGCGTCTCCCTTGATGTGGACCGTCTCACCCGAGCCTGAAGGGAGAACGACGGCTCTGCCTCGTGAATCAAGGTACAGAGGCCACGAGCCGCCTGGAAGATATACTGGAAGGACAAAAAGATCCTCTTTTTCGGGAAAAAGGGGCGCCACAAGCCAGTCCCTCGCCTCCTGAATGGGAAGGATCTCATCGGAAACAAGATCCTTCGAACCGCGGGACGACGGAGAAAAAGAGAAGGTACGGGCGATGGGGCAGGAATCCAAGGGTTGCAATGCTTTCTCCTCCTCGTCTTGTGGACACCACCTGGATTATCTCACAGGAGGAGGTTAAAAGCTACAAATGCGGGGTGAACATATGGTAAACTTTCGGAACGCCTGCTAATGGGTGGAATTGCAGAGCAAGCCATTGGCAGCGTCCAGACACTGGGTGCACTCGATCTGGATGGTTGTGTGGAAAATGCCGAAGCGCTCCCGTAAGATGGCAGCGATGTCCCGCAAGAGGACGTGGGTTTCCTGCACGCTCTGCTCCTCAACGAGAACATGGGTGCTCAGGCTTGTGTAGTGGGAGCAAATGCTCCAGATATGGAGGTCATGGACATCCCTCACTCCAGGGACTCCACTGATGGCCTTCACGACCTCGGCGAAATGAACTCCTCTGGGAGTCCCTTCCAAGAGAATGTGGCCCGCTTCCAGGATGATCCTCCCTGCGCCCCACAGAAGCACTCCTGCGATCCCTATGCTGATGATCGGATCGGCCACATACCAGCCTGTTTGCATCATGATCACGCCGCCGATGATGACGCCGACTGAGGAAGCAGCGTCTCCGATGACGTGGAGGAAGGCGCTTCTCACATTGAGATTCTTCTGATCCTCGTTGTGAAGGATCACGGCGATGATCACATTTGCAACAAGTCCCGCAACGGCCACGATGAGCATCTCGAAGCTCAAGACCTTCTCCGGACTCAGGATCCGCTTTACCCCCTCCCAGAGAATCCAGATCCCGATGGCAAGAAGAGAAAGACCATTGGTCGCTGCAGCAATGATCTCGGTCCGGTGGTTCCCGTAGGTTCGCTGCCCGGAAGCGGGAAGGCGGGCAAGGCGAATGGCGAACAGGCTGAGGGCCAGGGCGAAGAGATCGGCGAAAACATGGGCCGCATCGCTCAAAAGGGCGAGGCTGTTCGTGAGAAGCCCGCCTATCACCTCAGCCAGGAGTACTACAAAAGTGAAAAGGACCGAGAACTTGAATTTCCCTTCCAGGGTCTTTTCCTGGACGTCGGGACGGTGCAAGGGTTCGCAGGTATGGTCATGAGTGTGAAGAAGGTCGTAATGACTCACCGGTCCCCTCCTTGCTGAATCGCTTGCAACTGTGGTTTCGACAACCCGACTTTACGGCGCGACCAGGGCCAGCACCGGAAGTCGCTGAGGAGCTCCCTCGACTGCCAGGCTGCCAGACCCTCCAGCTCCTCTGCGGGAAGCCCGTTCTCGGAACAGACCTCAACCTTAATTCTCCTGGACAATTCTTTTCCAAAGGCATGCTCATTCTTTCCCGCGGAAATGATCAACGTGTCCCCCAATGGCCCCACATCCAGGATCTTGATGAGGGCGCCGGGAAAAAGACCCAGGCGGGCCAGATACTTGAGCACCGATGGATCCCTGTCGGAGACCCTTCGGATGATCGCCGATTGACCCTGCTCAAGCTCCGACAATCGCTTGTGCTCCGTTTCAGGGATCGTTCCATCC
>JACPDT010000283.1 GCA_016183865.1 Armatimonadota bacterium | reverse complement strand
AGGCTTATTCTCTGAGCTCTGCCCGGGGGTCCCACTTCAAGACCTGGTCAGCCCTATTGATGTCCCGTAAGGATATCACCATCCAGGACGTCTTCCTCGCCACGAAGGAGCTGAACAGCCGCATCGGAGATACTACAGCAAGGGCCGGCGCGGCCTCTTCTGTTGCCGACATCCTCCAGAAACGCCCTGACCTTTCTCCGACGGAGGCTGTCGAGTTGATTGTGGAAGAGGGGAAGAACTAAGCGTTCCGCCCGGAGGCATACACATGAAACTAAAGCGAATTGAGGATGAGGCTCTGCATCTATCGGAGGGTGAACGAGCAGAATTGGCCCAGAAATTATTGCTAAGTCTTGATACTCCATCTGAAGCCGAGATCGCAGATGATTGGTTGGCGGAGGCACAACGACGTGCGCGGGAACTCGACGAAGGTACTGTCCAGCCTGTTCCGGCTGACGAGGTTAGACGCAAAGCTCAGACATTATTGCGGTGAGCTATGTATTCCACCCAGCCGCGGAAGCCGAACACCTTGAGTCTGTTGCTTACTTTGAGTCAAAAAAGCCTGGGCTCGGTGCTTCGTATCTGGCGGAGTTTGAAAAAACTCTGGCGCGGGCATGTAAGTCGCCCCAACGGTATCCGATTGAAATTGATCCTGATGTAAGGCGAATTCGAATGGACCGATTCCCGTATGCGGTACTTTATCGTGAAGCTTCAGACACTGTTCAAGTACTGGCGGTTGCTCATCATCGAAGGCGTCCACAATACTGGCTGGGGAGGCTCTAACACTATAGAGTTGAATGAAATACGAGATTGCAGTTCAGGAGACGGAGAAAGATTTTGGCGTCTCCGTGCGGCTGGCGAAGGCGGGAGGACCCCCAGGCAGCATCGAAGGAGTCCAAGGGGAATTCAGAGCAGGGCGAAGAATCCACCCGTATGAGAAAAGCGGTCTTTGACCTTGCTCATCAGGTCTTCAAGAAGCTTGAGAAACTTGGAGACCTGAAGATTCTGCTCGTCCTCCGTGATTCAATCACCGCTTCCGTACCTGTCCTGGGGGCTGGAACGATCCTATTCTTCTTTCTTTTCCCCCATCCCGGCCTCGGGGATCGGTTCATGAAGGCTTTCCTCGGTGGTCTGGGACTCATGGCATTCGGCGTATCCGCAGCTCTTCCATGGAAGGGCGCTGAGGGCACGAAGGCGTTAAAGGGGCTCAGATCAGGGCTTTCGGTCCTTTTGTTCGTCCTGACCCTTCTTCCGGCAGATGGATGGATTCAGTCCGGTCTCGAAGGCTTGTTTCTCTATCTTTCCCGGGCCGGCCTTTTTGTGGCCATCATTCTCTCACTCCTGTTTCTTGGAGGAGAAGCTCTGATCGCCAGATTATGGAAAACCGGAAGCCCTTTTCCCGGGATATTGATGACAACAGGGATCCTGGCGGGCATCCTTCTTTTTCTTTTCCTTCAGGGGATCTCTGTTCACGATGTGGCCAATTTTCTCGTCAAGCCCCTCCTTCGGGCTGGGGATTCGCTCCCATGGGTGCTTTTGATTCTTCTCGTAATGTCTTCTCTATGGCTTGCAGGGCTTCACGGGGCGGGGATAGTGGGAGGCATCATTACGCCCATTTATGTGGCAGCCTTGCAGACCAATGTGGCGGCCCATAGTTTGCACGAGCCCACTGGGTCCTTCTGGGCGGAAGCGGGGGGACTTTTGCCCTTCCCTATTTCATGTTGTTCTCCAGATCCCGAAAACTCCGTCAATTGGGCCGTTTGAGCCTGCTGCCCGGCCTCTGCAATATCAATGAGCCGCTGATTTTTGGGGTTCCCCTCGTCATGAACCCCGCTTTTTTCATCCCTTTCATCATGGGGCCCATGATCGTGGCGACTGCGGATTATCTCCTGATCGCCTCCGGGTGGATGAGCCGTGTGATTTTTTACCCGCCCTTTTTCATTCCTGCACCCATTTCGGCTTATCTGGCGACAGGCGGGGACACGCGGGCCCCTCTCTGGATATTCTTGAACATGCTCATACTCGCACTCGTGAATTATCCTTTTTTCCGGAGCTTTGAAGCCTCTCTCCTCCAAAAGGAGAAGGAAGCATTAGAATCGGGCGAAGCTGGAGGAACGTGATGTTTCCTGTGACCCATCTTTACGTCGCACAGAGGGTGTTGGGGACACTGAACCCGCACATCGTCCTGGGAAGTCTCTTCCCGGACATGGCCGTGGCCGGGCTGATGAGCTGGAATCAGAGTCACCGCTGCGGAAGGCCTTTCATGAAGTGTTCCTCCGGAAACGGCAGACTCGCCGAATTCGGACTCGGGATTCTGATGCATGGAGTCGAGCCCGAAGGCCTCGATTATTACGGTGACGAGAAATATGAGCCCTATGACAGGGGTGTTTCATTCGAATGGGGCAAGCCGCTCATCCCCTCAGTTCAGGAAACCTGCAATCTGCCGCGGGAGACGGCTGCCTGGAAGTCCCACAATTTCATCGAAATGGCCATCGAAAGGGAGATCGCCCTCCGAAACCCCGCCCTTTGCGAGGCTCTGGCGAGTGCCTTCAAGGCGCCTTCAGCGATTGTCGAGGTGAGCGAGGCCCTTGGAAGTTGCTTTTCCCTGGATCCGAAGCGGATCGTGCGCGGATATGATCGCTTGCAATATTACATAGAGGCATGGCCTGATGCGTATTTGAAGCTCGCCTCAAAGTACTCCCTTCAGTTACAGGCCAAGCACCAGGTTTTCGTCGAGGCGGAGGCCCTGGTTCCCATCCTGGAAAGAGCCGGAAAAATCGTCTCATCCAGGTGGGAGAATCTCCTGGATGGCCTGATTTCCCCAATTCGTGGGATGGTGGAAAAAGAAACCGGGATGAAATCGCTGAGGGGATGAAATGACGGGGAAACTCAGCGCCGTTCTCTCCCGAAGTAGTCGAACAAGAGCGACCTCGACAGGTTCCGTTTTTTGCCCTGATGGGCAGCGCAATCTCCTCCGTAACATTTCGGAGAGCAGCGGAAAATCTGCGGGTTCGCGCCATGCTGATGGCTGCCGTAGTGAAATACATCCGCCAAGAGGAGATGACTCAGGCTGAAGCCGCTCTGAAACTGGGAGTCTCTCAGCCTCGGATCAGTGATCTCATGCGGGGGAAGATAGACGTCTTCAGCGTTGATACGCTCATCGCCATGCTGGCCCGGGCCGGACTGAAGGTGAAAATTCAGATCACGAAAACAAAAGTCCCACGGATCCCGTGTGGGACTTTTTCGCTGCCTCGGTGCGATTTCCTCCCCCTTGACGGGGGAGGTCAGGTGCAATACCACTGAATTAAGGTGGGAAGCAAGT
>JACPDT010000275.1 GCA_016183865.1 Armatimonadota bacterium | reverse complement strand
GGGGCCTGGCGGTCGGAATCATGGGTGTGGGGGACCGAAAACAGGTCATCAAGGGTGATGCCTATTATCAGTCCTATATCTGCCACCTCCCCAGGGGAGTCATTGAGCTCTTGCTGGACGGGAGCTTCGAGAGCTTCGACGGCTTCCTCTTCCCCTCCATATGTGATTGTGTCCGGAATCTTTCCGGTATGTTTCAGCTCGCGGGAAAAGGGAAATTCGCCCGATATCTGGATTTCCCGCAGAATTTCGATCCTTCCATCGGTGGGGTCTTCTATCGCCGGCAGATCGAGAAATTCGTGGAGGACATGTTTCGGGTAAACGGCGCGCGAATCACGACAGAGAAGCTGAACCATGCAATCGGACTGTACAACAAGAACCGCCGTCTCATGGAAGAAATTTATGACATTCGGCAGGATTACCCCTGGAGGCTCACGGCGGAGGATCTATATCACATCCTGAGGTCTGGGCTTGTGATCCCTGTGGAGGAGCACAACCGGGTACTGGAAGAGATCGCGCAGTATCTGCGGGAAGACTCAGGGGAAGCCCTTGACAACATCCGGGTCGTAGTTTCCGGCGCCTTTTGCGAGCAGCCTCCCGTGGGTCTCATCAAATCGGTGGAGATGGCGGGCTGCTATATCGTGGATGATGATTTCATGCTTGGCTTGAGGTGGATAAAGGGAGATATTGACGAAACATCGGACGATCCCCTGGGCGCCATCGTGGCGGCATATCTCGGGCAAAGTGTTTTCTCATCCGCCGTGTACGATGTGGGGAACCCCAAAGGAAAACTGCTGGTGGAGCTGGTAAGAAAGCGAAAAGCGGAGGGCGTCATTTTCTGTGCCGCCAGCTTTTGCGATCCCGCCCTCCTGGACCGGCCGGAGCTGCAGAAGGCCTGCGACGGGGCGGGCGTTCACCACATCAATTTTCAGTTTCATGAGAACACAGGGCAGTTCAAGGTGATCCGGGAACAGGCCGGGACTTTTTCCGATTCCATAAAGTTGTGGGTGTAAACCAGTGAAAAGCGCCGCAAGAGAAGTCCTCAAAGAACGAAGCATGGTGATCCAGAAAGAAATGCTGGCGAAGCTTTTCAAGGAATTGAGCCATGCGAAAGAGATGGGAAAAAAGGTGGTCTACACCTTTGTTCCCGGAAACCTGACGGAATTGATTCTCGCCCTGGACATGCTCCCGGTTTATCCCGAAATCAATGCCCTCCAGTCAGGGATGAGAAAGAAATCCGCCGCCTACATACGGGATGCGGAGAAGGCGGGACATTCCGAGGATGTCTGCACATACGTGAAGTGCGACATCGGAATGATGCTTTCAGGGAATATCGGCCCCACAGGGGAAAAGCTGCCTGAACCGGATCTACTCCTCTTGAGCTACACAGGCTGCTTTACTTTCATGAAATGGTTCGAGAACCTGGAGCGATTGTATCCAGGCGTTCCTGTAGCCATGCTTCACACCCCCTACCAGGAGGATGGAAGAATCACGGAAGACATGCTGGCTTACATGGTTCGGCAATTGAAGGAAGACGTGATTCCGAAAATGGAAAAAACGGCGGGGAAGAAGCTTGATTATTCCCGCCTTTCCGCCATGATGGAGGATTCGGTAAGAGCGGAAGACCTTCTGGTGAAAGTGCTGGAAACGGCGAAGAGCAAGCCTTCCCCCATTGATGCTTACTTTGCGGGCGTTTATTACATAGGACCCATGTTTACGGCTTTCCGAGGAACTGGGGAAGCCGTGGAATATTACAGAGAGCTTTATCAGGAAGTGCAGGAAAGGCTCAGGCTGGGTCTCGGCCCGGTGACCCCTGAGGGGGAAATCGAGGAAGAGAAGTTCCGCCTTGTTGTGGAAGGACCCCCGAACTGGACGAGCTTCAGGGAATTCTGGAAGATCTTCTATGATGCAGGTGCCGTGATTGTGGCTTCCTCGTACACGAAAGTAGGGGGGGTCTTCGACACCGGCTTTCGCCATGACCCGCAAAGGCCGCTTGAGAGCCTTTCGGAATACTGCATGAGCTGCTATACAAATATGAATCTTCCCCAGCGGATTGAGCTGCTTTCCAGCTACATACGGGAATACCGGGCGGACGGATTTCTCATCAATTCCATAAAAAGCTGCAACTCCTTCTCAGCGGGACAATTGCTCATGATGCGTGAAATCGAGCAGAGACTGGGCATACCGGTTGGTTTCATCGAGTCGGATCTGGTGGATCCGCGGTATTTCTCCTATGCCAATATCAAGAACCGGCTCGACTCCTATTTTCAGATGCTGGAGCAAAGGAAGATCATTATGGAGCAAGAGGCGCCAAAGTGAAGTACTACCTGGGCGTGGATCTCGGATCCACAACCTCAAAAGCGGTCATCATTGATGATGAGGACAGGATCATCGGACGGGGCATCACAAACACCCGGGCGAATTACTCCGTTGCCGCGGAAATTGCCCGGATGGAGGCAGTCTATAATGCGCGGTTTTCCACTCTCACGAAGAATCTGGAAACTGAGATAAGGCTCCGGCCCGAATACAGGCAATATATACAGGATCTGGAAAATGTATTTCAGTATCTTCAGTTCAAGATCAAGCTGGACAAGCTTCATCAGGAGCTGATCAAAACGGCAGGGACCTATCTTTCCGGCGATTCTAGGGGCATGTTTCAGGGGTTCTTGAATGACATACTGGTGAAAATTGAGCCGAGAATCAAGAACGACTACCTCCGTGAGAATCTGGGCGCCCAAAATCAGTTCTTTCGGGACATCGTTGCCGAGAAATACAACGAGGAAGTGGCGCAACTCGACAAACGCTGGTTCGAGACCATGATGACCCTGTGGGACAAGAGCATCACCCCTGCGGAAAATGAGGTCATCCATTTTGATTTTCGGACACTTGTGCATGATGCCATGGATATCATCAAAGGACAATACGATCTCCTGCCTGATGCCGAATCAGAAAACGCTCCCCATCATTTCAACGCTGAGCTCAATCTGCTCAAAGGAAATTTCAAGGATGCTGCCGATACATTGAGGGCTCATATAGACGAGGTGGCTGATCTAGAATTCCACATTGAGAATATGACGGGAACCGGCTATGGACGCGCATTGCTGCCCTTCCCCCATGAATGCATTCGTTCCGAGATTCTCTGTCACGCCTTCGGCGCCCATGCCATCTTCCCGAATACGAGAACCGTGCTGGATATCGGCGGACAGGATACAAAAGCCATCCAGGTGGACAAATACGGCCTTGTCACCAGTTTCCAGATGAACGACAGGTGCGCCGCAGGCTGCGGCAGGTACCTCGGATACATAGCGGACGAGATGAGCATTTCCTTAAATGAGCTTGGACCCCTCGCCCTGGCCGCGGAGAAGGATGTCACCATCTGCTCCACCTGTACCGTTTTTGCGGGCGCGGAGCTTCGTGAGTTGACCAACCTGGGGGAAAGGCGCGAGGACATACTGGGGGGACTTCACAAGGCGATCGTAATGCGCGCCATGTCCCTTATCGCCCGCTCCGGCGGGGTATTCAATGAGTTCACCTTTACGGGCGGCGTTGCCAGAAACCAGGGAGTGGTCAAACATCTCACTGCACTTGTCAAGGAGAATTACGGGGAGGACATCGTCATCAATATTCACACGGATTCCATCTTCATGGGCGCACTGGGCGGGGCCATGTTTGCAAGAAGGAATCTGAAGATTGATCTTGATCTCGCCGCAACCCGCGGACGAGGGAGGAAGTGATGTCTATGCTCACGATGGGCATTGATGTGGGGAGCAATTATATCAAGCTAGTCCTTTTGCGCTATTCCGAGAATCCGGAAATCCTTGATAAGGATACAGAGAAGATCCGGAAACGGGATCCCGCGCAGGTTGCGGAGCAGATGACCCAGGCCATGCTCTCCGGCCACGGCCTCCGATATGAGGACATCGCCTATCTTGCCTCAACAGGTGAAGGGGATCTCGTCAAGCGAAAGCGCGGGCATTTTTACGGCATGACCACCCACGCAAAAGGCGCCCATTTCCTTTTTCCCGACACCCGAACGGTTGTGGACCTGGGCGCACTGTATGTCCGGGCCATTAGAATCAATGAAAACGCAAGGGTGGAAGACTACAAGATGACCGGGCAATGCGCCTCCGGCTCTGGACAGTTCCTGGAGAACATCTCCCGCTATCTGGGCCTCTCCGTCGAGGAAGTGGGGGATATTTCCCTCAAATCCACGCAACCCGAAGTCTCGTCCGGCATCTGTGCGGTCCTTGCGGAAACGGATGTCATCAACATGGTCTCCCGAGGAATCAAGACCCCGGACATCATAAAGGGAATCCATCTCTCCATCGCGGGAAGAATCATCAAACTGTTGAGCTCCCTCAGGGGAGAATCCCCCATCACCCTCACCGGCGGGATGGCCCTGAACAAAGGATTGCTGCAAGCCCTCAGGGAGTCCCTGGAGGAGGGGGAAAAGGTCTTCGAGATACGGGCCCATCCTGATGCCGGTTACGCCGGAGCCATCGGGGCAGCCCTGTGGGGCGGGTACAGGCATCTGAAGCTCCTGAGAAAAGAAGGCAGCTTGACACTTCGTTGAGGATTTCTCACCCGTCACCCCATTCCAGCACCTGAGTTGCGCTGAAGCGCATACGTTGAGGAGCGCAGTCGAGGAGTGCCCCGAGATCGTCCCAGAGACGCGCCAAGGCGTGATGGGATTTGTGTCGGGCCTGTTTCTCAGGGAGTAGTTCCCTGTCCCGCCGGATCTTCCACGAGACTCATTTGATTTCAGAAGGACGCTACATCTCTTCGGTCGAACAGAACTTGGAGAAGACCGCGACAGGAGCGAAACACAGTGAGTTCTGATTCGGGTCGGACGAAAGTCCTCGTGGTGGATGATGACCGCTTTGTGAGACAGATCCTTCAGGAAACATTGGAGAGTGAAGGTTATGCCGTCCAAACTGCGGATAACGGGCAGAAGGTGCTTGACTTGCTCAAGGACGACGAATTCGAAGTCGTCCTCACCGATATGGACATGCCGCAAATGGATGGGCTCACCCTCATATCCAGACTCAAGGAGGTGAGGCCTGACCTTCCTGTTGTCGTGCTTTCCGGGACCACTGATCTGGACACCGTTATTGAGGCCATGAAGCGTGGCGCCTCCGATTATCTCGTAAAGGACAAGGATGTGTCCACCACCGTGATCCTGGCCGCCCAGAAGGCCTCCGGAAAATATCGCATGGCCAGGCAAAACCGGATTCTGTCGGAACAACTGAAAGAGCGCAATCTGGCCCTGGAGAAGCTCAACAAAGAGAACCTGCTCCTCCTGGAAAGGCTTCAACATTTCAATGACGAGCTTGAGCAGAAAGTCCAGGAGACCACTGCGGCATTGAGGTACCGGCTGGCGGAAAGCAATGCTCTGAACCTCGTGGCCTCTGCCATCAGCTCTGTCATGGAAGTCCAGCCGCTCCTGGAAATGATCATGGGCAAGAGCAAAGAGGTCATGAGTGCAGAGGCCAGCTCTCTGATGCTCCTGGATGAGACCGGCCGGGAATTGGTTTTCAATGTGGCTACAGGCGAAAAGGGAGAGGCCCTGAGGGAGGTTCGATTGAAAGTGGGACTGGGCATAGCGGGCTGGGTGGCGCAAACCGGCGACCCCCTTCTTGTGCCTGATGCCTACCAGGATTCCCGTTTCAACCGGGATGTGGACAAGAAGACAGGATTTCGCACACGATCCATTTTATGTGTCCCCCTCAAGATTCAGGACCGGATCCTCGGGGTGGTTCAGGTCATTAACAGCAAGGAAAAGGAAAGCTTCGATTCGGAAGATCTCCAGACCTTTACATCTTTCGCCCACCACGCGGCAATCGGCATCGAGAACGCCAGACTCTATCAGGAGATCAGGCGCAAGGCGGACGAGTTGCACCAGGCCCTTGAGCGGGAGCGCTGGCTCACTATTCAAAGAGACAAGCTGGGAATGTATGTCCCCAAATCGGTTGTGGAAGAAATCGAGCGCGGCAGGGAGCATGCCCTGGCAGCGCCCATCCGCACCGTTGACTGCACCATCCTCTTTTCCGACATCGAGGGATTCACGCGCATCGCCGAAACGGCGCCGCCCAGGAAGCTTCTGGACATGCTCAACAAGTACCATTCAGCCATGAATGGAATCATTGAGAAACATGAGGGAATCCTGGACAAGTTCATCGGCGACGGCATCATGGTGGTCTTTCTCCCCAAGGACGAGAGGGACAATCATGCCCTCAGGGCTGTACGGTGCGGAGTGGATATGCAACAAGAGACCGCCCTGATGGATCAAACCTGGGTAGGCCAGGGGCTCGGTAACCTGAGAGTCCGGATCGGAATCAATACAGGGGAGGTCATCTCAGGAAACATAGGCGCCGAGACACGAATGGATTATACGGTCATAGGAGACAACGTGAATGTGGCATCCAGGCTCGAAAGCAACGCCAGAACAGGCGAGGTTTTCATAGCCGACAGCGTCTACCAACGGGTCAAGAATTTCGTAAAGGCGGTGAAGTTCGAGCCCATTCCCGTGAAAAACCGGGTGCAGCCTGTGCAGCCTTACTCGGTGACCCTGGTTGATCCTTAATGGACGGATCCATCACAATTCTGCGTGTTTTCGGAATCCCGATACGAGTTCACTATAGCTGGCTCATCGTTTTCGGGCTGATTACCTGGGACCTGGCCTTTCGGTACTTTCCTGAGGCTTATCCTTCTCTTTCTCCCCCTGCGGCCATTGTGACAGGGATCCTGGCAACAGTGCTTCTTTTCTCTTCCATTCTGCTTCACGAGCTGTCACACTCACTCGTGGCTCTGAGAAGCCATGTTCCCATCTCAAGCATCACCTTGTTCATCTTCGGCGGGGTAGCCAGGATGGATGAGGAGCCCCACGGCCCGGGCGAGGAGCTTGCCATAGCAGCGGCCGGGCCGTTGACAAGTTTCGTTCTTTCCTTTGTTTTCCATTTGATCCACTTGAGCGATCTGTCGGCTTTCCTCTGGGTCAAGGCTCTGTCGCGCTATCTGGCATTCGTCAATCTTTTCCTTGGCCTCCTGAATCTTCTTCCAGGATTTCCGCTGGACGGCGGACGAATCGTGAGGGCGGTTCTGTGGTATTTCTTCAAGGATCTCCGAAGGGCGACAAAATATGCGTCCCGCCTGGGACAGGGGGTGGCTCTCCTCTTCGCCGTGGGGGGGGTCTGGCATCTTTTTTTGCGGCACTTCCTGGAAGGGGTCTGGCTTCTTTTCCTGGGATGGTTCCTGGATCAGGCTGCCAGAACGGGATACCGGCAGATTCTCGCCAGGGAAGCCCTCGGCGCCCTGAAAGTGAGAGACATTATGACTCCCCTGGTTGACACGATCCCTGCCGACACGTCTCTCGATGAAGCGGCAGACCGCTATTTTCTGCCGTTGCGGCACAAGTGGCTCCCTGTGATGGATGAAAACTTGGTGACAGGACTGGTGGCCCTGTCGGACCTTCGAAAAGTAGAGAAATCGTTATGGTCGGAGAAGAAAATTCGGGATGTCATGACACCCATCTCCCGGGTGGTCTGCGCCGCTCCCGACGAGAGCGCATACGAGATTCTTGGACGGATGGCAGCCTGGGGAGTGGGCTTGATTCCGATCCTGTCGGAGGGAATGGTGGTGGGAGTAGTCACGCGAGGGGATCTTTCAAGAGTGCTACAGGTTCGGGGCGATTAAAGAAAGGCCTCCAATTTCGCCAGAAGGTGAATGGTGAAGAACAGGATGAGAAGCTGGTAGATCCAGATGACGAGGGAGAACCGCTTGTCGGGCTCAAGGGTCTCAAATTGCTTGATGACCCATGATATGGCTTCTCCCGTTTTCCTGGCTTCCTCGAAGGTCGCAACCGCCCTTGCCGTCCCGTTTCGACCTCGGAAGGCCAGATCCCAGAGATCTTTCTCGAGCTCCAGGCAGAATTGCCATCCTCGAACTCTTACGGAGCCTTTGCTGCCCCGAACAAAGGCGTAATCTTCCCACCGCCCCAGGAGGTATGCGGTTCCGTCAAAAAGAATCCGCTCCAGAGTGAGGTCTCCCTTTTTGAAGAATTCCTCGAAATAGATCAAAGAATCCCGAATGGTGTCGGTGATCAGAGCGTCCACAGAGCCCTTTACAAGCTCCTGAAGGGTCCCCATCTCCAGTGAGACATGAGCGATCTTTCGGCCGAACTCCAGGATGCGCTCCAAATCGTAAGCGATCTCCAGCTCTTCCTCTTCTTTCGGGTTGTTTCTCAGGCAATAGAGGTAAAGAACAGAAATTCCGGAAGGCGAATCCTGACCCTGGAGGATCTTCTCCACTTCCGTCTTGAGCGTAAGAGCGACTTCGGGAGTGAGCATGGTCAGTCGTAAAAAGATACTACATTAAGACACTCCGTCTCCCGGGTGCGACACTTCTGGCACATGGGCGCCAGATCCCTGGAGAGCCTGCCTCCACAGGATCCGCACGTTCCGGGTTCCTGAGCGGGGGTTCTTTCATCCCCTTCCACAGGCACCGATTTCACCAGATCGCATTTCTCACAGCGATACAGCTCAAAGGTAAACCCGCCCCCCTCCTGGGCCTGAAATTCGGATCCGCACGATTTGCAGCGATATCGAGCTACTTGTCCCATTCAGCGACCTCCCTTGGATTGTCTCTCCCGCAATGAAATATTGACTTCCAGTGCGCCATGCTCTGTTGTGAGAGGAACCACGATTCTCTGGATGTTGGGGCTGGAAATGGAGGTACCCTTGCCCACAATCAGAGTCGGAGGAGACAGATCAATCGTGTAGCCCTTCTGCTCGATCTCCTTGGAAACCAGACCTGTGATCACATTGCCCAGCTCCGCGATTCCTGAAAGAACCATCTCATCAACCTTGTGAAATTCCTCTTCCATCATGATGGAGGCCATGGCCAGTGCCGTCTGATTGGACATTCCGTAAATGACAACCCCTTCAATGTTTCCCGTAACCCCGACGAGCACATTGATGTCGTTTCCCGCAAAAGGGGTCCGACAGATGGAGACACGTCCCTTCTTGGCCTCGGCCTTGACCTCTTTTTTCAGAACCTCGTTGGCGACGGAGACAAAATCATCGTATAGTTTGATTTCCACCGTATGGCCCTCCTAGTCTTCACTCAAGACGCGTTCGATAACCTCTTTGACCTGGGTCTCGTCAAGGGGCTTGAGTAGATACTCCTTGGCCCCCGCCTTGACGGCCTTGAACAGGGTGCTCTGCTGGGCCATGGCGGTCAAGATCACAATCTTGGCTTTGGAGTCCAGTTTCATGAGCTCTTCAACAGCGGTGACGCCGTCCATTTCGGGCATGGTGATATCCAGAAGCACAAGATCGGGCTTCCACTCCTGGTACTTCGAAAGGGCGACCGTTCCGTCCCCGGCCTCCTCCACATCGAAGCCCATGTCCACAAGGAGCTGCTTGCTCTTCCTCCGCACGTAAGCGGAGTCGTCCACGATGAGTATCTTAGACATATTCCCCCCGTTAAAGTTGACCAAACATCTTCTTGATAGAAGTGAGGTTTGGAAGAATCAGATAATACCCCCTCACCGGACCCCCATGATCGGCGGCCTGGGAGAAAGTGGTCTCAATCACAAGAGTATCGTCACTTTCGAGACTCAGATTCACAAGAATCTCATCAAGAATCGCAGGACCGGTGTCCATAACGCTCACCGGAGAGGTCAACTGCACGTCCATCCCGTAGTGGTCCGAAATGGCGCCGATAAAGAACCCGCTGATGACATTGTGAATCTCCATCAAGGCATCCAGCTCTTCCGCCTCAAGGGATTTTGTACCGCCTACAGCCCGTTCCAGAAGCATGTCCGAAAGGCTCAGAGCGCTTTCGGTACCCAGGAGCAGCACGATATGCCCCACAAGATCGCCTGAAAAGGAAATGTACATCCCCAGGGTGATCCCCATGGCTTCCTCTCCCACAAGGAAAGGAATCTTCTTAATGGGTATGACGGAATTGGCCAGCGGCGTTATTTGAAACGAAAAGCCGAGCATTTTGGATATTGCCTTGCTGGCCATACTACTGCCATCCTCAGAGATTCTCTTGAGGTGCTTCAACTGGCCTTCTGTAACTCTGAAGTTATGGGAATTCGGCAGCTTTGAACCCCCCTTTCCTTGCGAACTCAGGCTTGCGCCGAGACGAGATCTCGTTGTCCCTGCTCTTTCACAGTGCTCAATAGTGTCGGAATATCCAGGATCAGAGATACCCTTCCATCACTCAAGATGGTGGCGCCGGAGATGCCTCCTATGTTTCCCAAGAAGGCGCCAAGGGGCTTGATCACGATCTCCTGTTCACCGATCAAAGAATCTACGATAAGCCCCAGCCTGGAGCCCCCGAAACCTACAACAACCACAAAAATCTTGTCTCCATTGGTCTGAATAACCGATCGGTGGCTCCGAAGGATCTGGGACAATCGGATGAGAGGCAGCACTTTGCCCCTTAGAAATATGGTTTCCCTGTTCTTCAGTGTCTGAATGTCGGTTGGAAAAATCCTGAGTGTCTCCTCTACGAAAGAAAGAGGTATGGCATAAACGCGCTTGTTGACCCGAATCAAGAGGGACTGAATGATGGCCAGGGTCAAAGGCAGCTTCATGAGAAAGCGGGTGCCCTTTCCCACCCGGGTTTCCATCTGGAGAGACCCCCCGATCCGCGCCAGATTGTGACGGACGATGTCCATTCCCACTCCCCTGCCCGAAATTTCACTGACCTGCTCGGATGTGGAAAAACCGGGCGTAAAGATGAGATCAAGGGCCTCCCTGTCGGTAAGCTGCTCCGCGTTCTGGGGGGAAAGAAAACCCTTCTTGACGGCGGAGGCTCTTACCCTCTCTGCATCAATTCCACCGCCGTCGTCTTCGATGGACAAGACTATCAGATTCTCCATGTGCTGGGCTTTCAAATGGAGAATTCCCTCCGGATTTTTCCCTGAGACTGTTCGCTTTTCGGGCGGCTCTATGCCGTGATCCACACAGTTCCGAAGGATGTGGATCAGAGGATCTTTGATCTCTTCCAGTATAGACCTGTCCAACTCCGTTTCCCCGCCTTCCACGGTGAAGCGCACCTTCTTGCCTTCCTTGGAGGCCAGATCCCTGACCATGCGGGGAAACTTGCTCAGAATGTTGTCAATGGGAACCATCCTGCTCTTCATGATCTCTTCCTGCAGGTCGGTCAACATGCGGCCGACATGAGAGAGGGTCTCACCTACCTCTGAGATGGCCCCCTTGAGGGCAGGCAGCGGAAAGTCCCGCTGAATGTCCTTGAGCTGGCTGAAAAGGCGGTTGCGGTCTATGACCAGCTCTCCCACAAGGTTCATCAAGTTGTCCAGTCGGGCGACGTCCACGCGAATGGTCTTTATGGCTTTTGCTTCCGTCGCAGGGGCAGGCGCCTCCACATCTTCGGCAGGCCTTGTCGGAACAGGGACGTCAGAAGGGACCTCCAAGGGCTCGGTCAAAAGAGCGATCTGTGCGGAATCCACTTCCGGCACGGTCCAGATTTCGGATTCCAGGACATCCGGTCTTGCTGTTGACAGAAGAGCCAGCTTGAGGGCATGCCCCACCTGTCCGTTCTCGATTTCCTCCATCGGAGGATCGCTCGCAAAAAGAGTTCCCCTCCGGATCAGCTTCTTCAGGAGCTGAAGGGTTCTGATTGCGGGGGTGGGACATTTCGGATGCCATTGAACCGCAATGGCATAAGGATCCCCTTCCCCCCCCTTTCCGCTTTCCAGGGCCAGGAGGGCGCGGTCCCTGAAGGATTCTCCATCCTCCCTCTCCGCAGAGGAGTGTGTCGGCGGTGCCTCCGGCGCCCCCTTGTGGGTTTCAGGCGGGGCGGCTATGGCCTCCTGGGTGGCGCCGGGATCAAGAAGCTCACTGAGGACGGCTATGAGAGGCTTCACATCATACACCACGTCCGGAGGGGCCACCAGCTCATCGGTGAGAGCATTGAGAGCGTCAAGACTCTTGAACAAAGTGTCTATAAGCCTGCTGGTGACCTTTATGTCTCCCTGGGACACACCATCCAACAGGCTTTCCAGAAGATGGGTAAGCTCCACCATTCTGGGATATCCGAATGTGGCGGAAGCACCTTTCAGCGTATGGGCGGCACGAAAAAGTCCTCTCAGAAGATCGGGCTCTCCTCCGGATTGCTCCAATTGCAGGATTCCGCTCTCCAAAGACTTCAACTGGTCTTCTACGTCTGCAAGAAAAGCTTCGAGATCTTCAGAAAGGTGGTCTTGGCTCATCCTTCACCCTGCTCCAGCCAGGAGTAGTCGTCCCTGTCCCAGGAGCTGTCTTCCTGAAGAGCTTCCTCCCCTGGGGTTTCCCCTTCAGGGGAAGGGGGTTTCTCATTCAAAACCTTGTTCAGAGTTTCTAGAATGCGGTCCGGATCGAAGGGCTTCAAAATAAAATCTCTGGCGCCGGACACGATGGCCTGGGTTACCATGCCCTGCTGGCCCATGGCGCTCACCATGATGATCTTTGCGGCAGGGTCAATCTGCATCAATTTCTGGACACATGTGATTCCATCCATCACGGGCATGGTGATATCCAGGAGAACTACATCAGGGTTCACCTGGCGGTACTTGAAGATCGCCTTGGCCCCGTTCTCGGCCTCCTCCACATGGTAGCCGTTCTTCTCCAGAAGCTTCCGACACCTCTGGCGCATAAACAGCGCGTCATCCACAATCAGAATTGTGTTGTCGGACATGCGTTCAGCTCCTCAGCATTCGAAGATCCTGACGGAGGTCCGTCAGAATGGCGATCAACCGATCCAGCTCCGCCTCGAATGTCTCCATATTCACGTCAGATACGGCCTCTACTTCTGCCAGCAATTTTCCCATAAGAGCGCTCACTTGAACCGGCACTTCCTGAAGCTTCTCTTTCAGGGCGCCGAGATAGGCGGCCATGATCTGCCCTTTCATTTCCCTCACCGTGTGGTCTATTCCGCGGGCAGTCTCGGTGAGATCGGAAACCAGATGGTCTGCCGGGTACCTGGTGCGAAGATTCTCTTTTAGTTTCTCAAGCTGCTCTTCCTGTTGTGTGAGTTGGGCGATCTTTCGAGAAAGAAGCAAAAAAACCTCCCCTGCCGCTCCCAGAGCCCAGGGGGACGGCAGATGGGACGGGCCGGCAGGGGCCGTGCCTGTGCGGGCTGGGGAAGGCTCGCGAGTCTGCACAGGGTGGGGGGCTTCTTCCTTCTCCTTGAACGTCACCTGGGTCTCAGCCAGGCGGGAAAGCTTTGTCTTGAGATCGGATAAAGGGATCTCGGACTGAAGGAGGACCTGCATATCGAGTACGGATTCGTTTTCTTCCAGGGCGCTCTCGGGAGGGTCGGAGGAGATCACCGTCCCAAGGGAGGACAACTGCT
>JACPDT010000274.1 GCA_016183865.1 Armatimonadota bacterium | reverse complement strand
TTTCCTGGGGCTCAGAGCGGCGTCTCTCAAGGAGTTTCTCGCCTGCATAAAGGAAGTGGATGTCCATTCGATCAAATTCCATCAGAGCAGGGGAGACTTCCGCGCCTGGCTGGAAAATGAGCTGCATGAGGTGGAGCTTGCCCGCGGCATAGGAGGACTCAATCCCCACATGGACGGGGACGAGCTCAGGAAGAAAATCGTGGGTCTTTTGACGGAGACATCGAAATCCTAACTGAAGCAACTTGAAAGGGGAAAAAAGCATGGCGTTTTGGGAAGACATTCGGAAAAAGGTTTTAGAGCATACTACGGCAACGGACATTTCATACAAGGTTTACGAAAAAATTGCCTCGACCGGTTGCAATGAGCTTGCCATCGTGAAGCCCGCCTTTTATTTGGGTCAGATCTATACACTCACCCTGGATTACATCGAGTTTGTGGAGCGCTTGCTGAAAGCGCCGGACGGGGATATTGCGGAATTCATCAAGTCATTCCTGTACATTCGCGAATGTGGAATGGCATTATTGAGGCATGTCAAAAATGTCTCTCATTCATCGGAGTTCCTGGCAGAGAAACTGGATGAAACTTACGAAGGCGCCTTCGAGGATGAAGAAGAGGAATCGGAAGAGCAGGAATACGGGATGAAAGAAAAAATCGGCAAGCTCGAAGAGGAAGACGAGGATACGGTTTTCTCGCCCGAGGCATCCAGGGATGAGTTCGTCTCTCAGAGAGACGAACTGAGGGATCAGCTTCGAGTGAAGCTGCGCACGGCAAACTTCTCTGATCGGGTTCTGGAGAGTGTGAGCGAGAAGCTCAGCGATCTTTACCTGGAATGCGTCCAGTACTCAAAGGAGATCAGCAGACTGATGGCCGCCGGTGACGGCGATGTAGACCTGATTGTGAGCATTTACATAGACCTCCAGTTCGGTGTGGACTGGCAAATGCGCTCACTGGTCGCCGAGGAGGCTTCTCTGGAGGATGAGCTCTATTTCCATCCAGGCATTCTCGCCTGGACAGCCCATGCCCTCGATGAGCTGACAGAGCAGATCGGCGCCGAGGCCCCTGCGACTGCCGGGGTTCGATAGAAAATTTACATTGCCGAAACATCCGTTGCCTTGCATTTAATGTATCCCCATGAGAGAATCTAAATAGGGAAGGGGAAACTCTGAACCTTTTGGGAAGGGGATACTGCAATGGCTCTCTCGGTCAAGACTTTTCTCGAAAAGGGCTCACCTGTCCGTGATTTTGTCCAGTCAGGGAAAATTGTCGCTTTAGGCGCCTCCCTGGGAGCTGCTGCGGGCGGCATTCTGGGCACAAAAGCCGGGTTCGAAGCCGCCGCTAGGATACCAAGGATCCTACCTTGAATGGGTTTCACTTTCATTCCGATCCCGATATTCATGTTCACGTTTACACCCGGGAATATACGGAGACTCATCCTGTCACCGATTGTGAAACCGTCTACCACGGAAACGAGCCGTCCACGGACTGCTCGACCCACTATGAGACTCACACCCACACGGAAACATACACGGAAGACCACATTCATGGATACTGGCACCGCTTCTCCCCCGATATCGCCTGGAAAAAAGTCGGAGAATACAAGGTAGCCACAGGATATTCCCATTCAGAGGGACTGGATCCCGTGTTGGGCGGATTTGTCGGGGTTATGGGCGGAATGGCGGTCGGCGCCGGAATCGGTTTTGTCGTCAATGTGGCGGCAAATGCGCTCTTCTCCAAGCTGGATGGCGATGAGCCCTATGATGCGCCGGCTTCTTATTCATACGGGAAGAAGAAACAACGACAAGACTCGGAGACCCCCTCGGGAGGCGGGATCGTCAATGCCCTCAAGAAGGTCTACAGCAACAATGAGGACTTCCTGAAAGCCACGGCCACAATCGGCGGCGTGGTAGGCGCCGGAGTGGGAGGGTATGTGGGCTACCAGGCTGCCGTGCAGCAGCAGACTCACAATCAGTCGGTCACGCAAACCTGGCAGGAGCCCGATCTTGCGAGAAAATACCTGGGCGATGTCCCTGACACGCATTATTCCTACTTCCCAAGCATGGACACACGTCCTCTGGGGGAGAAATATGAGCGCTATCCGGACGGCACGCTCCGCCTTCCCGGCTCCGACAAGGACCCCGTCTACCGGGATGTTCCCCAATATGGAGAAGACGGATCCATCAAGATGAAGGAAGTCTCGAAAACCTTCAATTCCGCCAAGTTCGGGCCCATCGCCGGAACCATCGCCGGAATCGGCATCGGCGCAGGGGTCGGAATCGGACTCGGCATCGCGACAGGATTGGCTATCAAGATGATTGACCAGACCGTGGAGATGGTTCAGGAGGAGAAGAAAGCTGCATAGGAGGCACTGTCATGATCAACACAGGATTTCATTTTGGAATAGCTTCTGAACCCTACCTGGGCGTCGTCCTTGACGACAAAGGCAAGTTCTTGGGGGTAGGGCTTCCGCTTTCCATAGACCGAAAGCAGTCCCATGAGCTTCTCATCTCTCCCACCTCAGGCCAGGTAACAGGGGTGGTTTATGAGCAATTTGACGAAGGCCCGGCGGACATGTTCGAGATCCCTGTACCTCAAGGTCGAACAACGATCGAGGAGTTCGGGGGAGACCGCCTGGAGATTCTCCGGGAAGGTCAGAAGACCACCATCCACGGTCCCAATCAGGGTGACTATGTCATTGAGGAGAAAGACGGCAAGACCAGGATTCACACCCCAAGGCGGGACTACACGGCAGAGCTTCGAAATGGAGTCGTGGAAATTGACACAAGCAACGGCAAACGATATTCCGTGAAAAGCGGCCAGAACAGTATGGAAGTGGACGCATCTTCCGGGCGGGATTACTCCTTGCAAAAACAGGGAAGCGAGACCACGATCTCGTCCAACTATGACAAACAATATCGCATCAGAGAATCGAGCGAAAGGGTGGACATTGATGCCGCATACGGCACGGACTACCGGATCACGAAAAGCGGCGACACTCTCGATGTGAACGCCTCCGAAGGCAGGGACTTCAAAATCACGGCAAGGGGCTCGGTCCTCATGCTGGACGCCTCCTATGGACCCAGCGCAAAGGTGACCTTCCCGCAGTAATCCATTTTTGCTGCCTCCCCGCTGTCCTGGCTGGATTATGAGTCACGGCACAAAGTACTCGTCCAGGAACTGATTCTCCCCTCCCGCTGGAGGGTCAAAGAAACCGATGACTTTGTCCATTTTTTCGGACTGAAACTCGCGAAACATGAGTTGTCGCTCACTGGTCTCCCTTACGTAAATGTTGACAACGGACGAGCGGGACTTCCCCGGATGTGTGCGCAAGATTCGTCCCAGGCGCTGAACTCTTTGTCTCACTGAGCTGGTGCTCGAAACGATGACGCCCAGGTGAACCGAAGGGACATCCAGCCCCTCGTCGAGCGCTCTGCACGAGATAAGACATTGCAAACGTTCTTGAAGGAAGTCCATCAAGGCACTCTCCCTCGCATCTCCGGGCATCAAGGAATGATAGAGTCCGAGCCTTACTCCCGGACGGGACTCCGCAAGAGAGCGGCTCAACTCTTCTGCGGCAGCTATTCGTTCCAGGAAAACGAGGACCTGGCTGTTCTCCGAGCATCGCTTGAGGACTTCCAAAGCCATAGGCAGCCTGGCTCTTGCGTCCGTAACCAGGCGTTTGCGCCTGAGCAAGAGATGCATGATTTGGCGGGCAAACGGGTTGTCCTCATATTCCACAAGGTAATGGAGGAATTTGAAGAACTGCGGGCTGTCGCCAGGGTTCTGCCAGGGCTCAAATCGGTGGCAAGATGGACAAATGGCGCCGAGGCGGGAGAAATGCCGATAACAGCCCTGTGCGTAGTAGTTTCGGCACAGGTGCCATCGAAGATGCCTGTTTTGCAGCATCAGGATTTGCAGTTTTCGTTGAATCACCACGGTTTGCCGGTCATATTCCCCCCTTTCCCAGGGAGAGAAATCCACCCCCATATTGATCAGATCGAAAGGGGGGATTGTTCCTTCGGCCAGGGCTCGGGTAAAATCGTAATGGAATATGGCCTCACCAAGGGCGGGGAGAAGAATTCTTTCGTATCCAGGATCGCCATGTCGTTCAGGAGTTGCGGAAAGCCCCATAGCCTGATTATAGGGGGCGCAGAAAAGTTTGGCATTTTCCCTGCTCCCTGCCCTGTGGCATTCATCAACAACGAGAAGGACCGGATTCTGTCCGGGCGACTCTCCGAAGGCGTGAGAAAGGTGCTTGCGCGCGCTGTTGAGAACCCAGACAGTGACCGCCTGCCGGAGGGGTCTGCAGCGGTAACCACCTCCCCCCAGTCCGATCTGTTCATCCGGAATGCCGAGTTTCTCCCGCAACTGGGACTTCCACTGGAGAAGGAGAGCCGTCGTGGGAACAACAACAGCGGCTCTTCCATTTTCTCTCAGGCAGGAGCGGATTGCCGCCAGTGCGACCAGAGTCTTTCCTGATCCGGTGACTGCTTTGATGATCCCCCTTTTCCCCGCGCTAAGCCAGGCCTGGAACGCCTCTTCCTGCCAGGGAAAAAGGCTCAGATCGGCGGGGGCGCTCGGTGAGGCCGTCACTCTTGGAAAGCGGTGTTCGGGGCGCTCTTTTTGCGGCCAGGAAAAGTCAGGCCAGGTTTGAGCCATCCGTTTCAGAATTTTCAGGAGCTCATGCTCCTGCCCTGAGGAGATGCGGTTTCCTCGCAGGACTTTGCCGCAGTTAATCAGATAACGGCGCTGTTCCGGCAGAAGCCCCTGTTGTGACATTCCTCGGCAGGCTACCTTGCGACATAGCTCCCCCCGCAGGACGGATGAGGCCTCATACCACCAGTTGAGGAAAGAGTAAATCTTCTCCGCTTCTTCGTGGATGCTCACAATCAGGAGTCGTCTTCATCCAGGTCATCGTGGGCGGCCCGAAAGAACCCTTCTTCCTCCTCCAGAAACTGATCCTCGATAGGTTGTATCTCGATTTCGCTGGGTCTTTCCAGAGAGGTGAGATCCAGACGTTGGACCATCCCTCGCACCATGGTTCTCACCCTCCGCTCCACAGTTCCAATCTGGAGGAGCTCACTCAGGTCCAGTTGCGGCTTCCAGCCGAATGCCAGTCCGTGAAGGTTTTCCACCTGTCCGGCGATCTCTTCATAATCCCCTGGTGACAAATCAGGCAAGCTCCTGGCTTCAAGGAAGCGCAGGATGACTTTTCGGACGGTTTCCGAGACCTCCTGATCCATCTCTTCCGCGGCCCTTTGGGGTAAGTTCTCAAGCTCATTCTTCGCGTTCACGAAGAGCGTGTAAGTGCTGGCAACGGCAAAGATGCCGAGCAATGGAACCTGGAGGGTATCATTCAGGTTCATCAGGTGGGATAGATTCAGATATGCTTTTATGCGGGCCTTGGGACCGTGGCGCTGAACCAGCTCGGCCTCATCAAAAAGGATGACCCAGCCGGAATAGCCCATTGCTTTGAAAAGAAGAGTGAGAAATCGAAAACAGTCCATTATCTCCTGTGAATCGGCCTTCCGGAGGCCGGGTGTGCGGATCGCTTTCCTGAATGTCAGGCGATAAATGCTTTTGAGGATTTGGCTTCCCATGAAATCGCCTTGCAGGTCTCCATAAAGGATGTGAAAATATTGCTCATCGGCTCTGAGCAGGGTTTCCAGAACTATTTTCAGGCGCGGGTGCAAGTGGGAGTCCGCATAGATCAACAGATTCTCCACCGCCGGATCGTTGAGAGTCATTCGGGAAAGGGGCTGATCAAAACCTGGCAGGCTTTGGCCGGGCAAAAAACAGTTTCGGGCCACCTTCTGAAAAAGGGGGTGAAGCTGGTTCAGCGGTGTCTCCTTGTTGAGAACGACCTTACTGACTACGAAGTTTCTTGCCAGGGCAAGATCAAAGATCTGGTTCAGAAGGTGGGTTTTTCCGTTGCCGAACTCAGCCTGAAAAACGAATCCTTCTCCTTGTTCTCTCTCCTTGACCCGGGTCAGGAGGCCCTCAAGGTCCCCAAGGATTTCTTTTCTTCCCTGGGAGAAGGTTCTTGACACGGAACGGGACGGGATTCCCGAGCGCAATGCTTCGATTATGCTCAGAGATTCAAAGGTTGCCTGTGACTGCATCTCCCCACCTCCGATTCATCGAAGCTGCCGCCTGAGATGAGCGGACAGTATTCGAGTAGCGTGTCTCACATTGAAAGGATGAATCTCAAGGACACTATTTAGGGTTTCCGGGTCAGGGCCATGGAATTCGCGATTCGGAAGGCTCTTCCGGAACAGAGAAAGCAGGCTTTCTCCAAGGTGTTGAGTGATGTTCTCCTTTTCCTGGAAGCTCCAAAGCCGATCCAGGTCAATCAGGTCCACATAAGGATTGAAGGCGTCCCTGGAGGAGATCTCTTCACGAATTCTGTTCCACAGGGCCGGATAACTCTTGAGTCCTCGTTTTTCATCATCCAGGAGGTCGCGGCGGGCAGCGAGCAGAAAGAGCATGCTCTGGAGGTTTTCCTGGTCATCAATCAGTTCTCTGAGGCTTTCGAACGTGTCTTCCCTGCTCATTTTCGTATATTTCGTTCCACGCCCATCAAGTTTCGGGGCAAGGAGATCATCCATCTCATCAAGACAGACCACCAGACCGGAAAACCCCGCCATACGAGTCAATTCCGCCAGTGAAGAAAGCATCCTGCGGGCATTTTGTCTGGTGATCCTCACAAATATGTTTTCACGCCTGAGCATGGAAATGGACAACTCCGGTCTTGCCGAAAACCAGTCCAGAAGGGCTTGTCTTCGCTCCGGTTCCTTCCAGTGCGAGCCCTGTTCCAGGTCCCCCAGCACGATTTGGATCAAGGCGAGGGAGAAGTTTCGGTCCATGCGCGGGTTCTGCAGGAAGCGACCCAATTCCGTTCTGAGGCCCTTCCGGACCATTTCGAGGGCTTCCCCCTTTTGTTCCGCCCAGGCAATGAAAGAGAACGATTGGGGTATCTCCTCCGGAACATAACCCAGTTTTTGGATCACTTTTTTCCGAACGCCCGCAAGAAGTAATTCCAGATCAAGAGACCCAATGATTGCGGCATAGAATTGGTGAATATAATGAAGCTTGAAAGCTCCGGCCCTCAAATAGACGGATTGATAATTTCTCAGACGGCCCTCCTGTGCGATCACGCGCAAGAGATGGGTTTTCCCGCCGCTTCCCTCGTTGCTGGTTACGAATTTTACCTTACTGCCGGCTGTCCCGTTCTCTCCTCTTATAAACCGGTCGAGATAAAGGGCCACAAAGGGGTCGAGAAATATCTCTCGACCAACGGTCAAAGCCGATAGAATCTCTTCCGCCTTTGGGGGTTGACCTTCCTCCAATTCCTTGAGCCATTCAGGGATTTCCGTCGTTAGTCACCTCGATGTCCGATTCCTTCGAATTTGACTGAGCCGAAAGTGGTTTCTCTACCGTTTTCCTCGACAACAGTGATTCCTTTCGGGCTTCCGATGCGGGTAGAGCCAAATGAACATTTCGCAGGTCGGTCGCCATCGCGATATATTGTGGCATCAGGGTTTGAGACCTCTTCCTTGAGCAGCCGGTAAATGTCAAACCCGAAAAGTTGGGTCGTATATTCTCGGCGCCACCGTTTCATAGGGGTCAAAGTTCGGTTTTTTCTTGCCCGACTCGAAGCAGATAGTTATAAGCGCCGGCCAGGTCTGTGAGGAATTCTTCCGCCCGGAAGGAGCTCTTGAAGAAACGCTCGCGCTCCTTCTTGATAATACCAACGAGATTGCTCAGCCTAAGTCCTTGAGATTTCTTCTTATTGACGAGAGCCACTCCCTCTTTTGGCACAATCTTCACGACAAATGGGAAGATCTCATACTTCGGAAACTCTCCTCGTACAGGGATCCCCTCTTCCTGCAGAGCATTCCGAAAAGGGCCGTCAAACCCTTGTTCCAGATATGTAGTCAGGGGATACCCTTCCACCGCCGACAAAATTTTCCGGTACACCTCGGAAGCCCCCGGCCCCTCCTCCAGGAGGGCCGCCACCGATTCCAAAATTCCGGGAATTCCTCCACACTTGAAGCTAGTTTTCAGTTTTGTCTGTTTGTTGGAGAGCCTTCTTAACAGGTTTTCCAGATCTTTTTTTTCTTTTCCCAGGTATTCGTCAAGAAAAACTTCTATAGGTGTGCAACTCATTTTCGACCTCTCTTCTGCGTGGGGATTCAATGCGGCCTCCCGGAATACCTGCTCTCAGCCAAGGAGCTCGGGGTCCTTGGATTGGAGGGGTGCAGTTGAAATTCATGGGTAGTTTACGCAACGCGTAACCGCACCCGATTGTCTTTCTCTTGTTGAAACCGGTTCTGCCTTTCTGCGGCTTTGTTCTGAAAGAATTGATCCCGTCCTTTGCCGGAAGTTAGCGCAACTTCCGAATACCCTCTGCTCCAGGAATGCTCCATCTCATCCCCGTGCGGTCCAGGCGATCATTTCCCACGATGAATCCGACCGCAGGCGAGATCATTTCAATAAAAATTTCTTCACCGGATCATTGACACTGTGTTTGTCCCTGTCTGGTGCGGGAATCGCTGGAAATGCACGTATTTGCCCCAGGATTCATCTTTTCGACTCCGGGAGGCTTTTTTCTCCAAATTCACTTTCAAAGGCCCGTGCCGAGCATCCTGGCGTGCGGCTAAAAGCTTGTAACCACGCCGTTTTCATAGGGTAGGCAATTTGACTTTCAGCCGGAAATCCCGTATAAT
>JACPDT010000035.1 GCA_016183865.1 Armatimonadota bacterium | reverse complement strand
GATGCCCTGAAGCCGGACCTGCTGCGGCACGCCCTGGAAGGGATTGACACCGCCTATTATCTGATCCATTCTCTCCATCTTGGGCCAAAGGAATTTGAGTCAGCCGACATACAGGCAGCCATCAACTTCCGGGAGGCCGCAGAATCTGAGCAAATCAAGCGAATCATTTATCTGGGGGGACTCGGGGATGCCCAGACTCCCCTTTCGGACCATCTGCGGAGCCGCATGGCCGTGGCGGAAGAGCTGAGACGGGGCAGGACCCCTGTTACGATTCTTCGAGCAGCCGTCATCATCGGCTCTGGCAGCGCCTCTTATGAGATCATGCTAAACCTTATCAGGAAGCTCCCTGTGGTTCTTCTGCCTCACTGGGCGCGCAGCAAGTGCCAGCCCATCGCCATTCGGGATGTGGTCAAATACCTCGTAGGCGTCCTGGAGGTTCCGGAGGCAGTCGGGAGATCTTTTGACATCGGTGGGAATGACATTCTGACCTACCGCGCCATGCTCAGGACCCTGGCGGACCTGTTGCAAAAGAAAAGGCTATTCCTGCCCTGCCCCGTGTCCCAGATCGAGTTTTATGCCTACCTGATGAGCCTGGTCACACCCGTCCCCGCCCCTATCACGCAATGCTTGATGGAGGGTTTGAAAAATGATGTGATCTGTCAGGACCGTTCCATCGAGTCCCTCCTGCCCTTCGAGCCAACGACTTACAGAATCGGTGTGATTCGCGCCATGTCGCGGGAAGAGCAGGACCAGGTTCACACCCGATGGTCCGATGCTTACCCTCGCGCCCATGAGCTGGCCATAAAGCTCAGGGAGCTGAAACCGGCACCGAAGTATGGCTCTTCCTATTCTCTTGTCACAGGGAAGAGCGCCTCCTCCCTATTCAGCTCGATCTGTACGATCGGCGGCAAGGAAGGGTGGTTCAGGGGAAATTGGATGTGGCGGTTGCGCGGAGGTCTTGATCGCATCTTGATGGGCGTCGGTTCCCTCAGGGGAAGAAGAAGCCTGTCAACTTTGAAGATCAATGATGTGATAGATTTTTGGAGAGTCGAGGATCTGCAGGAGGAGAAAAGACTTCTCCTGCGGGCGGAGATGAAACTTCCAGGTCGCGCCTGGCTCGAATTCAAGATTGAGAACAGCGAAGACAGGAGAAAGTTGTCCGTGAATGCCTACTATGACACTCATACCCTTTTTGGGAGGCTCTACTGGTATGCTTTTCTTCCTTTTCATCACTATCTTTTCGACGGACTGATCAAACAGATTGAGAAGAGGAGTTGAACCGGACGCGACGGAGCTCGTCCCTTCGTTCCTCGCCTTGCGGGGAGGCAGGCAGGGGAGACCCGTCCTGTTGGAGAATCCACCAATACTTGTGAAATCTTGCGGTAGACATCATTCATCACAACTCAGGAGGGGATCATGAAAGGAAACGACCAGATCATCGCAACACTGAATGAATTGCTTTCGGAGGAGCTGACTGCCATAAATCAATATATGGTGCACTCCGAGATGTGCGCCAACTGGGGCTATGAGCGTCTGCACAAAGCCATAGAAAAGCGTGCCATTGATGAGATGAAGCATGCCGAAAAGCTCATTGCCAGGATTCTTCTGCTTGAGGGAAAGCCCACCGTGGACAAGCTGAAGCCCGTCCGCGTGGGAGGCACGGCCCAGGAGCAGATTGAGAATGATTATAAAGGGGAGCTGGGCGCCGTGAAGGCATATAATGACGGTATCAAACAGGCTGCAGACCTGGGAGACAACGGCACCCGGGAGCTTCTTGAAGACATCCTGGAAGACGAGGAGGGACTGGCAGGAGGCTCAGTCGGACCAGATCAAGCAGATGGGAATCCAGAACTATCTCGCAAATCAGGTTGTTGAAGACAAGTAGGCGGTGGCTCACTAAGGAATGGAGGGATGCGCTTCGTCGCGTCCGGTATGGTAGGAGGTGCAGTAATGGAGTATGCCGGTAAAACCGTAGCCGTTCTGGTGGAAGACCAGTATCAGGATCTGGAAGTGTGGTATCCCATTCTCAGATTGAGGGAAGCAGGCGCCCGGGTCATCACTGTTGGAACCGGGAAAAAAATGTATCGCAGCAAACATGGTTACGAGGTGGAAGCCAATGTGGATGCATCAGCCGTTGACCCTGATGCGATAGACGGCGTTGTTGTGCCCGGAGGGTATGCACCCGATCTCTTGCGCCGATATCCGGCAGTCGTGAATCTGGTGAGGGATGTGTTTCATCAGGGGAAACTGGTGGCCGCCATCTGTCACGGTCCCTGGGTTCTGGTCTCCGCCGGTGTCTTGAAAGGAAGGCGCAGCACCTGCTTTTTTGCGATCAAGGATGACGTAATCAATGCGGGCTCAAGTTACCAGGATGCAGAGGTCCTGGTAGACGGAAATCTGGTTACATCCCGAAAACCGGACGACCTTCCCGCATTTATGCGAGAGGTTCTGAAGGCGTTGGTCAGGCAGCCCGAGACGGTGGCAGCGGGAAAAACCAGGGGCGAGACATGATTCGCCCCTTCTGAGATGCCTCATCGTCTGGCCCGTCAGTGGATCAGCTTGAAGTCCGCCTGAGCCTGTGTCGTCTCGTTATTTCCCAGTCGCTCCAGAATGCGGATAAACTGGCTTGTTTCGCAAGGTCTCTGTTCTTTTTCTGAAACGTACTGATTTACGAGCAAATAGTTCTCTTCAGCGTCAGAGGTCCTATTTTCCGCTTTTCTGATTCGGGCATACTGCTCTGTGGCTTCTTCTCTTGTTTCACCGTTTTTCAAGGATTTGGCCACTGCGGTGAAGGCTGAACGCACCCCGGCGGAATCAGAGGCGGGAGATTCCAATTGATACATCCTGAGAAATTGTGAGGTCACTGCGTTTCGGCTCTCGCCAGGTCTTATGCTGTCTCCGATGGTGCGGAAATCCATCTGTATGGCGCTGGTGTTGGTGTTACTCTCTGCCTCAAGAAGCCTGAGAAACTCCTCGGTACCCTGTTTCCACGTCTCACCCGGCTTCATATTGCTTTTTATGAACAGGAAATTTTCTCTTGCGTCTTTCTTACTATTTTCGGCCTTCATGAGAGCATCGAGGGCCTGTTCCTTTGTGTAGCAATCATCGGTGCA
The DNA here is from genome assembly GCA_016183865.1 of Armatimonadota bacterium. Classification (GTDB taxonomy): domain Bacteria; phylum Vulcanimicrobiota; class JACPDT01; order JACPDT01; family JACPDT01; genus JACPDT01. The sequence continues at coordinate 13,074 of JACPDT010000035.1, read as the reverse complement.
GCAATCAGGCTGAGAAGGCGCCGGACAAGCCTCTGGTGTGGAGCACGTGTTGCCGGTCGCGAAAGCACTGTGCCCTGTGGGTCGAAAGGTAACCATGGTTTTTCCCTCCTTGAATTTCTCTGTAAACCACATTAGCAGAGGACCGGCAGAAAGGCAATGTACGAATTGTAAAATAATCGTAACTAATCAGGTAGTCAGGAGTCAGAATGAGGACGTCAGCGACGAGATTTGAGGACCTGATGGTGTGGCAAAAAGCCCACCAGTTTCTGCCGAAAAGTTCAGAGAAAGGCAACAAGAAGATCCCATTCCTCGGTAGAAATACGAAGCGACCTTGTGGTAAGATGACCATGGGTAATCATATATATGGAGGAAGAGGGTCTTAATGCCGGTTTCCGTGATTCAGAACCCTGCCCCGGTTTCCCGTGAACCGGTGGAAAACAAGAAAAAGCCGGTCCAGGAATTCTTCAACGGGGAAATCCTGGAGATTTCCAATTATGTCTCTAACCTCACATTGGTCCAGGCAATCAAAGATTCCGGTGATGTGAAAGGCGGACTCTCTGGCGCCAAGGATTTCTTCTCCAACATTGCAAAGAAAGTCACCGACTTTTCCTGGGTGAAACGGTGGCTGGAAGAAGATGACAGGCAAAAAATCGCTTCCGTCGCCAGGACGGCAGCCATTGCCGCCGGATTCAGCGCTGTGGGAGTGCAGGGGGGCATCGGGATCCTCCATTTCGTCAGGGCCAAAAAGACCCATGACAAAGGGGAGGTTCTGGAGGGCGCTGTTGACGTGTCTTCTGCCGTGGCGGCAGCAGGGCAACTGATTCATTCGACCCCATTGGAGCTGGGCTTTATTCCCCTCGCTGCAGCCCTGAGCATCGCACGAGGCGGTAAGAATTGGCTCAAAGGACACAAGGCGGGGGACGGACGGGAGGTCCTCCAGGGGGCCCTTCAATCATCCAGGGGAGCGGCCGCTCTCGCCCGGTTCGGGGCAGGGTTGTGGTCGGGCCTTTCCATTGCAGCCCGAATCGTAGGCCCGGTGGCAGGCTGCATACAGGGTGTTCGCGGTTTTTATGACCTGTCTGAAGGCTGCCAACTCAACAATAACAAGAAAGAGCTGGAAGGCTTGTGCGATCTGGTTTCAGGCGTGGGGCTGGCCTTGATGGGCACCGGAATTCTTGGAATCCCGGGCATCGTCCTCTCCGCGACAGGGGTTGTCACCAAAGTAGGCTATAATTTGAGCGGCAAAGTTCGAAAAAAGCTGGATAAGTGGATTGACCACTTGGAGCCGATTTTCCACAAGACCGTTCTCCCCGCCGGTCGGCGCATCCTGAAGCCCCTGTCTTTCCTTTGTTCGGACTCCGATTGTCCCATCCATCATCCTGAGAAGGGTACGGCGCCAAAGGTTTGACAGGGTGGGGGTGGGTAGGGAACATCAAGCGTCAGCAAGGAAGGACCCGAAGGTCCTTCCTGTAATGTCCACAAACTTGCCTGACTACTTCCTGACAGAGGTGAGGGCTGCTGCGATGAGCGCGCCTGCGACAGCACCTGCGGCAACGGGTGCTGCTATTCCCGCCGCACTGAACAGTTTCGCCACACCGCCGACAACGGCGCCGTCAATTCCGCCGACAACAGCGCCACCGACGCCGCCTATCGCTGCTCCGAGACCGGCGCCGACCAGAGCGCCTGCTGCTTCTGAGCCTTTATTGGCGTCCCCGGCGCCTGCAATCATGCCTGCGATGCCGAGTCCGACAGCGCCGAGAGTTCCAAAAATCTTGGCCCCTGTCATGGCCGTATTCCAAATACCGCCACCTGAGAGATAGAGGAGCGCCGCACCGGAGATGGCGCCGCCCGCCGCGCCGACAAGCACCTTTCCTGTGCTGGGTCCGGAATCCTTGGACTCAGGAGAAAATTTTTCAGGGTCTTGGGCTTGCACTTTCTCTGCAAGGGACTGGCTCAGATTCTTCGTTCCTCCCCAGTTCGTCATGCTCGGGAAACCTGTAATCGTGCTCATCATTTCTGCCTCCTTTTGTTTGATGCCACTATTGTAACAGGACTTTCCGTGACAATCGAGTTCCTGGGGGGATCCATTTCAGAGGGGTCGGGGGTCAGGGACCGGGGATTGGGGTCCAGTGCCTATTTTCTTGCTTTCAGGACCTTGCCCATCCTGGCAAATACGCCGTCTTCCAGGAAGAAAACCTGATCCAACAGCTCGTAGCGTTTTTCATCCTCCGCGGCCAGGATTTCGTCCCAGATGGAAGCAGCACAGATCTCGCCGAAAATCACGAAACCGCTTCCCACTTCGCAGGTGCTGTGCAAACGGCACTCCAGGTTGGCCCTGGACTCTGAAACCAAAGGGGCCTCTATCTCCGACGCCGCCGTCAGGGTCAAACCGACCTTTTGGATTCTCTCTCGCCCGAACCATTGGATGGATTCAAAAACTCCCGAGGCAAGGGCCGTATTTACGAAATTGACGCCAAAGCAGCGGGTTCGGAGGATGTTCCTCTCTGTCGTGTTTTCCCTGGTTCCCGAGAACATCAGGATGGGTGGGTCGAAGGAAACCATCTGAAGCCAACTTTTCGGGGCTATATTCGGAACCCGGTTGGAGTCGTAAGTGGATATCAGGACAACGGGCCCAGGGACAAGGCTTGGGCTCCATTCTCGCTTATTTGTGGGATAGGGGACCTTTTTCATTTTCATTGGCTTCAAGAAAGTTTGGATATTTCCTCGTTGCAAAGTTTTACCACCCTTTAACAAGATGGCGGAAATTGTTCGCAAATGGGCTTCCAAGAAATGATAAGATTAGATATAGAGGAAAACCACGGCATCACAACTGTGAGGTGAGTTTTGTGAGTTCCGTCCCGGCATTGATCCCACAACCGTTCTTCTCTATTCCTTTTCAGACAGGCCGGACAGGTCAGGGGACCGGAGTGTCGGATATGGGCGAGGGCACGATGGCCGTTTCAGCCTCGGCCAGGGATGGCCTCACGACCTTCCCTGCGGACGAAAATCGGCTGCGGAAGACCTGTGGCGCCGTTGGCGCCGGAATCGGGTCCCTTGTGGGTCGGCTCACCGTGCTTCCCACCGCCGGAGCATTGGCCGGCGCCGCGGCAGGAAGCTTCCTGGGGCCCGTGGGAACGGTTACAGGTGGAATTCTCGGCGGCCTTGGGGGTCTGGTTGTGGAGCTTCACGGAAAATTCAGGGGGATCTTCCCCGCCGGGCGCGTGGTCGGAGGAACAATCGGAGGCGCCCTGGGAATTGTGGTCGGATCCGTGCTGGATCACTCCCCTGTGAAGCCCCGCCCGTCTGAGGCATTGGCTTGCGAAACTCAGGGTTTCTCTTTCAAAGGACTGTTGCGCCATATAGCGGATGCCGCATATACCAGTCACCCGAAGCTCTCCCAGGAGAAGGCCCGAGAAATCGGGCAACTGGTGAGACCAGGGGATGTGCTCGTCACCAATAATGAGGAGCTTCTCGATTTCGAGATTCCTCTATTCCTGATGGCTGCCCAGGGTAACTGGACCCATACCGCCCTCTATGAGGGAGACGGCAAAGTAATCGAATCTCTCGGCTCCAAAGGGGTGATAGAGAGATCCCTGGACGAGCTGATCACAACCAATCATCATGCCATGATTCTCCGCCCCGCCTACTCCTCTCCCGATGGACCGGAGAAAGCGATAGAGACCGCAAAGGGTTTCCTCGGAAGACCCTACGATGGGAAGTTCAGCCTGAAATCGGATGACAAGGTGTATTGCATCGAGCACACCTATAAGGCAGTGAAAGGGGGAGGCCCCGAGCTGCGGCTGTCTCCCACGAAGCTTTTCGGGTATCCGGTCGTCACGCCGAAGACCTTCATCGTCTCCCCCGACTTACAGGTGATATACAGCACAGGAAGCAGCTTCTTTCTGAATTATCTTTCCAAATTCGACTGACGGGACGCGACAGCAGGTTCCACTGTGCTCCATAGTTGCACGGGATCCGATTCCGTCTCATCCCCCGGGTTCTCCCCGTATGCCGCCGGTTCCATTCCGTCCTTTCCCAATCGGAAGGTCCATAGCTCGCTGTTGCTCAAGTGGCCTGCATGCTTTTCGCTCTCGCGAAGCTTGAGCAAAAGGGCCTTCATGGAATTCACAAGATCCTCTGAGCCCTTACTTGTCGAGAACCGCTCTATCTGGCGCATCAGACCCAGCTCAGCCAGGGACATCTGCCATTTCCAGATTACGGTGCCGTGATAAGCTTGCCGGTCAAGTGCGTCATACAGGCCTCGGTCCCCTGACACGGCGGGATTCGCCGCAAGGAGGCCCGCATCGGTGAAAAGACCCAGCGGGTAGGGGAGAGAAAGGACGGTGACGATGTCCTGCAGCTCCTCAGAGGAAGGATTCCCGAAGAAAAGCTCAAAGGCCCCGTCACTGTTCATTACCTGGACTGGACGGCCTTCCCCGGTAAGGGAAAGGGCCTGGAAACGGAGCCCGTTCCGCAGAATCAAAGGTGTCTTGCCTCTGTGCAGGAAATCCCCGACACTTGTGCCCTGGGCGACCTTGGCATCCAGCAAGGCTCGGACCTCATCCTGACGGAGCGTCTCCGAATCCAGGTAGTCTTGAACGCGCTCTCTCAGCTCCTCGGGGGACAGGCGAACCTCGAAAGCCTTTCGGACATCGCTCCACGTCTTTTTCAACGGCTCAAGCAGGCGCCTATTGTTGAGGACCTGGGAGAGCCCATCCAGATGGTTCGCTTTCGCCTTTCCTCGCAGCAGGTTCTCCGGGAGGACTCCGGAGTCGAGAAGCCATTCCACGGCATCCAACGAGCTACGGACTAATGTGCAATTGACCCCTCCGGGGAAAACGCCGCCCCCGAGCCCTGAGGCCGAGTCCCGCCAGTCTCCCCATCGCTTCCCTTCGGCGATTCGGATCAAGGATGAGCCGTGATCGGCAGCTTTTCCCAGGACAAAATCGAGATTTGTCAGAAGAAGATCCAGATTGGACTTGCTTCCTTTGCCTTTCCCTGCAAGGAACTGCATTTTCAAAGTATCGGAAGATCGCTTGTCGGAAAGGACATCTCTTGCCAGCAAGGGGAGCATGAAGTCATCATCCACCATGGTGTAGTCGTAGACAGGCGCAGTGGGGTCCTTGATTTCCGTAAAGGCTTCCCTGATCCGTCCCGAGGTGTAAAGCTCGCCGAATGTCCGGATGTGACGGAGCTCCGCCTGACTCCCTATCTCCTCCTCATGAGCCACTCGTCCCGCAGGGGAGAGACGGCTCAGAACGCTCCCCAAAGCGAGGGACAACGCCTCCGGGGTGAATATCTCCTTAAGCATCATCGCGGTCATCATGGTATCTCTGCCGAAGTAGGTCAAAAAGCGCCAGCTTCCGGCCATGAACTTCTCCCGGGTGGATAGGAAGGAAAGAGATTGAAGGGTATTCTGGTCAACGTGGGCTTCTTTCGAAATGAGCTCCCTCGGGGGGATCGGCGAAAGGGGAGGGAAATCCAGGCTGATCTTCACTTCGAGCAGGGGAGGTGCATTTTTCGGGATATTGACCTGGAAGGATCCATCCGAATTGGGAACTAGGATGGTGTCTTCCGGAAACCGGATGGATGCCCTGTAGGGGGTTTTGCCGTCCAACAATGATCTTGATACGAAGATTTCCCGCCCTTTTTCACCGATCCTTGCTTTCGGTTCCACCCAGTCCGACGGCACGGAAAGAACCCTCGCAAACTCTTCTCTTTGGCTTTTTGTCTTTTCCCGATCGGATCGGAGCTCCCTCGCGCTGCCCATGAAAGGCGACAGGACGAATTGGCGGCGGTCGGCGGTAATCTTCATCGTTACCGTCTGAGGCCGATCCCTTCGGAAATCGGTAGAAGGTCCTTCTTCCATTCTCAAAGCAGGGGTCTGCCCCGGGCGGAAAAGCAGGGCGAAAGCGGAATCTTCGCTGGGGAAAAGGGCCATGATTCTTGGCCGATCATCCGGAGAAATCAGGATATGAGCCGAGCCATATTCTTCCTGAAAGAAGTAGTGCTGATTTCGGCCTTCCCGCATTTGAAAGGAATTTCCGGCCGCCTCGATTTCGGGAGTCCCCGCCTTGTGTGGTGAGATCAAATCAAGACGGAATGGTCCCATACCTGCATGCAGTCGTTCTTCGGCCTTTGCCGAAAGACGAAAGGCCCCCTGCGCGGATAGGGGACTCCAGGAAGGACGCATTCCAGAAGCCGGGTAAGTCGGACGAATCATCGAATCCCTCCCTCTTGTGAGTTTACAGCCTGGACAACTCGGGAAGCTCACTTTCGACTATCAAAGCGCTAACAGGGAGGGCAGGTTTGTAAACTCTTGTCCGACCGGATTCAGAACAGGTCCCTCCCCCGCCCGGTAGGGGAGCGTCTCACTTTCCTCTCCCTTGAGGGGGAGGTCAGGCGGGGGAGGGACGGGAGCGATCATCGTTACTTCGTTTTTGTCCTGTGGAAGAACTGATCCACAAGGCGGTCGGATTCCGTGCGGGCCTTCTCGATCAGCTCCGATTGCTTCGGCGTCAGGACCGTTCTCACTTCTTTCACGATTCTGGACGCCATGACGGCAGTGTCTGAGATTGCATCCGTCAGGCCCGCAGAAGCCGCCCGGATGGCTTTTTCGTCAGGGTTTCCGGAGAGGACCAGCTCCCTCAAAGCGCGCCGCTTCTCAACAAGAGGCTTCACGGCGTTTCGGATCTCCTCCTCATGGGCGCCGACTTTTTCCTTGATCTGACGAACCTGCTCATCGCTCAGATCCAGGTCCGACACCAGTTTGAAGAGTACACCCAACCTAGCGGCAATCAACTTCTTAATGGGCCGATCTTTGAGCATCCCGAGAGGCGCCTTCTCGCCTTCGGCCCGGGCTGAAAGGGGGGCCAACACGACCCCGGCAAGGAAGACAAAGGACATGAAGCCGGCCAACCATTTACTTTTCATCTGGATACACCCTCCTTAATACGGATCATATAGACGACCCATCTACCGGCCGGTTTCGGGTTCGCTTTTATAGTGGGAGGAGGGGGGCGGAAGGTTACACTTACGGAAAGTGATAAGATTTCAGGATCCGCTTTTCGCTGACTTCCTCGATATGAACCTGAACTTCGATGTGCTGCTCGATTCCCGAATTGCGGAGTTTTCGCTTCAAGAGCTCGTCAACCTGAAAGATTCCCGCAGAGTTGTTCATCTCAATCACCACAAGGACCGGTTTGCTTTCCCCGGGCTTGATTTGAACGGAATCAATGGCTGCGGCGGAAACGGAATGGATGTCCACTTTCCCTTTCTCGAAGGGAATTCGGGACCGTCCTTTGCTCATGTCCAGCGCGTCGGCAAGCTTTACGGCGCCCGCCTCCACGGTCAGGCAGCGCACATCCCATCTGTGGCCGATCATGGCGTGGAGGATTTCGGAAGTCACGATCACTCTTTCCCTGATCGTGTAGATCCCCTCCAGGAGATCTTTGAGCTTGCCCTGGGCCAGGATCAGGCTGAGCTGCTCGTGATCGTCCCTGTGGATGGAGATTCCTATGTCGTGAAAGCACGGGGCCGCCACCACGATCAGCTCGGCGTCCTCATTTGTCATCTGGTAGTTCGCGACAACGCTGGGAACGACTCCTGCCTGGATCAGGAGCCGCAGGATTTTCAGGGCGCTCATGGCCACAAGCTTGATGTGGACTACGCCATGATCATTGATATGGCCGCGCTCCACGGCATTGATGTTTGCGCAGCGGTACAACTGATCAAGCTCGATGTCTTCACTGATTTTCCTGACAAACGTGTGAAGCTTTTGATTATTTTCGAGGGGAAGTTGCAGATCCATGTGGCTTTATCTTTCTCCGGGGCGGATGCTTTTCCTTTGCAAGGGGTGGATCGCAGCTATATGGTAACTACTCAGGTAGTCAGGAGTCAGAATGCAGGAGTCAGAATGAGGACATCGGCGCCGACCTGGCAAGCCCAGGCAGCACGCCGGCAGGGTCTTTGGTTTCCTCTTTCTTCTCGGCGGGTTAACTTTTCCGAAGATGCCGTAGAACCTGTTCGGCTGCGCGTTTTCCTGCGGCGATCGCAGCCTCCATGCACGGGAGCCCCTCTGCGTCGGAGTGGGCAAGGGATACTCTTCCCCAGGGACGCTGCAGCGCTTTTCCGTTGCGGCTCCAGAAATTGGGGGCTGTGATCACCATGGGATGGCCCCAGCGATAATACAGGTAGCCCTCTATGGCGGCAGTGCATCCTGGAAACAGCTTCTCCAGGCCTGCCGCCGTCTTCTTATGGAGAGGGGTGATGTTGTTGGATAGGAGAATTCGCCGTCCTTCCGCCTCTCCCATGGGGAGGTCCAGAGTCAGGACTGCGGGCCGCGCCTGTTCCTTTCGGGGTTTCTTCTGCGTCCAATCGGCGACGGAGATGTTCACGAAGGGGGGGGCAAGGCAATTCAGGGAATAGGATTGATCATAAAGAACTTCGCGGGACATAACCTGGCAAACAAGAAAAGCCCCGTATCGCATGCGCGAGAAGGAGGCTCTCCAGGATTTGGGCAAGTCAGGGAGCATCCGAAGGGCCACATGCTTTGGAGTGGCGATGATGGCTGCCTTTGCCCGTATGGAGCGCACTTTTCGTTGAGAGACATACGTAACCAAGACCCCGTTTTCGTCCTGTGTGATGCGCAAGGCAAAGGCCCGCAATCTCAGGCTGTTCCGGATCGGTCTTGCCAGTTGCTCCGCTACGGCTTCATTACCCCCGGGAAAAACGAAAATCGGGGAGAATTCACTTGCCATGAAGTTGATGCCTGCAAATGCCGAGATTCGGGTGGTCGGAACGCCCCAGCAGGACCTAGTGAAGAGATCCAGGACCTCCGTGACTTCCGGGGCGTATCTTCCCAGGTAGTCGGCGAAGGTGATCTTCTCATATCGGAACGCCTCGGGGTGATTCTTTGCAACAGGGATCTTTGTGGGTGCTCTCGGGTCCTTTGCCAGATCCTTGAAATCCTTGCGCGCCTGCTTGAAGCTTCGAATCACCCATTTCGGGTAAGGCAGGTCGGCAATTCCTTCCCCCCAATGATCCAGGATCATTTTTCCCTTTGCATGAAGGGCGGACGTGGGGGATGGAGCTTCCTTGAGCTTGAGACCGATGGTCTTGTAGAAGGCAGCCAATCTTTCATCAGGTTCGGACAGATAGGCGGATCCCTGCGCATAACGGATGCCTTTCCAGGTTTCACCCCTGCAGTTCCCTCCCGGTGTCGGGTTTTTCTCAAGGACCAGGATCACCCTGTCCTGGAGGTGCCAGGCGGCCGTCAATCCACTCACTCCGCCTCCGATGATCACGACTTCCGCTTCCTCTGTCGGGGTCTCAGGAGTTATGAGAAGTCCGTCCCTCAGGGCGTGACAGGCCTTGTTGTCTTCTCCAGTGAGCCGGACGGAAGGCGCTGCCTGCACGCCTGCCCAGACTTCATTTGTGCCCAGAAAAGGCGCTGCGCCGATGAGGGCCGCTTCCCTGAGAAAATCTCTTCGATTCACCAGGTTCTCCTTTACCTCAAATAAATGGGGTTCGAATAGATCCAGGGTCTGAAACGGTCCTGAGCCCGGAGGGCCACCTCAATTCTATAGGCGCCCCGTTTCGTGGCCCGAAAATCGAGCTTCCGGCCGTGCCGCTCAAGGACCAGCATCCCGTTTCTTCTGAGACGGATTCTTCCCTGCGCCGGAGTCTCAACAGAGAGAGAAACCGTGGATTCGGTAACCGAATCCCCCATATTCACAAGACCGGAGCTTGTTTGTCCGGTGAATTTGAAACCTCCAGCGTTTCTTAGATAATCGTAGGAAACATAGCAATGACCCTTCTTTATTGCATCATATATGGCCCTCTTGTCCTGAGCCGTTTTTTCCGCAAGGGGTCGGGGCAGAAGAACGTGGGTTCTCACCGTCTCGAACACATCCCGGTAAGGGAGGACGGTGAGCGTGAGCGCTTCGCCCTTGTAAATAACGGCATGGGCGTCCAGGCTTCCGATTCCCACAACCGGCCTTTCCGCTGTCAGCTCGTCCCACTTTTTGAGAGCTTGAGCTCTGGGACCATCTATGGCCGCATCCGGGTTCAGTGTGAAATACACGGCGGAAGGTTTGTCATGGGCATCGTCTCCCCAGTCCCAGCAATAGCTCCAGATTTCCATTCCATCGAATCCTTTGCAATACCAGGCGGTCCACGGGATAGGCTTCGCGCCGAAGTATCCGTTTCCCGGGTCGAAGGGATGGGCTATGATTCCAAACCCTCCCTGGTCCCTCACGGCGCGGATCATGCCGCAAAAGGTCATTCCCTCGGGATTGACTGCCTTTTCGATCCCCAGTGCCAGGTAATGGTTCTCATAAGGGGTGACTTCCTCGCCAACCAGAACAAGGACGGATCCGTATCTTTTTTCCTTTCCCCCTTTGAGACCTGCCAGCGTATTGTGATCCGTGATGACCACAAAATCAAGATGGGCCGCATTGGCGGCCTGTGCGATCTCCTCGACCGTTCCGCTTCCGTCGGAGAATCGGCTGTGGACGTGGATGGCGCCCGATGCATCGCAGTTCAGAGGCTCTTGTGAGACTTTTTGACCCAGGCTGTGATTTGCGGCAAGCAACCCGAGCACGAGGAGTGAGGCAGGCAGAATAACCCTTCGATACAACACGGTCTCAATTTCACGGGATGAGCCGCAAAATCCTTTCACTTAAGGAAGGAGGAACCAGCGTCCCAGGAGAAAGGCACAGGGACATTCCTGGCCGTATGGTCATTTCAGTGCTTCGAAATGGGGTGAGAGGACATGAGTTTTAGAGTTGCCGTGGTCGGCGCCACGGGTCTGGTGGGCAACGAAATGTTGAGGGTCCTGGAGGAGCGGTCCCTTCCTCTCTCATGCGTGATTCCTCTGGCTACCAGCAGGTCTTCGGGTTCCCGGGTCTCCTTCCGCAAGGAGGAGCTGATCGTTGAGGATGTGGAAGCCTTCGATTTTTCCAGGGTGGACCTGGCCCTCTTCGCAGGGGGCGAGATCGCCAGCAAGGACTATGCCTCCAGGGCCGTTCAGGCGGGTGCCGTTGTTATTGACAACTCCAGCGCCTTTCGGATGGATCCGGAAGTCCCTCTGGTGGTGCCTGAGGTCAATGCCTGCAGCCTGGTACAGCATCAGGGCATTGTGGCAAACCCGAACTGCTCCACCATTCAGATGGTCATGGTCCTGAAGCCCCTGGTGGACAAGGTGGGGCTTCGAAGGGTCATTGTAACCACCTTTCAATCGGTTTCCGGAACGGGAAAGGATGCGATTACAGAGCTTGAAACCCAGACCCGGGCCCTCATGGATGGTCAAAGGCCGGAAAGGAGGGTCTATCCCCACCGCATTGCTTTCAATCTCTTTCCCCAGATCGGGAGTTTCGGTCTTCTGGGTTATTGTGAGGAAGAATGGAAGATGATCAAAGAGACCCAGAAAATCCTGAATCATCCGGATCTCGCCGTAACGGCAACGACAGTAAGGGTGCCCGTTGTGCGCGGACACAGCGAATCTTTGCTGGTCGAGACCGAGCGACCCATCACCTGCGAGGAGGCTGTCGAGATTCTGTCCGGTTTCGATGGAGTTCGGGTCATGGATCAGAATACGTACCCGGTGCCCGAAGAGGCGGCCGGAAGGGACGAGGTCTTTGTTGGGCGGATCCGTCAGGACACATCCAGTCCGAACGGGCTCCACATGTGGGTGGTGGCTGACAATATTCGGAAAGGCGCCGCATTGAATGCCGTGCAAATCGCTGAAGTAATGTGTGATATGGGTTTGCTTCAGGAGAAGGCCGAGAAATCGTGAAAATCATCGTCCAAAAGTTTGGCGGCACCTCTGTGGCGACTCCTGAGTCCAGGGAATGCGTTGCAGGTCACATCATTCGGCGGAAGGAAGCTGGATACGGCGTAGTGGCAGTGATCTCCGCCATGGGGCGTCACGGAGACCCTTATGCGACGGACACCCTCTTGGATCTTGTCAAAAGCCCTAAAGGGGACGGCGCGCTCGTATCCCCTCACAACCTGGATCTCCTTCTGGCTTGTGGAGAGATCATCTCAAGCGTCGTAATGGCCCACACTCTGGAGACAAAGGGGCATTCAGCCATCGCCCTGTCAGGCGCCCAGGCCGGAATCATCACAGACGAGGCTTTCGGGTCCGCCAAGGTCATCGGCTGCAATCCCGTCATGGTATGGAAGTATCTGAAGCAAGGCTTCATTGTCCTTGTGGCCGGCTTCCAGGGGATCAGCAGGGGTTATGCCATCACGACCCTGGGAAGAGGCGGAAGCGACACCACCGCGTCCGTCATGGGCGCCGCACTGCGGGCGGAAGAGGTGGAGTTCTACAAAGATGTGGATGGGGTGTTCTCGGCCGACCCCAATGTATGCGAAGACGCAATTGTGCAATCCAGAGTAACTTATGAGGAGCTCGCTGAAATGGCCTACGGGGGCGCCAAGGTCATTCACCCCCAGGCAGTGGAGATCGCCAAAGAGTTCACGGTGCCTGTGCGGGTGAGGCCCACCTTTGATCCCCGCAAGGACGAGGAGGGGACTCTGGTCACCTTCGAGCAGGGCGGGGCCGAGCGGATCATAACGGGAATCGCACATGTGGCGGACCTGGTCCATGTGCGATTATCCTTTAATGACGGAGGAGAAGCCGGTCCCCGGGAGGTGGAATCCAGGAGAATGAGGGCCTTCCACTCCCTTGGAGCCGCGGGGATCAGCCTGGATTTCATCAATATTGCGGGAGAGGATCTGTTCTTCACAATACGAAAGGATCAGGTGGAAGCCTGTGCCCGTTCCCTTGCAGAGATCCACTGTACAAGGAGACTGAGAGGAGATTGCGCCAAGGTTGTCGTGGTCGGCGCGGGGATGCATGGCCGCCCGGGGGTCATGTCCGTGGTGGTGGAATGTCTTTTTGAGGCAGGGGTGCCGATCCTCCACAGCACGGACTCCCACACGACTCTTTCCTGTCTCATTCCCTCGGAAGCATTGAGAACGGCGGTCGGTGCCCTCCACAAGAGGTTCTGCGCAGACGAGGCAGAGCAGGATTCGATCCGTGGCGAAACGAATTCTACTTAATTGCTG
>JACPDT010000273.1 GCA_016183865.1 Armatimonadota bacterium | reverse complement strand
GCCGCCGCCGATGCGGCCTGCCGGTTTCTGTGGGATCTTCGTAGAGCGGGGCTTTCCGCGGACAGAGATTACACAGGCAGGACCCTTGGGAACCAGTTGAAACAGGCCGATCGCCTGGGCGCCCGTTGGGCCGTGGTATTGGGGGAATCCGAAATTGCGGAAGAATCGGCCACAGTGAAAGAAATGAGCACAGGTCAGCAGATCAAGGTACCTTTTCGAGAGCTGGTTGCGCACCTGTCGAGCAGGGAGCGGTCAGCCGTCAGCTCCTGGTTTTCTGCTGAAAGCTGATCGCTATTCTGCCTGCGTGGAGTAATTGTCATGGACATTCCTTCAGAATACCTGGACGCCCTGATTCAGATTGTGGACAAGTACTCCCTTTCCGAATTGGAGGTTGACTACAGGGGAATCAAGGTGGGCCTCCGAAAGAATTCCCCGGTTATTCATGTGTCGGCGCCTCTTCCGAGAGGCCAGGCGCCCTTTCAAGATTTGCCCGGTGGAGCGCCCGGGGTGGCGGGATCCGGCGCGATCGCGGCGGGCGCCCTGGAATCGGTGGGACCGGATCTTGAGGATGTCAAGTCACCTCTTGCCGGCATTTTCTATCGCGCCCTATCTCCCGACTCTGAGCCCTTCGTCGAAACTGGGGATCAGGTGGAGCCGAATCAGGTTCTTTGCATCATAGAGGCCATGAAAGTCTTTAATGAGATCGTCTCAGAAACTTCCGGCACCGTGAGAGAGATCCTTCCCAAGAATGGAGATGCGGTTTCCGAGGGGGCGGTTCTCTTCCGGATCGAGCGGAGCGGCACGTGAAGGACCTGCGCCGGCTTCTCGTCTACGTAAGACCTTACAGAAGCAAACTGGCCATTGCCTTTGTCTTTACTCTGCTCGTAAATGGGATGGTGCTTCTCCAGCCTCTCATAGTCAAGCTTCTCCTGAACAGGGTTCTTGAGGACAAGGATCTCTTCTTCCTCAATGTCACGGTTCTGGGCTTCATCGTCCTTGTCATTTTCAAGGGTCTCCTCTCTTACGCTCAGGGCTATTTGATGAATGATGTGGGGCAAAGAGCGATCAAGAGGCTCAGGGATGAGGTATACACTCATTGCCAGCGTCTGCCTCTCACCTTTTACGAGAAATGGCACACAGGAGAGGTTCTTTCCAGAATCACGAACGATGTGGGCCGCCTCACGGAAACCCTTTCCACCAGCATTGTCTACCTTGTAAATGATTTCATTGTGGTGGCGGGCTCCCTCGCCTGGATGTTCTATAAGAGCTGGCAGATGACGGTCCTCACCATTCTCGTAAGCCCTTTGATCGGCGTCGCAGTCCTCCGTTTCGGCAAATGGATGCGGGAGATTTCGGAGCGTGCCCAGCAAAAGGTGGCTGATCTTGCAACACTTGTGCATGAGACCATTACAGGAATACAGGTTGTGAAATCATTCACTCGGGAAGATTATGAAATCAAGAAATTCAAGGCGAAGAACGAGGAATGGTACACTGCCACCATGAAGATCAATCAGATTACCCTGACCCAGGTCCCTGTGGTGGAATTCTTCACGGCACTGGGTTTTTGTGTTGTCATCTGGTATGGGGCCCTGGAGGTCATCACCGGAAAATTCACAGTAGGAGACATGTTCGCCTTCTGGGGCTACATGCTGATTGCCACCAATCCCCTCAATCGCCTCACCGGCACCTACACCAATGTTCAGCAATCGCTGGCCGCGGCAGGCCGCATTTTCGAGCTTCTGGAACAGGAGCGGGAGGCCCATGACACGCCCGGGGCAAAGTCCCTTCCGTCCATCAAGGGGGCTGTGGAGTTTCAGGATGTTTCCTTCGCCTATGAGGGGGAGGATCTGGTCCTCAAGAACGTCAGTCTTCAAGTGGAACCGGGCCAGATCGTGGCCCTCGTGGGGCCGAGCGGGGCGGGAAAGACCAGCACGGTGGGGCTCATACCGCGCTTTTACAATCCTCAGTCGGGAAGGATCCTGGTGGATGGGGTGGATATCCGGACCATCACGTTGAAGTCACTGAGGGAGCAAATCGCCATTGTCCTCCAGGAGACTCTGCTTTTCTCCGGTACCATCCGGGACAACATTGCCTATGGAAAGCCCGATGCCACAACGGAAGAGATCGTCCAGGCCGCAAAGGCCGCCAATGCCCACGAGTTTCTGGAGGAATTCAGCAAAGGATACGACACCCTGGTTCATGAGCGGGGCATTCGGCTCTCAGGGGGACAAAGGCAGAGAATCGCAATTGCGAGGGCTCTCCTCCGAGACCCTAAGATACTGATACTGGATGAAGCCACTTCTTCCCTGGACACGGAGTCGGAGCTGGCCATTCAGGAGGCATTGAATCGTCTCATGAAGGGGAGAACCACATTCGTCATCGCCCACCGCCTTTCCACGATCCGCAATGCCGACAAGATCGTGACCATCGAAGATGGCCGGATCGTGGAAGTGGGCACCCATGATGAGCTACTTGCTCGAAAAGGCTTGTACAGCCGCCTGTACGAGGCTCAGTTCCAGGATGTGGAAGCCGTATGACCGCCCGCAAGGACCCCATAGAGCCTCTGGATTTCTCGGATGTGGCGACTTATTCCATCAAGGACCGCAAGAGCAAAGTCCAAAGACGTGATTTCGCAAGACCATGGAGGGCGGGCGACTCGTTCTCCGCTTTTCTGGAATCCATTCCCAATATTCTCGCAGGAGAAGACTTGCGGAAAGTAGTCTCATCTGTGCTTCGGGCGATTTCCCTCCGGAAGCCCGTGATATGGGGCATGGGCGCTCATGTCATAAAATGCGGGCTCAATCCCGTGATGATCGCCCTCCTGAGAGACCGGATAATTACGGCCCTGGTCCTCAACGGCGCCGGAATCATTCACGATTTTGAGCTGGCTTATGCCGGCGCCACTTCAGAAGATGTGCCCAGGGCTTTGGGGACCCGCTCTTTCGGCATGGCCCGGGAAACAGCCCAGTTCCTGAATCAGGCGATTCAGAATGCAAAAGATGAAGGGATAGGACTTGGTTTTGCGGTAGGAAGAGCCCTCGCGAGCTCCGATTTTCCTTACAGGGACGAGAGCCTGCTGGCCCAGGCATACGAGTTGGGTATCCCTGTCACGGTTCACGTGGCTATCGGCGGAGACATTATACACATGCATCCAGGCACAAGCGGCGAGGCCATCGGGGCCGCATCATTTCACGATTTTCGCATCCTCTGCCGCCTGGTGACAGAAGTGGGGGACGGGGGTGTGATTTTCAATGTGGGCTCAGCCGTGGTTCTTCCCGTCGTTTTTGAGAAGGCCATCGCCGTGGCCCGAAATCTCGGACACGATGTGGCAAGGTTCACAGGGGTGAACCTTGATTTTCTGCGTCACTATCGCTCAGGTCTGAATCCCGTCAGGCGCGCCATTGATCTCGATGGGGAAGGGTACTCCATAACGGGTCACCATGAGCTTCTCATTCCCCTCCTGGCCGCTGCCATCACGGAAGCCCTCCCGCAGTCGCCCCTTTCCGAAAAAGGGTCAGGGACGCCTTCCCAAGACAAGGCAACCGTTGCCGGAAAGCTGGTGACGGAGGACCGCCCATGACCAGAGAAAGGCTGCTCGAGATTCTGTCTCGTTTTCATGATTCCAGGATCCTGGTCGTGGGAGACTGCATGGTTGACCAGTGGATCTGGGGAAAGGTGAATCGGATCTCTCCCGAGGCGCCTGTTCCGGTGGTGGAGGTGGATTTCCATACATACACCCCGGGCGGCGCCAGCAATGTGGTCAGCAATCTCTCGTCACTGGGCGCCAGGGCTTCCATTTTCGGGATTCGCGGCAGGGATGACCCCGGGAAGAAGCTGGTCGCCGCTCTTCGCGGCAAAGGAATTGATGTGGATGGCCTTCTGGTTGACTATCGCCGCCCTACCACACTCAAGACCCGCATCATTGCTCATAGCCAGCAAGTGGTTCGGGCCGACTACGAAACACGACAGCCGGTGAGCGGGCGCCTTCTGGACAAGCTCCTTCGGAAGATCGGAGAAGCCCTGAAAAGTGCCAGAGGACTCCTGATTTCCGATTACGGAAAAGGCATCGTCTCACCCGAATTGCTGGAGGAGCTTGTGCGTCTTGCCAGAAAGACAGGTGTTTTCGTATCAGGCGGTCCAAAACCGCGGAACGCGCACCTTTTTCGAAATTTTTCCCTCATCGCCTTGAATCAGTCCGAGGCTTCCGCTGCTTCCGCCGTCCTGATTCAGGACGAGGATTCACTGGCACTGGCCGCAGAAAAGCTCCTCAAGACCCTGACCCCCGATTCCCTTGTGATTACCAGAGGGGAGCATGGCATGAGCTGCTATGATCCGGAAGGGAGAGTTTTTCATCATCCCGCCCTGGCCAGTCAGGTCTATGATGTGAGTGGGGCAGGGGATACGGTAATCGCGGTTCTGACCCTGGCGCTGGCCTGCGGCGCCACCCTGCAGGAAGGGACCCACCTTGCCAATCACGCGGCTGGAATCGTGGTGAAGAAGCTCGGGACAGCAACAGTGAGCGCCAATGAGATGACAACTTCCATCAATGGGCAAGAATAAGTCCCTCGATCTTTTTCTAGAGGAAGCCCGCCGCAGGGGCGACAGAATCGTCTTTACTAACGGCTGCTTCGACCTTCTTCACGCAGGCCATGTGTTCTGTCTGGAGGAAGCCAGGGGGTTCGGCGATGTCCTCATCGTCGGGCTGAACAGCGATGATTCCGTGAGAAGACTGAAGGGGGCCGGCCGGCCCATTTTCAGCCGGAAAGAACGTGAGAAGGTCCTTTCCGCCCTGGCCTGTGTGGATTTCGTGGTCCCCTTTGACGAGGAGACCCCCGTGAACCTGATTCGAGAGATTCGTCCTCATGTCCACGTAAAAGGGGGAGACTACAGCCCTGAGGATCTGCCGGAGACCCCGCTCGTGCGCGAGCTGGGCGGAGAAGTTCGGATCGTGCGGTATCTGCCGGGTTGGTCCACGACCGAAGTGATTCAGCGCATCAAGGAGAGCCTATAATGGACGTGGTGATAACGGCAAACAGCCCGGGAGAACTGTGGGGTTGGGTTCGTCCAGTGGTAGGAGCCGTCCGGGACCGGTTTCCAGAGTCCCGGATCTTTGTTTTTATGCTGCCCTGCCCCTATGCCTCCGGAAAGGAGGCCCAGGTGGCACGGACCCTCCCCCAGATTCAGGGCGCCTTCACTCCCGGGCAGTACTTTCTGTATGCTCTTTTCGGAATCCGCCCGAAGGGCTTTGATCCCTCCAAGAACTGCGTGATCATTCATATCGGCGGGGATGTCATGCATTCCTCCTTTCTGGCCATGCGCCTCCGGGCCCCCGCATTTGCTTACATGTGGGGAAATCGCCTGTGGGATCGGTTTTTCAGACGATATTTTGTGATGAATGAATGCGGTGTGGAAACCCTTTTGCGGCAGCACATTCAGAAGGACAAGATCCTTGTTGTAGGAAATCTCCTCACAGATGCGGTCCTCGATGCGCTGGAAAAGGAGAGAAACGGCCGCATCGAACCGCCTGAGGATGATCCCCTGTCCGTATGCCTTCTTCCAGGAAGCCGCCCATATGAAGTCAGATACGGGGTTCCCTTTTTTCTGCAAGTGGCGGACCACATGGGCAAGCACCTCCCTGACCTGGAATTCAGTATGGTAGTATCTCCTTTTGTGAGTCTGGATCAACTGCGAGACGCTCTGTCAAGACCCCCGGATCCCTGCATTGATGCGGCGAGAGGGACGCTTGTGCAGAATCAGGCAGGGTGGGAGCTTCGATCCGAAAGCGGAACACGGGTCTCACTCGTCCTGGAAACTCCCTATCAGGCCATGAAGGAATCGGATTTGATCATTACGATTCCAGGAACGAAGTGTGGCGAGGCCGGTTGCCTCGGTCGGCCCATGCTGGTTCTCCTGCCTTTGAATAAGCCGGAGGAGATTCCCTTCATCGGTATTGTAGGCCTCTTGAACTGGATCCCCTTTGTGGGCCGTCCCCTGAAACGCTATCTGGTAAGACAAATTGCAAAACGGTTCGGGTACGTGGCCCAGCCTAACATATACGCACAGGCGCCCATTGTGCCCGAGTTGAAAGGGAATCTGTCCGCCGAAGATGTGGCCAATGAAGCGCTCCTGCTCCTTTCCGACAAAGACGTCAGAACTCGAATGGAAAATCGCCTGGCAGAGCTTTTCCTGCCGTCAAGAGGGGCGTCCAGCCGTCTGGTTGAGATCCTGGCCGAGGAGATATCGTGTTGCAGCAAGCCCTCGTGATCCTGGCCGGCGGTGGAATCGGTGATGCCCTGATGGCGATCCCAGTGGCCCGGGTTCTCAGGGATGGGGGGCGGGAAGTAACGATGCTTGCAAACCCTTCGACAAAGAGGCTTCTTGCGGGCCACCCTCTTCTCAAGGAAGTCATCGTTGACGACCAGGGGGGAACCCACGCAGGCTTGAGTGGTTTCTTGCGGCTGGTTTCCGAGATTAGAGACCGGCATTTCGGGGAGGTTCTTGTCTTGTGGAGCACGGTCCGGACCGCCTGGCTTTCCTACCTGGCCCGGATTCCTGTGCGTGCGGGGCAGGCGGGGAGATTGCTGTATTCCCACCTGTATACGCATCCGGTGTCCGTGAGATCGGAAAAGGGTGACACGAGATCTCACTGGGTGGATTGCCTCCTGGACTATCCCAGGGCTCTGGGAATTCCTGTGCATGCAACAAGCCCTTTCCTGGAAATCACTGACGAGGATCGCGAGAGAAGTCATCGTTTATTTGCCGAAATCGGAATTCCGATAGACCGCCCGAGGGTGGTGATACACGCCGGAAAGGGAATTTCTCTAGCAGGCAAGATCTGGCCCACAGGCATGTTCGCTCGGGTCGCGGACGAGCTTGCCCGTCGCTGGGAGGTTGCGGTTGTCTTGAGCGGCTCTGAGCCTGAGAAACCTCTGGTGGAGCTCATTCTGTCCGAATGCAAGGAGACCGTATACGACCTCTCAGGCAGGACCAGCCTGAGGGATCTGGCGGGAATCCTTTCGGGCAGCCTCATGATGATTTGTCCCGACAGCGGCCCCATGCACATCGCCGCTGCGGTCGGGACCCCTGTTGTGGCGATTTTCGCCCTCGCAAAGGACTTCCCTGATCGCTGGCATCCGCATGGAGTCCCTTTTGAGGTAGTAAGAAAGGAGCCGCCTCCCTGTCCTCCCGGGTGCATCAAGGAAAAGTGCAAGGATTTTCGCTGCATGGCGGCTATCACCTCGGAGATGGTTCTGGAAGCGGCTGAGCGACTGCGGGCGAGATTGCCGGAGGGGCACAGAGATGTTGAAAATAACGCCAAGGGCAAAAAATGGACATCAGCGTAGTAATACCGACCTATAACCGAAAGGAGACCCTGGAGCTGGTCCTTGCCTCCATGGTCTCCCAGACATTTTCCAGGGATCGGTTTGAGGTCATCGTGGCGGACTCCAATTCCTCCGACGGAACGGATCTTGTCGTTTCGCGGTTTCAGAGCGAGATGGGCCTGCGCTATTTGAGGCAGGAGAACCGTGGTCGGAGCGGCGCCAGAAACCTGGGCATAAGGTCTGCGGGAGGCCGCATCGTCCTTTTCACCGATGCCGACATCATAGCGGATCCTCACCTTCTCGAAGAGCACTGGAACGCTCATCAGGAATACGGCAGAGGGGCAGTGGTGGGCTGGGAAGTTCGCGTCCAGTCCGAGGATGAGCTGGCGCAGGCAAGGCAGGATCCCGAAGCCAGAGTCGCTCTTCACCCTCCTGGAAGGAAGCTCCTCTCCTGGCTCTATTTCCTTACAGGGAATGCCTCTGCTCCAAGGAACGACTTGATTTCAGTCGGCCTTTTCGATGAGGCATTTCAACAGTATGGCTGGGAAGACATAGAGCTGGGCTACCGTCTGGCAAAGGCGGGAGTTGCCATTCGATACAATCCTCTCGCCCTCAACTATCATTTTCATCCCCAGACCCTTGAGGAGCGCTGTTCGGTCGCCGTGGATGCGGGCCGGTCCGCGGTCCGGTTCTGGCGAAAACACAGAGATTGGAGAATCAGATGGCTTCTTGGAATGAACCCATTTTCCACCGCCTTTTTCAGCATGTTCTCCCCGAAGGGCACCTTTCTTCGAGCCCTTCGGAGTCGGCTCCAGCTCGCATCCTGCGATCGTGGGGGGCCTTTTCTCGTGAGATCACTAAGGGAGCTCCTGATTCAATACCACTATTCAACAGGTGTAAGGGGGGCTCTTCGCGAACTTATTAAAGAGGAATAATTCATGCATTTGCAGGAACATCAACATATAGCGGTGATGCGCACGGACCGGGTGGGTGACCTGATTCTCTCGACTCCTGTTTTCGCGGCTCTCCGCAACGCCTATCCCACCGCCCGAATCACGGCTGTTGTTTCCAGATACTCCCACGAAGTACTCATCGGGAATCCGAATGTAGACCATATTCTGATTTACGATGACAGGAGAAGCCGTGCCAGATACAAGGAGTTGAGGGATCAACATTTTTCCACAGCCCTGGCCCTTGCTCCCATTTCCGCCTGCCATCGGCTGGCCTTTGCCAGTCGTGCTCCGAGACGGATAGGCTATGTTTACCGGAGCAGACCCACTGCACTTGCGGCGGCCCGCCTCTATCTCACCGATCTCCTGGTTTGCGAGGTGGATCAAAAGGATCTCGAGCAGACGTACCGCACAGTTCCACATGAGGTGGAACAGAATCTTGAGCTGCTCAAATATCTTGGGATTACGCCACAGGAAACCCGTCTGGATCTCCACATCTCCTCCCGGGAAACGGCCGATGCTGCGGCCATTCTTTCAAGCCTCGGGATGACCCGGGAGTCGTTGATTCTTGGCGTTCATCTTTCCACCGCCCTTGTTGAGCAACTGCCTGAAGGCTTCTTTTCGTCGTTTCTCAAGGCCCTCGTCAAGGCGTTCGGGGCGAAGGTGCTCGTCACCTATGGCCCCAAGGAGGAGTCTTGGGTTCATGACATCGAAGATCAAGTTCGGTCCCGTTTCGTTCAATTTGTGGGGTATCTTCCTTTGAAGACATGGGCCGCCTTGATCGGTCATTGCCGCCTGTTCATAAGCGCCAACACAGGCGCGGCCCACGTGGCCGCAGCCGCCGGTATTCCGGTAGTTTGCGTCATGGAGGACAAGTTTTTCGCCTATCATTCCCAAAGATGGCACCCGTGGGGTGTGCCTTACGTCCTGGTACGAAAGCAGCATGTGCGCAACGGCCGCTATGGCGGCGTGGATTCCGAACAACTGAAGGGCGGAATTCTGGAAGGTGTGGCGGCCATTTTGGAGGTGGACGGCACTTGAAGACGATCTCTGTTCAGATCTGCTCATATAACAGGAAAGAGATTTTGGAGAAAGTCCTGACAACCCTGGGAAGTCAGACCCTTTCTCCCTGCTGCTACGAGGTGGTTCTGGTGGATGACGGGTCCACCGACGGCACCGGGGAAATGGTGAAAGGACTCAGGGTTCCTTATTCCATTACCTACCATCATCAGGTCAACAGCGGTCTTGCGACCGCCAGAAATGCCGGGCTATCTCGCTGCACGGGCGACATCATTTTATACATTGATGACGATGTCCTCGCAGACCCGTGTCTCCTCTCCGAGCACCTTGCGGCACACAGGAAGCACCCCGATTCCGTGATCAAGGGATGGGTGAACCACGTGGAAGCACCGGAGATTCCCAGGGAGCCGCGCTTCACCATGCAGGATGTTTCCACAGCCTTTTTCTGGACCAGCAATGTTTCCGTGGGGCGCCATTTTCTGGAAAAGGTGGGAGGGTTTGACGAATCCTTCAAGGAATATGGGTGGGAGGATTTGGAGCTGGGTTATCGCCTGAGAAAGGCGGGCCTACGGTCCCGATTCTGGAAGAAAGCCGTTGCGTACCACTATAAGAGAAAACCCGCTCCCTCCGATTTGCCGGCAATGTGCCGCCAGGCGGAGGCCAAGGGCCGCACTGCAGTTCTTTTTTGCCGGAAGCACCCCACCTTCAGAATCATGCTCGCAACGGGCATTTGGGGCTTGCCGCTCGCCATGGACGAGTTGTTGCGCGCAGGGGGGCTGGAAGCGTTCTTAAGGCGCCTTCTCGCCCGAAGAGAATCGGAGACCCTGTCAGGGCTCTCCCTGTGGAGTGCCCGGCAAATTGCGAACTTCTCGTATTTCAGAGCGATCAAGAAGACCTTGAGAGGAGAAACGATATGAAAGTGTCAGTACTGGACCTTAAGGCCCAATACAGCCTCCTGAAGGAGGAGCTGGATCAAGCTATTGCCAAAGTTTTGGACAGCGGGCAGTTTGTCATGGGCCCGGAAGTGGAAGAGCTGGAAACAAGGATTGCCCGATTCTGCGGAACGAAATTTGCCGTAGCGGTGGCTTCAGGCACGGATGCGCTCTACCTGGCTTTGCGAGCCATTGGGGTCGGTCAAGGGGACGAAGTCATTACCACCCCATTTACATTTGGAGCGACCGCGGAAGCGATCTCCCACACGGGGGCAACACCTGTTTTTGTGGACATAGATCCCAGAACGTTCAACCTGGACGCGAGCAAGGTGGAGTCGGAATGGATCCCCTTTGCGAAATCGCAAGGAAACATCGGCTGGCCATTGTGGAGGACGCTGCCCAGGCGATCGGGGCCACCTATGACCCGGGGAGCAAGGCGGGCAACGACGGTCAGAGTTTGTCCAGGGGAAAGAGAGCGGGAAATCTCGGGGATCTCGGCTGCTTCAGCTTCTACCCAACAAAGAATCTGGGTGCATACGGAGACGCCGGGATCGTCACTACCAATGACGAGACCTTAAAGGAGCGATTGAAGGCACTTCGCGCTCACGGAAGCAAAAAGAAGTACTATTATGACTACGTCGGGGTCAACAGCCGCCTCGATACCCTCCAGGCCGCGATTCTTCTGGTGAAACTCAAACATTTGGAATCCTGGAATCAGACACGGCGCAAATGGGCCGCTCTCTACGGCGAGCTCCTCAAGGGCAGCGAAGTCAATATCCCTTATGAGGCGCCTTACGCGGGCCATGTTTACCACCAGTACACCATTCGCATCCAACAGAGGGACGAGCTGGCGGAGCTCCTCAAATCCCGCAGCATTGGAAGCATGATCTTCTATCCTCTTTGTCTTCACTTGCAGCAAGTTTATCGTCCATTGGGACTTGGAAAAGGGGATTTTCCCGAGGCTGAAAAAGCTCAGCGCGAAGTCCTTTCGCTTCCCATGTACCCGGAACTGACCGAAGAAGCCGTGCGTTATGTGGCGGAATCGGTGAAGGAATTCGCCTTGAGCGGGGTTACCAGGAAGTAGACCGTGTTCACCATTTCACTTTCCTCCCCCTTGAGAGGGGAGTCAGGTGGGGGTGTCTAATCCCGCATGGCCGGCCATATCGTCAGCATCATCGGCGCCAGGCCGCAATTTGTCAAAGCTGCGGCCTTGTCTCCGGTTTTGAGGAGAACCTTCAAAGAGACCCTTGTCCACACGGGGCAGCATTATGATTATGACATGTCCCGTATTTTCTTCGAGGAGCTCTCGATCCCTGAGCCTGATCACCATCTCGAGGTCGGGTCGGGTTCTCACGGCTGGCAGACAGGGCAGATGCTCGAAAAAATCGAGAAAGTGCTCCTCCAAACCATGCCTGATTGGGTTCTGGTATACGGAGACACAAACTCCACCCTTGCCGCTGCCCTCGCCGCCTCGAAACTCCACATCCCCGTCGGCCACGTGGAAGCCGGGCTTCGAAGCTACAATCGAAAGATGCCCGAGGAGATCAACCGCGTCCTCTCCGATCATGTAAGTGCGATCCTTTTCTGTCCCACCCGAACAGCAGTGAACTGTCTTGCAAAAGAAGGGATCACAGAAGGGGTGCATCTCACAGGGGACGTGATGAAGGACCTCCTGGAATCCTGTCAGGAGAGAATCTCCGCTAACGGCAAGACCCTGGCCAGTCTGGGTCTGGAGCAGGGGAGCTACCTTTACATGACTCTACATCGGGCCGAGAACACGGAAAGCTCCGAAAAACTGGCCGATTTCCTGGCTGAGCTTGATCGAAGGGGGCAACAGGTGGCTTTTCCCGTGCATCCCAGAACTCGTCCTCTCCTTTCCGACCTTGAAACCCGTCTCCGTAACATAAGGCTCCTGGCCCCTGTAGGGTATCTGACCTCCCTCACCCTGACAAGGCACGCCAGGGCAGTCCTGACCGACTCGGGCGGGCTCCAGAAAGAAGCCTATTTGCTGGGAGTCCCGTGCCTGACTCTCAGGAAAGAAACCGAGTGGCCGGAAACCCTCCACGACGGCTGGAATTGTCTGGTGGGCCTTGACTCAGCGCCGCTTTTCTCCGGTCTAGCCCAAAGCCCCACTCAGCCCCGCAACTCGCCTTTCGGAGACGGCCATGCCTGCGAAAAGATCGTGCAGGCCCTCGAAAGCGTCTCCTGACGGGCGTTTGTCGCCGATCACCTTGATCCACCATCAAAATAAAATCCAACCGCGCGCTGCTTGCGGTATCAAGGAAATTGAAGCTTGTACTGAGATTTCTCAATCACCCACTTGTCAAGCTTGGGATCCGCAGGGAGAGAGGGCTGCTAAGCCGCAACTCTCAACCCACTTACATAACGTGCAATCTGCGGGTGTATGGGGCTTACTCCGATTTCCCATACCAGGTTCCCGGGCGCTGAGCCGGTGACCCGGATATGGCCTTTGTGGATGGCTCTCTGGTGGCAGCTCATGCAGACGGTTGTCTCATTCTCAGGCTCATCCGTCCCGCCTTGAGAGCGGTACTCGATGTGGTGCACATGGAGGTTCCATCTGCTTCCACAGCCTGGCACTGTGCAACGCCATCCGTCACGCTCGATTACGGCATGCTCCTTCTTCTCGTCCTCATTCTCATGGTCTCTGAGAAAGGACTCCACAAGGATCTCCAGGCATTCCGCAAGGCTCCAGCTCTCTCCGTGCATCCGGCGCACTGTGCGGATCGTTCTTTCCCAGAGGCCGACAAGATCAGCGGGAAGGTAGAACTTGATGGGCCAGACCGTGTCCTTCTTCTCCAGCACTCCCTGCGCCAGGACCTCCGGTGGGGGTATGTCGTTCTCCCTTGCCCCATTCTCAGTTGGCGGTTCGAAGAGACCCTCCCCTCTCAGGGGAGAGGGTGGGATCAGGAAGACTTCATGTACAGGCGCACACATCGGGACTGTCTGCTCGTTTTCGTTCTCATTCCCATTCCAGTTCTTATTTTCAAACTCGCTCGACTGCCCCATCACCCGCAAGGCCTCAGTCTCTCCAATAAGCGACCTTATGCCCGAAAGCCCACGGTCCCCGTTTTGCTCGCACTGGATGAGAAGGGAAGGCAAGGCATCATATAAGCGGCGAAAGGTGTGAGGAAACTCGCACTTCAAGTCCTCCAGGATCTCCACAACAAGCCTGAGCCTCACTGTCGGAAGCATCTTAGCATAAGGAATCCAGATCTCGTCTCTGAAATAAAAGGAGACCTTCCCACACAATCTCGCTTTCTCTTGGACACCCTCCTCTAGCTCCAATGCCACTGAATTAGGGTAGATTTTCAGATTTCACGCAGGAAAAACAGCCCCCTATCCCGGAGTAGTCATTTGCAA
>JACPDT010000280.1 GCA_016183865.1 Armatimonadota bacterium | reverse complement strand
GCGATTCGGGTGGGGTCCGAGATTTACGTGGTCGCAGAAGCTCTGCTCGCAAGCTTTGTTGACAATCTCAAGCTTCCCGCGCCTGAAATTATTGGAAAGGTGAATGGAAAGGCCCTGGAAGGCGCCCATTGCCGCCATCCCTTTCTGGACAGGGACTCCGTTCTAGTGGTCCAGAGCTATGTGACCATGGACCAGGGAACCGGTTGTGTTCATACCGCTCCCGGACATGGGCAGGATGACTATGAGGCCGCACTCGCCTATCATCTACCCATCCTGGTTCCTGTGGACAACCTGGGATTCCTGACCGAGGAGGCCGGTCCTTTTGCAGGGCTTTTCATTGAGGATGCCAACCCGAAAATCATCGAGCATTTGCAGAAGGTTGGATTCCTCCTGGGCGCGGCAAAGATCATCCATTCAACCTGTTCTCTTCCGGGCGACGGAACAGTGGTTTGTGAATGTGGATGCCAATGATCTCAGGAAGAACGCCCTTCAAACGATCAAAGAGGTCAAATGGTATCCCTCCTGGGGTGAAGAGCGGATCTCCAATATGGTGACCGACCGGCCCGACTGGTGCATCTCCAGACAGAGATTGTGGGGGGTGCCCATCCCTGTGTTTTACTGTGAGACCTGCAAAGAGCCACTCTTCACGGAAGAGACCATTTCAGCGGTGGAGGCCTGTTTTGAGAAAGAGGGGGCCGATGCCTGGTACCTTCGAAAGGCCGAGGAGATCCTCCCAAGCGGCTTCACCTGTCCCAGGTGCCAGGGCACAACATTCAGGAAAGAGATGGACATCTTTGATGTCTGGTTTGAATCGGGAGTGAGCAATCTGGCTGTCCTCGAAAAGCGCCCCGAGCTTTCCTGGCCCTGCGACCTTTATCTGGAGGGGAGCGACCAGCATCGCGGCTGGTTCCAGGTTTCCCTTCTTGCTGCCCTCGCGAGCAGAGGGCGTGCGCCTTATCGGGAGGTCCTGACCCATGGCTGGGTTCTGGATGCGGAAGGGAAGACCATGCACAAATCTCTGGGGAATGTCATAGACCCCATGGAGATCCTGAAGGATCACGGCGCCGATGTGCTGCGCCTTTTCATCGCATCCGTTGATTACAAGGGGGATGTGCGGATAGGGGATGAGGTCCTGAAGCAGACAGGGGAAGTGTACCGGAAAATCAGGAACACTTTCCGTTACCTGTTGGGTAATCTGAACGACTTTGACCCACGGAAGGACCGTGTCCCTCAGGAGCAGATGCTTGAGATTGACAGATGGGCCTTGTTCCGGCTGGGACAACTTGTGGATAGGGTCACAAACGCCTATTCGGCCTTCGAGTTTCATCTGGTCTTTTATCATCTCCACAATTTTTGCGCGACCGACTTGTCCTCGGTGTATCTCGATGTCATCAAAGACCGACTTTACACCTATGCCCCTTGCTCACCGGAGCGACGATCCGCTCAGACTGCCTTGTATAAGATCCTTCTGGATCTCCTCGTGGTCGCATTTCCCATCTTGAGCTTTACCGCTGAGGAGATATGGCAGAACTTGCCCGTCACCCTCCAGGACCGGATCAGTGTACAGCTTCTTTCCTGGCCCAAGCCTGAGTCATTGCTCCAGGATGCTCCTTTCGAGGAGAAGTGGCAGCAATTGCTCCGCCTGAGAAACGACGTGTACGGCGTCTTGGAGGAGGCCAGACAGAAGAAGCTTGTGAACCAGGCTCAGGAAGCTTCCGTGGATCTGTATCTCCCTCCGGAGACCTATGAGAAAATGAAGCAAGAGGGCGATCTCCTTCAAATGCTTTTCATGGTTTCCCAATTGAACCTGCATTCCGTAGAGGGCGAGCTGCCTTCCGGGATGTCCCCAGGGAAGGAGTTTTCCCAGGTACGGATAAGAGTAGAGAAGGCGGCGGGCGTCAAGTGTCCCCGCTGCTGGAATTTCTTTGTGGAACAACCTGACATTAAATATGGCGAACTGTGCCCTCGCTGCAGTAGAGTGATGGAGACCGGCTTTGCCGTTGGGGCGGGATAGCCTTGCTCCTGTCGCTTCCCCACGGGGCGTGGATTGAAACAGACAGACTGGAGGAAACTGTGGACGAAAACAAGGAACAAAAGCCAAAGCAGGAACAGAGGCCCAGGCAGGGAGGCGCTGAAGGGAAGAAAGAGGGCTATTGGCATCATAACAAGAGAGGACACCAACCCAGACAGCAGGCGGCAGCCCCGTCATCAGGACCAGGGGGCGAGCCTCGGAAAACGGAGAACGATGCCAGAGCCAATCGCCAGAAGGACGAGAGCAAGAGACTTCCCTCCCTTGGGATTCTCGCCAAGCTGGACGAATCGAAGGCGCCCGCAGCTCCTTCCACTTCTTCCGCAACCGGATCTCGACCCTCACAAGGCCGATTTTTCTGGATGAGCTTTCTTTCCGGATTGGGCAGGGGACTCGGGTACATGACGGCAGGCATGATTTTTCTGTCCATTCTCTTGCTTTTCAGCCACCCCCTGGCAAAATATCTGGGCGATGTTCTTCGGCTGGCGAAATTTCTCCCTGCGAACTGAGTCATGTACTATCTGGTGGCATTCCTGATATTTCTGGGCGACCAGGCCACCAAAGCCGCATTGCTCCAGTATTTGACCTGGGGTGCGTCCGTTCCGTGCATCGGCTCCTTCCTGTATCTGACCCTGGTTGCGAACCGCGGCGGCGCTTTCGGCATGTTCCAGGCAGGGGGAGCGGTCCTCCTGGCCCTTTCTATGGTCGCCGTGATTCTCCTGACCCTTTTTCATACCCGGATCGCAAGGAAAGATCCCTGGGTCATATTCTGCCTGGGCCTCGTGACAGGCGGCGCTTTGGGCAACCTGTCGGATCGCATCCGCTACGGGTATGTGGTGGATTTTTTGGATTTGCGCTGGTGGCCTGTTTTCAATGTGGCCGATGCCGCAATTACAGTAGGCGTTACGATCATGATAATCCGTCTGCTTTTCAGGAAAGAAGAATCGCGAAAGGAACGAGATCTGCATGTACCCGATAATGTTTAAGATCGGAAATTTTCCCATCTATTCCTATGGGGTGATGCTGTCTCTTGCCGCAATCGTGGCCCTCTACCTGATCGTGCGGTTTTCGGAAGCCTATGGGGTAAAAAAGGAAGATTCCTTTGATCTGACCCTTCTGGTCATCATCTCCGGGATCCTCGGGGCGCGCCTGGCCTGGGTGTTGCTTAACTGGAATGATTACAAGGGAGACCTTTTGCAGATTCTCTATATTCGCCAGGGCGGACTTGCCTGGCATGGGGCTCTCATCGGCGGCATCCTTGCAGGGGTTTGGTTCGCCCGGGTCAAGAAACTCAAGTTCTGGAAGCTGGCTGATCTCACGGCCCCAGCCATCATCCTGGGGCAGGCGATCGGCAGATTGGGTTGCTTCCTGAATGGCTGCTGTTACGGCAAACTGACCCGATCCTGGCTCGGAGTTCAAATGAATATCCTGGATGCCAGAGGATTCAGGCACCCCACCCAGGTCTACGAGCTGCTCCTCGATCTGGCCGCTTTTTTCTTCCTTCTCTGGTGGCGCAAGGGCAACCGCAAGGAAGGGGATTTGTTTCTTCTCATGCTGATCATTGCCTCTTTCAACAGGTTTCTGGTGGAGTTCTGGCGGGAGTCGGAAACGATTATTTCCGTTTTCTCCCTGGCTCAACTGGTCTCCTCCGCAATCATCTTGGTTTCGCTTGCTTTCCTGGGTCGGCTGCAGAAAGGATCGCCAGGTGTGGGTAGCAGAGCGAAGGGATGAAGGTATTCGCCTCGATGTCTGGGTATCGGACAAGCTCGGGATTTCCCGGACTACCGCGCAAAAATGGATTAAGAGCGGGCTGGTTCTTGTAAACGGGGTCCCGGGCAAGGCTTCAACCCCCCTGGAGCCGGGCCTCGAAATCGAGGCACATCCCCCGAAACCTCTCCCGTCGGCCCTCGATCCTGAGCCGATTCCGATCAATGTCGTCTATGAAGATGAGGATCTCCTTGTTGTCAACAAGCCCTGTGGCATGGTTGTCCATCCCGGTGCGGGACAGCCGGCAGGCACATTGGTTCAGGCATTGCTTTTCCATTGTAAGGATCTTTCAGGGATCGGAGGGGTCGTGCGTCCCGGCATTGTTCACAGGCTTGACAAAGATACTTCCGGACTCCTGGTAGTCGCCAAAAATGACCTGACCCACGAGCGCCTTTCGTCCCAAATCGCTGAAAGACGCGCCAGGAGGACTTATCGGGCTCTCGTCTTAGGGCGGATGACCCAGGACACAGGGAAGATCGTGGCGCCCATCGGAAGAGATCCCCGAAACAGGCTGCGCATGGCCATCGTGCCCGGAGGCCGTGACGCAACTACCCTGTTCTCTGTTCGCAGGCGATATGCCGGTTTCACCGATCTTGACATTACCCTGGAAACGGGGAGGACCCATCAGATTCGTGTTCATCTCAGCTCCATCGGACACCCTGTTGTAGGGGATTCTCTCTATGGAGGGACATCCCGCCGGCTTCCCCCGTCCCTGCAGAAATACGTGAAGGCCCTTGACGGTACGGCCCTCCATGCTGCGGCTCTTGGGTTCACCCATCCTGGAACCGGAAAGAAGATGAGCTTCACGGCGCCTCTTCCCGCTGAATTTCAGGATCTCTTGGATGCCGTCGAAATAAACCAGGGAAAACTTTCCCGGATCGGAGAAACGACGGGAGAACAGCCCTGATTTTGGTTGCCTTCCTCCTCCTCTGGCCCTTCATCGTGAGGGGTGCCGAGCCGCTGAGGATAGACGCATCCGACATTGCATCAGGTAAAGTAGAGATTGTCGGCCGTCTGGGCCTTCCTCTCGGACGAATCGCGAGAGTCAAGGGCCGGTTCGTGGATGGAACCACTCTTCGCATGAAAGATTATGACGGCATAACCCTGATGAAGGTGACAGCGGCAGATGGAAAAGAGCTAAAAGGACCGGCTACCTTCCGTTTCGAGAATCTTCCGGGCGGCACACCTCCTCGCACTGCCCCCGGCGCTGCCTTTGATGTACAAGTATACGAAACCGGACGATATGTGGGAGTCCCCTCCGAAGCCTTCAAATATGTCCCGGCCGTCACCACAACAGATCACTACTTCGAGACCTACCTGATGGTTCTCAAATAGATGAAAGGCGGCGTCTCGTGAAAACATATGAATTCGATGCCAGGTCAAGAACAAAGCACTCCTGATATACACCGATAAATATGTTGACAAATACACCTATATTTGCTAGGATGGAAGAAAGGAGGGATCGCACGTGGAGAAGACGAGAACGAATGTCGTATTGCCTCGCGATCTGGTAAAGGCCATGGACAAGATTGTGGGAAAGAAGAAAAGGAGCGATTTCCTCGCACTGGCCGCCCAGGAGAAGCTCGCACGAATCAACTTCGGCCGGAGCGCGGATGCAGCATTCGGCGCGTGGAAGGACGAGGAATATCCCTTCCTGTCGACGGAAGAAGATGTGAACGAGTTTCTCGCCGGTTTCAGAGCCCCCGCCGCCAAACGTCTGCACAAGAGAAACGATGGCTGACCATCTTCTGGATACGGATGTTCTGATCTGGTTTCTGCGGGGGAGGAAAGAGACTCGGGCCGTTTTTCAGGAAATTGAAGCTGGGGGAATACCGCTTTGCTCGGCCCTTTCTGTGCTTGAGATAATGTTCGGTGTAAGGGAGAAGGAGGAAAAAGTAACTCGGTACCTCTTGAGATCTCTAAGAGTCGTGCCCGTGGGAGAAAAAGAGGCAGAAAAAGCCGCTTCCCTTATGCGGGATTATCGCAAAGGCGGGATTACACTGGATCTGGTGGATGCCGTCATCGCGGCGACCTGTCTCCTTCACGACCTGGTGCTCGTTACTTACAACCGCAGCCACTATCCGATGCCCCCCTTGAAACTCTTCAAGATGCCCTGACAATAACACAGAGGGGAGGACTCTGACGGTCCTCCCTCTCTTGGATTGGTTCTGATATCGGTTGCCTTATTTTCCGAAAATCGCCTCTTTGAGCCCTTCCACGATTCCTTCGGCCACATCCAGGACTCCGCTGACTGCGCCTTTTCCTGCATCCCAGCCGATGCTCCAGCCTTCGGTGACGCCTCTTCCTGTGCCTATGATGGCGCCTTCTGTGGCGCTCTGGACCATGATTTTGACTTTGGTACCTTCCGTGTTGTTTGCAACAGCCTGGTCAACGGCCTTGTCCACTTCGATGACGAAGAGCTCTGGAACATCGGCATGGCCTGCGACCAGACGGCCGATGATCCCCACGGCAAGGCCCACTCCTGCGCCGATCAGGGGGTTTCCGGCGATTGCGCCGACCCCTGCGCCGATTGCGGTGGATTCGAGCAATGACATGGTTGTGTACCAGCCGGTTCCCTTATATTCACCCGCTGTTTTCATGTCGGAAATGTTCTGCGGGCTGACGCCCTTGGGGGCGGTAACGCCTTCCGCGATGCCGACCACGGTTCCAATGGGCATATGAAAGACTGCGCTGGCTGCACCGCCCACGGTTCCTGCTACGGTCTCCACAACGGCTCTGGGCGCTGCGAGGACCTTGGCGCCGAAGCTCTTCTCCTTGGCCTCTTCCGGAGGGGCAGCTTGCTGATTGATGTTTCGATATCCGGGTAATGCTGATGCGATTGTGTTCATGATTTCCTCCTGTTTATGCTTGATTTTCCGCTTTTTTTGTAGAATCGCTGATGCCTGAGAAGAGGCCCGAAATCCCTTCGATGACGCCGTCCACCACGCCACGGCCCCCCTCGAATCCGGATTTCCAGCCGTATTTTGCTCCTGCAGTGGCGCCGACCATAAGCCCTTCCACTGCGTTTCGGTTGAGCTTGTAAATATCGCCGGGTTTTTCCGAATTGTCGGAAGCGGCGCCCTGAACCGACCGGGCCACTCCGCCTGTAATGGCTTTATCTGCGCCGCCCTTTCTCTCGATGCGGGAGACGAGCAGGCCCAATCCGACACCTGCCGCGCCGCCGGCCAGTGCGCCCCATCCGCCCATCAGGGCGATTCCTGCCGCAAGGGCGGTCAATCCGACCTCGGTTCCCACGATGGCTCGATGGAGTCCGGGGCTGCCGCTATATTCTTTGGCGGCGCCTTCAAAGAACCCCTGAACGGCGCCGTCCGCTGTGCTGTATGCGGCCCCCGCAACGCCGCCAGCAAGGCCTACCAGGTTCCTCAGAACCTCTTTGGGGAGTCTGAGGATTTTTCCGGTCAGGGACGATTCTTCGTCTTTTTTGGCGTCCGGTTGCTCGGGTGCATTGTATGCGCCAGTGAGTGTTTTCACGCTGCCCTTGAGGCCTTCCACGACTCCTCCGGCAAGGCCGGCGCCTTGCTCCTGCCCGACGCCCCAGGCGGCTTTCGTTGCCGCCGCGGATCCCACGAGGGCGCCTTCGGTAAAGTTCTTGGAAACATCTCTGGCCTTCTTGCCGGTGGGCGTGTTGTCTTCCACCGCCTTATGAACTTTCTCGGCAAGGGGTTTGCCGATCTTTTCTGCGCCTCCTGAGGCTGCCTGAAGGCCGATGTAGGCCAGCCCGGCGATTCCTGCCACGATTGCAGGGACAACGCCCAGACCCAGAACTGCTGCCAGAGTGCCCGCGGCAGCGCCTGTGGTGAGTGCTGCGATGATGCCTTCCCCTGCGCCTACTGCATCGTCAGGTGGGGTGTTCTCATCGGCGGACGCCACTCCCTGGAATCCTCCTGCGATTCCTCCAGGGACGATATGGGCCACTGTTGAGATGGCGCCACCGGCGATGCCTGTGATGGTCTCCAGGGCCTTCCTTGGAAAACTCACGGAATCTTCAGGCTCGGGTGTCGGTTGTGTGTTTTGATCGGTCTGCGGAACTTGCGGGGGAGTTGATTCCTGGCGTGGTGCAGGAATGCGGGTAACATCCGTTGTTGTGTTCATTATGTGCACCTCCTCGTTGACTGTCACCATTATAAGGCACACAGCAAGATCACGGCTATTGACGGCATGTTAACCGGAGTGAAGAAGTTGTAAACTTCCGGGAGGAAAAAAGGAGAGGGCTCTTGAGCCCTCTCCTCAGAAAGAACAGTGCCCTGTTCTCCTACTTGCCTTCGCCTTCCCCTTTCTTTTCATCCTTCTTCTCACCGGAGGGATGTTCGCCCTTCTTTTCATCCATCTTGCCCGCAGGATGTTCGCCCTTTTCGAGATCGGCGAAGACGTTGTATTTCCACTTTCCATCCTCTTGGATGATCGATAAATCCTTCGATTTCTTGTCCTGATCAACGACAGTTACCACAGCCTTGTCCGGTTCGGACGACTTCAGGGTGAATGTTCCCTTTTCGAGCATCTCCTTGAGGGTGTCTCCTGATGTGAGCTCATCGAACATCTTCGTTCTTGCCTGATCCGTATCCTTATCCAGGGCTTCCAGAGCCTGTTCCGTAGTCAGTTTCCCTTCGCTTTTTCCCGCTAAGGCCTTGGCCATGGCTTCTTTGCTTTCCTTTGTCAGAGAATCCCAAACTTCCTGATATTTCTTTGCCTGCAAGTCTTCAAAGAACTTCTTTTGAAGGGCCACAAAGTCTTCCTGTGTTGCCGCCGCCGTTGGAGTCGCTTGAGGGGTCTCTCCCTGCGCTTGCTGGGCCGGCTGTTTTTTGGCGCAGCCTCCAAAAATAAGTCCCACTGCCAGAAAAATGAGTGCAAATACCGTGACGATTTGTTTCATGATTTCCTCCTCTTTATTTAGCTAAGTCTATGGGGTTATTGAACACATTCGGGCAAAACCCCTTTTTTTGGAACTTCGGTTCTACTGCGTACCCCACGTTGCTTAATGGCCGGCGCCCTTTACCCTGGCCGGCGGAAAAAGCCATGGAGGAATCTCCCCCAGACGGTACACAAGATCGGTACCTTGCGAGATCCTGAAGTCTGAGTTTTCATAGGGTGTTTTTCCCCCGTCATCCTTGCCGTCAAACCCTGCGAGCCAGACAACAGGTTTCCCCTTTTCCAGGCGATATCCCACAGGTTTTCCGGTACACGGGTCGGGAGGGGTCGCAAGACCCGCCTCCTTCAAAGCCGGCGCAAGGGCTTCCGGAAATTTTCCGTGGGTTTTCCTGTACGCAAGAGCCGCCCCGAGGGCCAGCAAAGCGCTGCTGTTCGCCTTGTCCAGATAGAGCGTCCTGGCCGGTTTGTCCACTGTAGGAACGACAATCGCCGTAAGGATCCAGGCCACAAGATCCCACGGCAATGGGTGCTTCATCCAGTTTGAGCTTTTTTGCACGTCTTCCGTCGTCTTTCGGCTGGTTTCTTCCAGGGCCTTGAAATCCCAGCTCCGCAAACCGGGCTGCATGGCCGCCTGAACCGCCCCATATTGGCGCATGAAGCTCCTGTAAATGCGCAAACGGAAACCGTAGGGGATCCTTGCAAGATCCTGTCCTGTCTTCTCGGTGCTTGATCCCCTTACAAGAGTATTCTCAAGTTCTCTCTCCACGGCCCGCCATTCCCAGGAGATCACTTCGTCCGCTGTCGGCATCCGCCCGTTCGCCTCAGCGATTCGGGTGAGGGCATCGCGAACCATCGCCCTGTCGGTCTTGCCCTCTCCAAACCATCGAAAGAGGAAAAAAGCCGCCTTTTGTCTTCCCCTGAGGGATATCATGACAGGCAGGAGCCCAGTATTCGGCTCCGCCATATCTGAAGCCATGCGGTAAACCGAAAGAAGCAATTGGGCCGCCTCTTTGGGGCGATTTTCGATTTCGAGGCGCCGCACCTGACAAAGAGAGGTCATGGTCAGGCGCAGGACCAGAGGATAATCAGGCGTTTTCGTGGTCATGGTCAGCGGCGCCTTGTAGAATTGAGCGTAGGGGAGCCGGGACCCTGCCAGGACATGGGTGAATGCCTTTCCATGGCGGTCAAGAAAGGCCTTCTGCTCGGCATTCAGTTTCGAGAGATCTTCAGGGGTCCCCAGGCCCATAGCCCAGTCCTTGCCTTTCATTTCCGCTGCCGCTGGCTCATATTCACGCCAGGCATTCCGGTTCTCCGGGACCTGCTTGATCTCGGGCCATTCCGCCCGGGGGAGAGGACCCAAAGGGGGAATCAGGATTACGTATGCCAGGAAGGTGACCGCAAGTCCCAGGATAATCCAATTTCTCAAAGAGGCCTTCGACAACTTTTGAAAAGACAATATTTTCACCTGCAATTCTCCAAGCTGGTCGCCGCCACTCTTTCGAGACATCTGAACAGAACCCTCCCAGTAGACAGGATGCAGGAGTCAGAATTCAGAATAGCCTGAGAATAGGCCTCCAACAGCTTGCTGACCTCCTCATTCTGACTCCTGCATGCTGACTCCTGACTACCTGAGTAGTTACCCCATTGGTGCCGTCTGGGGGAGGAGATTGTGCGAAACGAACCGAATGAAAGACACTACTTTTTTCGTGGAGGTTCTCACATGAATTGGATGCAATGGAGG
Organism: Armatimonadota bacterium; assembly: GCA_016183865.1. GTDB lineage: Bacteria > Vulcanimicrobiota > JACPDT01 > JACPDT01 > JACPDT01 > JACPDT01. The sequence goes on along the minus strand of JACPDT010000280.1, from coordinate 7,193 downwards.
CGGCCCATTCAGATTGCGTGTATACTCGTGCTCACAGTCGCCTCTGCCTATGCCATATTTTTTCACAAACCGATACATGAGTCCATCAAGCTTGGCCTCGACCTTCGGAGCGGCACCCATATTCTGCTGGAGCTTAAGCCGAAGAAGGGGGAGCAGGCGACCACAGCCGATGTGGATCAGGTGAAAAAGGTCCTGGAAGAGCGAATCAATCAACTGGGCACAACAGAGCCTATCATCCAGCGCCAGGGTCTTGATCGGATCATTGTTGACCTTCCTGCCATCACCGATCCGGAAAAAGCCCTTGAAATAGTGACCAGGACAGCTTTCCTGGAGTTCAAGGAGCTGAAAGGCAAAGATCCCAAGACAGGTGAGGAGAAATGGGAAACAGTTCTGACCGGTGAATTCTTGAAGGATGCCTATGACACGGCTGACCCCAATTCGGGAAAGCCCATGGTTCTCTTCGAGCTCAAGAAACCCGAAGGGGCGAAGCGATTCGCCCGAATCACGGAACGCCTCATAAACAAGCCCCTGGGGATATTTCTGGATGATGTGAAGATTGATGCGCCCATAGTCCAGGGAATCATTGACAGGGGAAGCGGTCAGATTTCAGGAGGGACCATGGACCAGGATGCCGCTCACAGGTTGGCGATTCTTCTTCGGGCAGGCGCTTTGCGCATGCCGGTAAAGCCAATTGAAGTCGTGACCGTGGGCCCCACCCTCGGTCAGGAGGCGCTGGTGAAAAGCCTCTGGGCGGGGGCTGTGGGGGTCCTCTTTGTTGCTCTTTTCATGATCTGGTGCTATCGCCTCCCCGGCGTTGTGGCGGATGTGGCCCTTGTGGTTTATGCCCTGGTTCTCATGGCCGTCATGGTGGTCTTCAAGTTCACTCTGACTCTTCCGGGCATTGCCGGTTTCGTGCTCTCCATCGGTATGGCCGTTGATGCCAATGTGCTCATTTTCGAGCGATTGAAGGAGGAGCTCAAGGGTGAGAAAACCCTGAGGGGGGCCATCGAAGCAGGGTTCCAGAGGGCTTTCAGCTCGATTCTGGATTCCCATGTCACCACGATCATCGGCGCGGGAGCGCTCTATTACCTGGGGTCCAGCTCTGTAAAAGGTTTTGGTCTTACCCTCGCTCTGGGTACGCTCCTCAGCCTGTTTACGGCCGTTTTTGTGACAAGGGTTTTCATGGAATTCATCGTAGAGCAAAATGTATCAACCAACCGGGCACTCTATGGGCAGTAAGGAGGAAGTTTCTTGAATCTCTTGGTCAGTAAAGCTCCGGAAATCTTCATGTTCCTGGTCGTATCAGGTCTTCTGATTACTGCCAGCATTGTGACTCGCCGATGGAGCAAGCAAAAAGTGGACATCATCGGTAAGCGCAACGTACTGTTTATCGTTTCCGGAATTCTGATTCTGATCAGCCTGGGCGCCCTGGTGGTCCGAGGCATTCATTGGGGTCTGGATTTCACGGGAGGAGTGGTGATGGAGATTGCCATTCCCAAAAAAGTGGATGGGGACGCCATTCGTTCCATCCTGGAAAAAGTGGACCCTGCCTTGAAGTCCAGTTGGGTTCAATACCAGGAGGCCACAACGCGGAAGGACTCCATTGGCAATGATGCCAAGAATCCCCATCGCTACCTGATTCGAACCCAGGCGATGGAGATCGAGACGGGGAACGATGAGCAGGGCAAGAAGAAGCGTGACAAGCAGGCCCTCTTCATGGAGGAGCTCAGGAAAGCTTACGGCTCAGCGGATAAGCTCAGATCGGAGATGATCGGCCCTTCCATGGGCGCCGAATTGGGACGGAACGCCCTTATCGCCCTGGTCATCGCTCTGGGTCTTCAGCTCATTTACATCGCCATTCGTTTCGGAAACAATGTGCGGTATGGTGTCGCCGCCGATATCGCCATGGTCCATGATGCCCTTCTCATGGTCGGGATTTACGCCCTTTTCGGAAAGGAAGTGGATTCTCCCTTTCTCGCCGCCGTCATGACCGTTATCGGCTATTCGGTGATGGACTCCATCGTCATCTTTGATCGTATTCGTGAGAATCTCAAGCTCGCCAAGAAGGAATCCCTGGAAGTCATAGTGAATTCCAGCGTTCTCCAGACCATGACCCGCTCGGTGAACACCCTTCTCACAGTTTTGATTACACTATTTGCCCTGTACTTTTTCGGAGGCAGCACACTGCGGAATTTCGCTTTCGCCCTTCTCATCGGCGTCACTTCGGGCGCCTATTCGTCCATTTTCGTGGCAAGCCCCATATTGGTCATCTGGGATCAATGGGCCAGGAAGCGCGAGGAGAAACTCGTCGCCCAGCGTCGGGCCGCCCTTGCGGCAAGAAGCCAGGAGAAAGCCCCTGGAAAGACGGTGGAAGCTCCCGTTGTAGATGAAGACTATCCGACAGTGGAGGCCCCTGTAGGCGCCCCGAAACCCCTTGCAGCCCCACGGAAACGCAGGGTTCGAGCCAAGAAGAAAAAGCGTTAAGAAATAGGCTCACGAATCTCGCGACAAAAACCGATAATTCAGAGAACTTTTTCTTTGACCTGAAAAAGGGGGTATCACCATGACGCGCATCACGCTTCTTCTAATAGCTCTGGCTCTTCTGGGCGCCTTTGGCTTCGCCGCTCCGCCCAGGTCCGATCTATCCCTGTATTTCTATTTGGATAGCCATTTGTACTATCCCGGTGAAGGAGGAACCCTTTCGGGGAATGTCTCTCTTCGGGATTCCTCCACGGAGACCACGTCTCTTCCGGTCGCATTTGCCCTATATCCATGGGCCCCGGCGGAAGGGGACAAGAGCCCGGAGCAATACCTGAAGCGTGTGAAGCCTCTAGCCGCGTGGAAGGAGACGGTCATGCTGACAGGGGGGAGGAGATCGTGGCAGTATGGCCAGATCACCTCCAAGATTCCTCCTCAGGAGGCAGGGGAGTACCTCATTGTGGCCACCGCCGAAGACGCAAGGGCCTATCAGATGTTCAGAGTCTCCCGCCTGTCGCTCCTTGCCAAAGCATCGGAACAGGAAGTGCTGGTCTTCGCTCAGGACCTCCGCACCGGCGCTCCCCTCTCAGGTGTGAGTTTGTCCTGGATCTTCTCAGGGGAGAAGAAGCTTTCCAAGGAAACCACGACAAACCGGAAAGGGCTGTCCTCCTGGACGGCCTCTGCACTGGATCTTCTCCAGTTGCCTTCACCGATTCACATAACAGGGAAATTCGAAGGCAGTGATGCCTTTTTGGATATCTATCCACGGGCAGGGGGTCAGCGGCTGAAGGGTTACATTTACACGGATCGCCCCATTTATCGCCCATCACAGACCGTTCACTTCAAAGGCATCCTGCGCCTGGCCGAGCGGGATGCCCTTGTTCCTCTCAAGGAAACGGAATGCATGGTCACGATTCGGGACTCCAAAGGGGGAGAGTTTTACAAGAAGACCCAGAATACCAACACTGTAGGCTCTCTCTGGGGTGAAGCCACCCTCGGCGAAGAGCCTCCTCTCGGCGACTATGTGATCGAGGTGAAAACAAAGAACCAGAGCGCCCAGGGCCGCTTTCGAGTGGAGGAGTATCGGAAGCCCGAGTACGAGGTGCTCGTCACATCACCAAGGAAACACTGGCTTTCCGGAGATGAGCTTGAATTCGAGGTTCAGGCGAAGTATTATTTCGGTGCACCCGTGGCTATGGGAGAATTCCGGTATGATGTGACTCGAAGCCCTGTCTATCGGTACTATCGCTGGTGGGAGGGGGACTATCACAGTCATGGTTCCGGCGGCGAGCATGTGACGAGCGGCGAGGGGAAAACGGATGTTTCAGGGAGAGCTGCCGTTTCCATCAAGACCCAAAAGGAGACGGAGGATTTCACTTACACAGTCACGGTCCGCATGGTAGATCCGAGCCGGAGAGAGGTGACTGGGAGCCACACAGTCCGTGTGACCCGGGGGAGTTTTACCCTCCAGGCGGAGTGTGACAAGACCGTGTACCGCAAAGACCAGGAAGCGCGGATCTCGATACGAGCCAGGGACCATGAAGACAGACCTGTCTCCACCAGAGTGAAAGCAGTATTGGTCCGTAAGGTCTATGAGAAAGAATCCACAACCAGTGAGGAAATTGCAGTCCAGGAGTTGACGACAGACTCAACAGGCATCGCCAGGGGGACCTTTTCTCTTCCCAGGGAAGGAGACTACGAGATCCATGCAAAGGCTCTGGATGAGCGGGAGCGCGAGATCACGGCAAGCACTTATTTCTGGGTCGCCGGGGCAGGGTACAGAGGATACAGGGGAACCTCCATTGAGATGATTCCCGACAAGAAGACATACCAGCCCGGCGATACCGCTCAGATCCTGCTCAATCTGCCCTTTGACGGCGCCGGCATTCTCCTTACAGTGGAAGGTCGGGAGATTTTTTCCAAAGAGGTCCTGGAGCCCCAGGGAAGCTCAGCCTCCCTGGAGATTCCCATTGAGGAATCGTACAGTCCCGGTGTCCAGGTCGTGGTGTCTTCCGTTCAGGGCAAGAGCCTTCACCGGAAATCGGTGAATCTTGCAGTGAAATCGGATCGCACACTTCTTTCGGTCCATCTGAAGGCGGACAAGGACCACTATGAGCCAAGGCAGACCGTGCGGTACAGGCTTCGGGCCGTAAATCCTGCAGGGAAGCCGGAGCTTGCAGAGCTTTCCCTGGGAGTCGCCGATGAAAGCGTCTATGCTCTCTGGGCAGGCGGGCTCGATCCCATCCATCTTTTCTTTTATGAGAAAATGGAGCATCTTGTGAACACGGATAGCTCTTTGTCGCAGCAACGCTGGGACAGAATGCGCTTCCGAGACGGCGGACGGGACATGGTTCAAAGCGCGATACCCACACCCCCTCCTCAGCCGTCCGAGGTCCCCAAAGGGGCTATGAAGAAGGCGAAAGCCAATGGCGATGAAGGCGGCTACAAGCAGCCCGAATTCGTGCGGTCCTACTTTCCTGACACTGCCTACTTCAATCCCGGAATTCTGACCGATGAGAGCGGTGAAGCGGTCGTGTCCTTCGCCCTGCCCGATTCTCTAACAACATGGCGTGCCACAGCCAAAGGGGTCACTCCCGAGCGGGCAGGGGAGGCCGAAAGCAAGATCACTGTCAGCAAGAGACTTCTCCTGCGCCTGGAAGCGCCCCGTTTTGCCGTGGAGAGGGACGAGCTTCTTGTCTCAGCCGTGGTCCACAATTATCTGGCTCAGGACAAAAGGGTCAAGGTGACTCTCAAGGCTTCCGGACTCAAGCTGGAATCGGGCAACGAGAAAACTTACTTCCCTGAGAGTTTATTACGGCTTTACACAGCTTCCGGACTCAAGCTGGAATCGGGCAACGAGAAAACGGTCCACGTTCCGGCCAATGGATCGGCCAGGGTGGACTGGAAGGTGAAAGCGGGAAAACCCATGACCGCCAGGCTCTCTGCAACGGCACTTTCCGACGAAGTCTCCGATGCCGTGGAGATTCCTTTCCCTGTACTGCCCCATGGCGCCATGCGTTTTGCGGCAACTTCCGGAGATACCCGGCAGAGCGCCATGGAGAAGCTCACCCTTCCTAAAGACGCTTTGGATGCGGCGAGCCTGAGGGTCACCATGTCGCCTTCTCTTGCAGGGAGCATGCTGGGGGCACTGGAGTATCTGGCCGGCTATCCCTATGGATGCGTGGAACAGACCATGAGTCGGTTTCTACCCACTGTGATCGTTTCCCGCACCCTTCAGGACCAGGATATCACGATAGAGAAGCTCCAGGGGGAGATCCCGAAAATGGTGAAAAAAGGACTGGATCGCCTCTATAATTTTCATCACTCCGATGGCGGCTGGGGCTGGTGGGAGCATGATGAAAGCCACCCCAACATGACCGCCTATGTGGTGTACGGGTTGAGTCTGGCCGAAAAAGCCGGGTTTTCCGTGGACAGAAGGAAAATCGAGGCAGGTGCAGGCTGGCTCAAGTCCCATTATGAGAAACAGGAGCCCGACATCCAGGCCTACATGCTGTTCGCCCTATCCGAGGCAGGAGAAAAAGAGCCCCAAAGAGCCCGGGAGCTTTTCAAAGGCGACGGAAAGCTGAACTCCTATTCCAGAGCTCTCCTGGCCCGGGCACTGGCCAGGTGGGGCCTCAAAGATGAGGCTCTGGCGCTCACGGCAAAACTGGAGTCCCAGGGCCATTCCACGGGGACTTCCGTATCCTGGAGCGGGAAAAAGGGCAGCTACTCGTGGACCGATAACGATGTGGAAGCAACCGCCCAGGTCCTGCAAGCTCTTCTTGCCATCAAGCCCGAGAGCCCACTGATCGCAAAGGGGATGCGCTATCTCGTTCTTTCCCGTAGAGGAGAGGGCTGGTATTCCACAAAAGACACCGCCGCTGCCGTACTGGCGCTCAACGAGTACCTGAAACATTCCCCGGAGCTTCACCCCGATTTTCAGGCTGAGCTTCGCGTAAACGGCACGGTTGTCGCCACCCGCTACTTCACCGGCAAGGACACCGGAAAAGGGGAAGCCGAATTCGTGATCCCCTCGAAACATCTCAAGGAAGGTGAGAATGAAATCTCCTTTCGAATGTCGGGTAAAGGGAAGCTTTACTACACCGCCTATCTCCGGTACTACTCCCGGGAAGAGGGCATTGCCGCCCAGCCCGGCGGGCTCCGTGTGGAACGGGAATACAAGAAGATTGATGGAGGAAAGGAAGTTCCCTTGTCGTCCCGCATGTCCTTGAAATCGGGAGATGTCCTTGTGGTCACCATCACTGTGAGCACTGACAGGAACTATGAATACATCCAGATCGAAGATCCGAAACCTGCGGGATGCGAGGTCCTGGACCCCTTCGAGCAGCGCCATTACGGCCGATGGAGCTGGTGGTACGCCCATCGAGAGGTGAGGGATTCGAAAGTCGCCTATTTCGCGACCCGCTTCTGGAAAGGGAAGCAATCTTTCACATACCGTATGCGAGCCGAAACCCCGGGAGTCTTCCACGTCATGCCCGCAAGAGCAAGCCTCATGTACCTTCCCGAAGTAGGGGGTTCCTGCGAGGAGGCGGAAATGACTATTCGGGATTAGATCGTATCAGGTAGTCAGGAGTCAGAATGCAGGAGGTCAGCAAGCTGTTGGAGGCCTATTCTCAGGCTATTCTGAATTCTGACTCCTGAATCCTGTCTACCTGAGTAGTTACGATTTGAGAGTTCGAGAAATGGGGGTCACT
>JACPDT010000034.1 GCA_016183865.1 Armatimonadota bacterium | reverse complement strand
ACCCCGCCCTTTCGCCCTTTTTCATGGCTCAAAAATCCGTGAAACCCGCATCAGCATTGACCTGGTGAATCATGAAATTTGACAAGTCACGGTGGTGTTGGTATAATTATTGTACAATAGTATATCAGGAGGCGAATCATGAAAGAAACCGTCGGTTTGAGGGAAAGGGATCTGGTTTCCGGACTGCCTTCCTCTGTGGTCTTCGAGCGGGCCAGGGCCTCCCGCCACGTCATGGGACGGGCCAACAGGGCACTACTGTTCTGGGTCGAGGAGATTGCACGAAGGAAACTCTTCACCGAGCTTGGGTACACAAGCGTCTTTGCCTTCTGTGAGATGGAGCTTAGCCTGGACCCCCACACCATCTCCGAGATGCTTCGGACAAGTCAATGCCTTCGGAATCTCCCAGGTCTTCTTGCCGCATCCTCTGATATCGCTCCATCAAAGCTTCGGGAGATTTCCCGGGTATGTGTTCCGAAAACAGAGGATTTCTGGATAGAGGCGGCTCGCACGAAGACCTGTCGGGAGATCGAGAAACTGGTGGCCATCACTCCCAAAGGGGGTGTTCCGACCCTTGAGCGCAAGACGCTGGATTCCAGCCCAAAAACATTGGAAGTGCCTCTTCTTCCACTTTCTCGTGATCCGGTTTCGACTTCCCCTGAGACTCCGGGAAGCTCGAATGGGAGCGAGTTGCTGGGAAGGGAGTTTGCGTCTTTGAGTTCAGGCCCAACGCCCGCACAACCCTCGGCGCCGCCGGTACGCAGTCTTTTGGACCAGGAAGACGCGAGAGGCGAAGCCGAAATTTCGGAGACGGGCCTGTCATCGGAACCGCCGCCTGGAGAGTGCGACTCTCAGGATTGCGAAACAGAAAATCGCGTTCCCCTCAAGCTCCGCTATAAATTCGTGGCCGACCTGGAGGCCGACGCCTGGGCGGTTCTGGAGGAGGCCCTTCGCGGCGTCACCTGGCGGAGTTCTTTTTGCATGAGATCCGAACGAAAAGGGAAGAACAAGGAGGAGAAGGAGGATCGTCCGTTCCTTCTGCGCCCTATCGGCTGGTGATCCATGACGCCCCTCTTTCGGGTGTGTCCTGGGTGGAAGGTCCGAACGGCGCCCATTACGTATCTGAAAGCAAGGTGGAAGAAGCCCGCTGTTGCGGCGAGATCCTGGATTTGCGGGAAAACATGGGCGGGGAGGTCCAGGCAGGAGGTCCCACGTGGGACCGGCCTGATGTTTCGGTGTCAGGTCCGAGGCTCAAGCAGGCGATCCCGCCCTCTATCCGCCGATTGGTCTTCGAGCGCGACCATGGCCGCTGTCAGGCGCCCGGCTGCCGAAACCGGGCTTTCAACCACATCCATCACATCATCCCTCGCTCCTGTCCGGGAAGCAGCCATAGTCCGGAGAACCTTTGCCTGATCTGCGCTGCTTGTCACAGAGCCCTTCACGATGGTCGTTTGAGTGTGGAAGGAAAGGCCCCTGGCAAGCTCATTTGGAGGAACAAGAAAGGCCGCGTCATTGGAGGCGGAGGGGGCTCCGAAACAGAGAGTCGGTCCCGCGTCGCAAGTCAGGGTGATTTTTGGGGACCCCTGCTGTTGCCGCAGACGAGCTGACTTCGTACACACAAACAAACATACGGATCAGCACCCTGAAATGAGTGCTTGGGGCCGCATTTGGCCTTCAATAAGCAAAATGGTCCGCCGGGGCGACTGTCGGAGCTGGTTGAGTGGGAACGCCTGGCCCGTCCTTTTGAGTCGTGTTTCAAAGGGGGCAAGGAATATGGTCCGTCAGGGTATCCGGTTTCGATGCTGCTTAAGATGGCGGTAAGGACCCTGACGCCTCCCGGGGATGTAAAGGGACGAAGAAGGTCAAGGACCCTGAAACGGGTGAAGTGCAGGAGCGGAAGAAATGGTTTTACGGGTACAAGACCCACGTCAGTTTGAATCAGAAGACGGGTTTGACGACGAGTGTTTTGGTTTCGACTGGGAGATCCGCCGACTGCACAGCGAGCACTTTTTTGCTGAGTGACGACATGAAAAAGGGGGTCAAACCGACGGTAGTGACTGCTGACAAGGCCTATGACGATTCGGAGTTACAGATGTTTTGTGGGAAGCACGAGATTTTCAATGCTGTAGCCTTGAAAGATACCAGAACGAATTGTAAGAATCCTCGGATCAGACCCGTCGCCGTATTGAGGAAGGACCGGCTTTGAGGCGACCGACATGTATTATTCTTGTGAAAATTTTACGTTTCAGCAGATTTTGGAACTTGATTATTCGGCCTCCAGGAAGTATAATAAACAAATATGGCATTTCGCGCCAATCGCCCACCCGGTGGAGCCACTTATGGAGGTATGAAGAGATGATTGATCCTTTTGTATCAAGTACCGGTCCCCACACGATTCCCATCTCAAAGCACGGGAAGCACGTGCCTCCGGGTCGGGACGTGGATTGGAATTTCGAAGAGACTGTGGAAAAGGGCGAGACGCGACACAAGTCCCACGACTTTGACCGCCCTTTCCGGGGGCATAAGATCCATCGCCGCGATTACGATGGGGACGGTCGCGCCCACCATTTCAAGATCAACTCGCACTTCGGAACGATAGCGGCATCGGGGGTCAACTATCAGTCCGGTGTTGCGGCTGAGATTCTTGCGGGAAGCCTGGACGGAGCCCAGGGTGCGAACCTCACGGAGATCGCCTACCACGTGATGGATGATTGGGGACTCCTGACCGGCTCATCGCCGGACTCATTGCAGCAATTGAAGGGCATTGCTGAACCGGCGCAAAGCACCGATCCTGGCGTTGTGGACCTGCGAAAAATGCTCTGGTGCTCCATAGATAATGACGATTCCAGAGACCTGGACCAGTTGACTGTGGCTGAAGAGCTGCCGAACGGAGATGTGAAGATATACGTGGCCATTGCGGATGTGGATGCGCTGGTTCCGAAGGGGTCCCCTCTGGACAGGGATGCGTTCCATAACACCACATCAGTATACACAACGGGAAAGATCTTCTCCATGCTTCCGGAAAAACTCTCCACCGATCTGACTTCCCTGAATCCCGGAGTTGATCGCCTGGCCGTTGTAACCGAGTACACAGTAGGCAAAGACGGTGAGATCAAGTCCTCGAATATCTACCGCGCCATGGTTCACAACCATGCGAAAATGGCTTACAACAGCGTCTCTCCCTGGCTGGAGGGAAAAGGCCCCTTGCCCCAGCCTGCGGCAGATGTAAAAGGCATGGATGACCAGCTCCGAATCCAGGATCAGGCGGCGCAAAAACTGAGGGAAAGACGCCACGAGAACGGCGCACTCACTCTCGAAACCCTCGAGCCGAAGGCTGTGATCCAGGACGGTAAGGTCCTGAATATGTATGTTGAGGAAAAGAACCGCGCCAGGGAGTTGATCGAGGATATCATGGTGGCGGCAAACGGGGTCGCCGCAAGGTTCCTGAACGAGAAAGGGTTCCCGACTTTCATGCGTGTAGTAAGGACCCCGTACAATTGGGGCGGAATCCTGCAAGCAGCCAAAGAGGTGGGTGAAACGCTGCCAGATGAGCCGGACTCGGCTGCTCTCGAGAAATTCCTGGCAAAACAGAAAGTGAAAGATCCCCTGCACTTCCCCGATCTGTCCGTGACGGTTGTCAAGTGTCTGGGACGAGGAGAGTACGCCGTGCAGCAGCCCGGCGAAGAGCCCATCGGGCACTTCGGCCTGGCTGTGAAGGACTACTCGCACTCCACCGCCCCCAATCGTCGGTATCCGGACATCATCACCCAGAGATTGATCAAGGCGGCTCTTGCAGGAAAGCCCTGCCCCTATACCGTTTCCGAGCTCGATCAAGGGGCTGAGCAATGTACGGAACAGGAGCACATAGCGGACAAGGTGGAGCGCCATTTGCGCAAATCGGCCGCGGCCTTGTACTTGTCCGACAAGATCGGTCAACGCTTTGATGCCCTTGTCACCGGCGTCAATGAGAAGGGAACCTGGGTCAGGACCCTCAAGCCCCCAACTGAGGGCAGGCTCGTCCACGGGGAGGAAGGGGCCAAAGTGGGCGCCAAGCTCCGGGTCAAGCTCATTGATGTTGATGTGGAGAAAGGGCATATTGACTTCGTTCGCACCGGCGGAAAGGGATAAGAAACCTAGTCGCCCTTTTTGGATTTTGGCTTGCGCGCAATACGGGGCTGCGCAAAACGGCTTTTCTCGATAACGGGAACGGCCGTTTTGCAAAACGTGGAGGAAGCCGTGGACTGGAGAAGAGAGACGACGGTGGAGTTCTGGGATTGAATGATTCCTACCGTGAATGAATGGCCAAGAGTTTGACGGGTCCCCTCGCTTATGGGCAGCAGGGAAACAAAGAGAAACATGAACCACATGAGGACAAAGCCCTTGGCGAAGGCGGAAATCCCCCCGCCCGTCATGTTGGCAGGACTGGCCAGATCGAGCTTGGCGATACGCTCCAGGATGGCCCCTAGCAGAAAAATAAGCACCCCGATGAGGGCGAAGGTGACGATGAAGCAGATGGTGCCTGCGACTGCGGGAGGGGTCTTGAAGAAGCCTGTGAGAAGCTCGGCCAAAAAAGGATACATATGGCTGGAGATGATGAAACTCACGGTGAGCATCAGGAACTCGAAGGTTTCCTTGACAAACCCTCTCCGAGTTCCCACCCAAACAAAGATCCCCACGAGAAAAAGAACCACCGGATCCACCCAGGTCAACTACGATCTACCTCCTGATTGCAGCTTCCACTTTCTTCGCGAGAGATTGACAGATTCCCTCCATCAAACGGCCTACCTCATCATCGGTGAGGGTCCTTTCCTTTGATCGAAAGGCCACTGAAAAGGCCAGGCTCTTGTGCGATTCAGGGACCTGGGGTCCCTTGTAATGGTCGAAAAGGGACACGTTCTCCACGAGCTCTCCACCCGCTTCCTCTATGACCCGGAGTACCGCCCCGACCGGGCAATCGTCACGGACGACCAGAGCCATATCGCGCAGCACCTGGGGGTACCTGGGAAGGGGAACATGGCGCCGCGCTCCTGGAATACGTTTGCACAGGAGATCGAGGTCAAGCTCGCAGACTACCGCAGGCTGGTGAAGATCATAAATCTCCACGAGATCGGGATGCAGCTCCCCTGCGACCCCAAGGGCCTCACCCTGGACGAATATCGAGGCTCTCCTTCCAGGGTGCAGAAAAAAAGCGTCCCCTGGTCTCAGCTCAAGCCCCAAGCCCAGGGCACGAAACAGACCTTCCAGAACCCCCTTCAGTGTCAGGAAATCCGCAAGGTGGGCGTCATGCCTGCGCTCGATCTGAGAGCCCGTCAAGACAAGGCCAAGGCTTCTCCTCTCGTCCCTGCGGCCTTCCGACACCTGGAAAACCTTCCCGATTTCATATAGATAGAGATCCCGATTCTTGAAGGAGAAGTTACGTGCAACCACTTGCATCATTCCAGGGAGCATCGTTGTGCGCAACCCTTTCTGGTCTTCACTGAGCGGGTTCTTGGCTTCGATCCATTCCCCTGTGCGGACGCCCCAGGGCTTCCACCACACGGGATTGCCCAGGGTGTGCGTGACAAGCTCGGTGAGGCCGAATCCGGAAAGGATGCGGGCGATCTCGGCCTCCTGCGCCTCATCGGGGTGGAATCTTCCGAGCACTGTGGTGTCCCGCGGCAGGGTCTCAGGAATCGTCTGGTATCCGTGAAGCCTGGCGATCTCCTCTATGAGGTCAATCTCTTCCCTCAGATCATTGCGAAATGTGGGCACAGAAACTGTCCGGGCGCCATTCCCTTCGACGATGATATCCAGGCCCAGGGCGTGAAGATAAGATTCCTGAAGGGGCTCCGGAATTTCGAGCCCCAGGACTTTGCACGCCCTGGAAGGTCGAAAGGCAACCTTCACGACAGGGGGAGGAGGCTGGGAGTCCTCGACAACGCCGCTTGAGGCGGCTCCCCCAAACTCAACCAGCAACTGGGCCACTCGGTCAAGGGCAGGGCCGACCTGATGATAATCGAGGCCCTTTTCAAAACGCCTGGAAGACTCGGTCCGAAGGCCGAGCTTGAGTGAGGTGCGGCGGATCGAAGCGGGATTGAAATTGGCCGATTCCAGGAGAATTACTCGGGTTTCGGCGGAGATCTCCGAATCAAGCCCCCCCATGACGCCGCCAACGGCCACGGGCCGCTCTTCATCGGCTATGACCAGAACCGTCTCATCCATGGTGCGCTTCACCCCATCTATGGTGGTCATGATCTCCCCTTTTTGCGCCCTTCGAATAACGATTTGCCTCCCTCGAATCAGCTCCAGGTCAAAAGCGTGAAGAGGCTGTCCGTATTCCAGCATCACGTAGTTCGTGGCATCCACCACATTGTTCACACTGCGCACACCGGCGGCTTCGAGGCGGGAAACCATCCAGGCAGGACTTTCTCTGATCTGCACCTGTTCCACGACCCGGGCGCAGTATCGAGGACAAAGATCGGGATCTCTCACGGTCACCCGAATTGCACCGGCTGCGGGAGTCGCATGGGGCAACTCCTTCACGAAAGGGATGGGAAGCCGCAAAGCCGCCCCCGTCATTGCCGCCACTTCACGGGAGACTCCGATCATGCTGAGGCAATCGGGCCGGTTTGCCGTGACTTCCAGGATGAGGACCGCCTCATCCAGGTTCAGGAGACGGTTTACCGCTTGCCCGGGGACGGCATCCGGTGCAAGAACCATGACCCCTTCCCGCTGCTCGGGAGGCAGGTTCTCCCCGCTGATTCCAAGCTCTTTGGCCGAGCACATCATTCCCTGGGAAGGCTCTCCCCGGAGAACCGATTTTTTGATCACCATTCCATTGGCCAGCACGGCCCCTTCCAGGGCGACAGGAATCTTGTCTCCGGTCTGAACGTTCGGCGCCCCTGTGACAATCTGCACCCTTTCCCCCACATCCACCTGGGCGATCCGAAGCCTGTCCGCATTGGGGTGCTTCTCGATGGAAAGAATCCCGCCGACAACGACTCCCGAAACGCCCTGGCTGACATATTCCAGGCGGTCCACGGCAAGTCCGCCCATGGTGAGCTTCTCGGCAAGGTTCTCAGGGGAGATGTTTATTTCCACATAGTCTTTCAACCAGGAAAAGGGAACTCGCATAAGGCCTCCTAAAACTGTGCAAGAAAGCGTATATCGTTCTCAAAGAAAAGCCGGATATCGTCTATTCCATGGCGCAGCATGGCGATGCGCTCGATCCCCATGCCGAAAGCAAAGCCTGTGTATTCCTCGGAATCAATACCGACCCTCCCGAGAACTCGGGGATGGATCATGCCGCAGCCCAGGATCTCGAGCCATCCCGTGTGACAGATGCGGCAGCCCTCGCCACTGCAAGCAAAACAGTCAATTTCCATTTCGGCGCTCGGCTCCGTAAAAGGGAAATAGGAAGGGCGAAACTTCGCCTTCCGGTCCTTCCCGAACATCTCCCGGGCGAAGGTGATCAGAATCCCCTTGAGGTCGCCGAAAGTGACGTTTCGATCAGCCATGAATCCTTCAAGCTGATGGAACATAAAGGAATGGGTGGCATCCACCGCATCTCTGCGGAAGCACTTCCCGCTGGATACTACGCGCAAGGGCGGGCTTTTCCGCTCCATTGCCCTGATCTGCACCGGGGAGGTATGGGTGCGAAGAAGCATCCCATCTCCCAGGTAGAAGGAATCCCACATCTCCCGGGCAGGGTGATCCGCGGGTATGTTCAGTGCCTCAAAATTGTAATAATCGCTCTCCATCTCCGGCCCCACGGCTACCTCGAAGCCGAGGCCCACAAAAATCTCCTTGACCCTGCGATCGGTTTGGGCCAGAATGTGTCTTCTGCCGATGGGTACGGGGCGGCCCGGGAGAGTGATATCCATTGTTTCGGCGGCGAGGCGCGTCTCCCGGCTTTTTCGTTTCAGGAATTCTTCCCGCTCTTCCAGTTGGGCCGAAATGCGGTCTCGAACCTCATTGGCCAAGCGCCCCAGACGCGGGCGCGCATCCTGAGGGAGCTGACCCAGGCCGCGGAGAACAGCGGTAATGGCGCCCTTCTTGCCGAGGTATTTCACCCGAAGCTCTGCAAGGGCGTCAAGATCGGAGGCCCCTGAAACGGCCGTCTCCGCGGAAGCGGCCGTTTCCTGAAGGCTCTGCTCCGCGGAGACCTCCTCAGATAGTTGTTCAGGCAAAAGGACTTCCTCCTCTGCGGTAATGTTGAACTGAGCTTTTCGTTATTGTGCGTGGACTTTCCTTTGCCCGGAAGGGACCGCCTCGGGAGGCGCAGAAACTACGTAGAAGTTGCGCGGGAGAAGACAAAATTCAAAATGCAGAGTGCAAATTTCAAATTTACGAGAAGTCCGGGAACATGGGTCATCATGTTGTGGCTCCTTTCAATTCTCTGTTATTCCAATTTTCGGACCACGGCCTGTGCGGAAACGATTGCACTGACAGGAAAAATCATCAAGAAACCTTTCATTAATAAAATTGGAAGGAAATCCTCCACCATCTTAGATCTCTTCCTGAAAACAGGAAACAAGGAACTCTTTGTCAAGGCGTGCGAGGGAAAAATCCCCGGGGAAGAGCTGGCAAAAGAAGAAGGCAAAATGCTTGACTTTGAAGTCGTGATGAAAAAGGGTGAGTGGGATAAGTGCGGTGCCGAAGAGGTGCAAAGCAGAGTGGGAGATTATGTGGTGATCCTGTCTTATTCCGAGAGGTCAACGGAAGAAGTTCTGAAATATGGAGATGGTAGTGGAAACCTTTACATCATAGGAAAAGACAGCATAGAGTACGTACCGGTAAAGAAAGAAAACAGCTCATCCGGAGTTTTTGATGGTGGAGAGCCGGGAAAGAAAAAAATCTCAGAACAAGATTTTCGCCTTGTTGCCAAAGAATTCGATGAAATATTCAGGAATAAGAAAATTCAGATCAAAGACAGGATCATGACCTCAGGCATCCTTACAAGAATCAAAGGAGACAAGAAGTATCAGGTAATTATTTCCAGGTCTCCTGAACAGGCGAAATTGGAGAAGATCCTGGGCTACCTTCTCGTCCCTGCGCTAACACCAAGAAACCTGAAGGAGAACAAAGATGAGCGAGAATAGCAGGTGTCCGATAACAGGCAAATCCGGTGGAACCACCGCTGGCAAAGGCACATCGAACCGCGACTGGTGGCCCAACCAACTGAACTTGAGCATCCTTCACCAGCAGCCGCCCGCATCTAACCCGATGGGCCCCGACTTCAACTACGCCAAAGAATTCAAGAAAATTGATCTGGCCTCACTGAAGAAGGACCTGTACGCGCTGATGACCGAAACGAAGGACTGGTGGCCGGCCGACTGGGGTCACTACGGTGGCCTGTTCATCCGCATGGCCTGGCACAGCGCCGGCACCTACCGCACGGCTGACGGCCGTGGCGGCGGCGGCACAGGTAACCAGCGTTTTGCACCGGTCAATAGCTGGCCCGACAACGTCAACCTGGACAAGGCGCGCCGCCTGCTCTGGCCTATTAAGCAGAAATATGGGAACAAGATCTCCTGGGCTGACCTTTTGATCCTGGCCGGCAACTGCGCATTGGAGTCTATGGGCTTCAAGACCTTCGGCTTCGGTGGAGGCCGCGTGGACATCTGGCAGCCCGAAGAGGACATCTATTGGGGCAAGGAAGACGCCTGGCTGGGCGACAAGCGCTACAGCGGCGACCGCGAGTTGGAAAACCCGTTGGCCGCCGTGCAGATGGGCCTGATCTATGTGAACCCTGAAGGCCCTAACGGCAAGCCCGACCCCGTGGCCTCGGGCCGCGATGTGCGCGAAACCTTCGCTCGCATGGCCATGAACGACGAAGAAACCGTTGCGCTTGTCGCCGGTGGACACACCTTCGGCAAGGCACACGGCGCCGGCGACCCAAAGCTGGTGGGGCCGGAACCAGAAGCGGCCCCCATCGAAGATCAAGGTCTGGGCTGGATCAACCGGTTCGGCACCGGCAAGGGCGTGCACACCACCAGCAGCGGTATCGAAGGCGCATGGAAGCCCAGCCCCACGAAATGGGATAACGGCTACTTCGACATGCTATTCGGCTACGAGTGGGAACTTGTCAAGAGCCCTGCCGGTGCCTGGCAATGGCTGGCCAAGGACGTCAAGGAGGAGCACATGATTCCGGACGCCCACGACCCCTCGAAGAAGCACCGACCCATGATGACCACGGCCGACCTGTCGCTGCGTCTCGACCCGATCTATGAGCCCATCTCGCGCCGGTTTCACAAGGATTCGCCAGCTTTCGCCGAAGCGTTCGCCCGCGCCTGGTTCAAGCTGACCCACCGCGACATGGGACCCAAGGCCCGATACCTTGGCCCTGAAGTCCCGGCCGAAGACCTGCTCTGGCAAGACCCTGTTCCCATTGTCGATCACCCACTGATCGATCCCAAGGACATCGCCAACCTCAAGGCCAAGGTTCTGGCCTCTGGCCTGTCGGTGGCGGAACTGGTCTCCACCCCGCAGAAGGACTGGGAAGCCAACCAGCCGGCCCAATTGGCCAGGGTACTGGGCGTGCTCGAAACCATCCAGCAGGCCTTCAACGGCGCCCAGAAGAGCGGTAAGAAGGTCTCCATGGCGGACCTCATCGTCCTGGCCGGCTGCGCTGCCGTTGAAGCGGCGGGCAAGGCTGCCGGGCATGCTGTGGACGTACCCTTCACCCCGGGCCGCACCGACGCCTCGCAAGTTCAGACCGATGTGGGATCATTCGCCGTACTTGAGCCCCAAGCCGATGGTTTCCGCAATTACCAGAAGAAAGCATTCACCGTATCGGCCGAGGAATTGCTGGTGGACAAGGCGCAGCTCCTGACCCTGAGTGCGCCGGAGATGACATTGCTCGTCGGTGGCCTGCGTGTGCTGGGCGCCAACGTAGGCCATTCGCAGCATGGCGTGTTCACGAAACGGGCCGAGACGCTGACCAACGACTTCTTCATCAACCTGCTCGACATGGGCACCGTGTGGAATCCCACCTCCGATGCCAGGGACACTTTCGAAGGGCGCGACCGCAAGACAGGCGACCTCCGGTGGACCGGCACCCGCGTGGACCTGGTTTTTGGCTCCAACTCGCAACTGCGCGCCCTGGCCGAGGTCTATGCACAGGACGATGCGAAGGGGAAGTTCGTGCGCGACTTCGTCGCGGCCTGGAGCAAGGTCATGAATCTGGACCGTTTCGACATCATCTGATCATGACATGGGCGCCGCAGTCCAGCGCAAATCATTTTCGAGCAAGGAGAAACAGACATGGGTGATAAGGGAAGTAAAGACAAAGGCAAAAAAGAACAACAGAAAAAGGCCCTGCTTACTCCAAAGGAGAAGCGCAAATTGAAAAAAGAAAAAAAGAACAAATAGAAGCTCAACGCTAGCCGGTGACCCTAAATCAAGCAAGGACCTTGTATGCCGGTTGACTGGACGAAAGAGACGTTGAGCCGCGCAAGGGAGCAGATCTCAGGATAAGGCAGGAAGCCATCCCGGCACTCAGGTGCCGCATCGAGTCAGGGTGACGCGCGGCCAGAAGGTTAAGTGCGAGTTTGTGTACGATGCATACGAGACAAAACTGCCCCCGAAAATGGAGTTGTTCCGGCTTCCTGAGGGGATAAAGTTCATGGATACGCGCGGGACACGCTGAGATAGAGAGTCGGTCCGACCATGGTGATCGTCCCATCTACGCCCACAAGCTGCGCAGGAGCATTCCATTCAGCAAGGCCACGACGATGGCAACGGCCCAGAGGACAATGCGTTCCCGAGGGCTGTTGGCATGCGTGCCCATGATCTTTCCGGATGAGGTGAGGGCGATCTGCGTGAAAATCGTGATTGGGAGCTGCACGGAAAGAAGCATCTGGGAAATCACAAGGCCCTTGAAGGGATCGGATATTAGGAAGATGGCCAGAACGGCGCCCAGAAGCGTGATCCCAGCACCCAATCGGGTGTGTCTGTCCCTGATGTCGTAGGGCTCCCCATGCATTCCGGCGAAAATGGTGCCACCCGCCATTCCCGCGGTCACACTGGAAGAAAGCCCCGCGCATAGCAGCGCCCCTGCGAATACCAGTGAGGCTGCATTGCCGAGGAGAGGGCGGAGCGTGCTCTCCGCCTGAGCCAGGTCGGTGACTCTTGTCCCCACTGCGTGAAAGCTCGCTGCCGCCACAAGGATCATGGCGCTGTTGATGGCCCAGCCCACGATCATGGAGAAAAAAGTGTCCAGAAACTCGTACTTGAGCTGGCGAACCATGAGAGTTTCATCCTCTTTGTTCCATTGCCGGCTCTGAATCACTTCGGAGTGGAGAAAGAGATTGTGGGGCATCACGACAGCCCCCAGCACACTCATAATGATGGGGATGGAGCCCCCCGGGATGTGAGGAACAACCCAACTCCGGAGGGCCACATCCCATTGAATATGAACCTGGGAAAGCTCGAAAAGGAAAGCCAGACCGATCAAAGAAACGAATCCGATGATCCATTTCTCCAATGTCCGATATGCGTTGGCATAGAGCATCCACCCTACAAATACAAGGACCAGAATCGCGCCAACCCGGAGGGGCAGGCCGAAGAGCATGGAGAGACCGATGGCGGCGCCCAGAATCTCCGCAAGAGCCGTGGAAACGCAGGCGAGCATGGCAGAGGAGAGAACGATTCGGGAGATCCATGGCTTAAAGTGAAGGGTCGCAGCTTCAGAAAGACAAAGGCCGGTCCTGATCCCCAGGTGTGCGGCATTGTGCTGAAGGATGATCAACATCAGAGTGGAAAGGGTCACCATCCATAGCAGGTGATATCCATAGTCAGACCCTGCTGCCACATTGGAGGCCCAGTTGCCGGGGTCAATGAAGCCCACTGTCACCAGAAGCCCTGGACCTATGTATTTCAGGATATCCAGGGCGCCGAGGCGGTGCTCCTTCAGATCGGGAAGAAGCTTCCCGAGAAAAGACGCTATCACGGCAAACACCCTCCCTATCTCTTTACTTCCACTTCTTTCCACCTTCCTCCCCGGAAGCGCCAGAAAGCGAGAAGTCCCCTGACCGTGATGTCGGCCACCATGGCATACCAGGCCCCCGTCACTCCCAGCCTGGCCGCGGAAACCAGGAACAGGGTGGCCGGAACGCGCAAAAGCCACACCCCGACGGTGGAAATGAGAAAGGAAGCCCTCGTGTCTCCCGCCCCTCTCAAGGCGCCAAGAAGGACGAAAAGCACCGCCTCCAGCGGCTGTGCCACTGCAACGATGCGGAGACACTGAGACCCCAGTCGCACCACTTCCGCCTCGGAAGTGAACAAACGAACCACGAGGTGAGGAAAAAAGAAAAAAACAGCCCCCAGGGACGTCATGACCCAGATCGCGCCCCAGGTCGCCTCCATGGCGCTCTTCTCGGCCGTCTCAGGCTTCCTGGCCCCCAGATTCTGCCCTACCAATGTCGCCGCAGCAGCCGAAAAGCCCATGGCAGGCATGAAGGAAAAAGACTCGGCACGAATGGCCACCTGATGCGCGGCGAAAGAGACGGTTCCCAGGCGGGATACCAGGGCTGCGTAGAAAAGGTGGCCTGAAGAAAGACAGAACTGCTCACCAAGGGCGGGGCCGGCGATATGGAACAACCGCAGGAAAACCCTTGTCCGAAGCCTCAACAACCCGCCCAGACGGGCCTTTCCCCCCTGCCGAAAAAGGAGCCAGAACACCACTGTGCCGCCCAGAATCTTCGAAACAAGGCTGGCCACGGCAGATCCCTGGACCCCCAGCCTGGGCGACCCGAAATACCCGAAAATCAAGAGGATCGCAAGGATCATGTGCAGACTATTTGCGACAAGGGTGATCTTCATAGGGGTTCTGGTGTCTCCCCAGGCGCGAAAAATGGCATTTCCCACAAGGAAAACCCCCATAAACAGAAGAGCCGACGAAAGAGTTCGAAGATACTGCTTGCCTGTGGCCACAACATCAGGCGCAGCCCCCATCATGGCCAGAAGATTCTCGGCTTGAAAATAAAAGAGGCAGGCGATCAACAAGCCGAAGAGGGAAGCCGCGAGAAAGGCGTGCTCCGCAACTGTCCTGGCATCCTCAAGATCCCCTTCTCCCACGGAACGGGAGATGAGCGCCACACCGCCGACTCCGATGGCGACGAAAAGGACGGATATGAACCAGTAGAACTGCATGGAAAGTCCCAGAACAGCGATGGCGGAAGCCCCCAAACGTCCCACTAGAGCTGTCTCCACAATCCCTGTGACCATCATGAGCACATATTCGGCCACAGCGGGTGTTGCCAGATCCCACACATCTTTCCGGATTCGGCTGGATTCACTTTCCATCAGGCCACCTTCGGTTCCCATGGGGCAGGGTCCTGCCCTGCCATGGCCCGGCAAGGGAACTCCGCAGGCAGGAAAGAAACAATCGAGGTGGACAAAAAGACGATCGCCATTGTCGGTGCAGGGGCCATCGGAACATATCTGGCGGCGAAACTGGCCCTTTCGGGACAACAGGTCCTTCTGGTCGGGCGCCCTTCCTTCGTGGAGAGTGCCCGAAGAGAAGGGCTGCGACTGGAACAGGGGTGTCAAACCACGGAAATCACTCCCCGGGCCTTTTGGGCCTTCCCTTCCCTGGAAGAAACCAAAGCCCGAGAGGGGACGCCGGATCTTTTCATCCTGGCCGTCAAGTCTTATGACACGGAAGCTGCAATGGAATCCATCAAGGCGATCTATGGCAACAACCGCCCTCTGATCCTGGTTCTCCAGAACGGCATCGGAAACGAAGAAAAAGCTCAGGACGTTCTCCCTGACGCCTCTTTCCTGTCCGGCGCCCTCACTACTCCTGTGCATGCGGTCGGCCCCGCTCGTGTTCAGGCTCCGAGAAACAAGAGCGGTTTGGCCCTCGCCGGAGTGCTCCGCGAACCGGCCCGAGCCCTTCATGACTGGCAGGATGTGTTCTCCTCCGCAGGCATTGTAACGAAATGTTGCCCTGACTGGAGAGGGATGAAATGGTCGAAGCTTCTGCTGAACATTCTGGCCAATGGAACCTGTGCGATTCTGGACATGGCGCCTGATGAGGTTTATTCTCTACGGCCCTTGTTTCAACTGGAAAGACGGGCGATTCTGGAGGCTTTGCAGGTCATGCGGGCACTGAAAGTGAGACCGGTTTCGCTGCCGGGCTACCCGGTTCCCCTCCTTGCCGCAGCGTTGGAAGCCGGTCCCGAGTTCATCGTGAGACCCTTCCTGAGCGGGAAAATCGCAAAAGCCCGTGGTGGAAAACCTCCGTCTCTGCAGCTCGACCTGACCAAGGGAAAAGGAAGAACTGAAGTGACCTGGATGAATGGCGCCATCGAAAGCCAGGGCATGAGTCTCGGCCTTTCGACGCCCGTCAACGGCACGATCGCACGTGTACTTTCGGAAATTGCCTCAGGAAAAACACCGTGGGACCGGTTCAGAAAAAAGCCGGATGCTCTCCTGGCGGAATTGGATCGCCCCGGGAACTTGAATGTCACAGGGCTCTCCGATATCATGGAGTCAGAATCAGAAAGAGGAGGGAGACCCTGTGAACATCATCCCGAGATCAGCGATCAGTCTGGCGCAGTCGGCGAAGACGATCGGAGAAACGAACCATCCTGCTGAGTTCACCACAGAAGATGAGGCCATCTCAGGGGAAGACGCAGACCTCACCGCACTGAGAGACCAGATTGCCAGGATGAAAGCCGAGTTTGCCGAAGCGGAAAAACGCAAGAGTGAAGCCCAGCAGAAACTGGTCGAGGCGGATGAAGCCCTCGAGAAGGCCGAGAAAACGTATCGGGAAGCGGCCGGATCTTGCGAGGCGGCTA
Organism: Armatimonadota bacterium; assembly: GCA_016183865.1. Classification (GTDB taxonomy): domain Bacteria; phylum Vulcanimicrobiota; class JACPDT01; order JACPDT01; family JACPDT01; genus JACPDT01. Next base: position 3,069 of record JACPDT010000034.1, on the reverse strand, counting down.
AAGGAAATGTGAACAAACTGGAGCATGACCTCCGGATCGAAGAAATGAATCTTGCCCAAAGGAAGCTTATCGAGGGCATGCGGCAGGATGTTGTCAGAATGAAGGAGGCAGGTGGGCCGGTTCTTCCCCTTGTAGCCAGGCATATCGAGACTCTTCTTGCCGATGATGAGAACATGTCTTTTTTCAGAGCCCAAAACAAGTACGAGCTGTACGTCAACAGCGACACGCCCCTCGTCGTATCCGATGAAGGGAGGGTGTACATCAGGGTCGCTGATGACCACAAATATGATGTGATCTACAAGAGCCAGAATCACGAGGATCCGGAAAGAATCAAGAGGGCTTACCAATACTTTGTCAACCCTGACCCCAGTTTGCAGGATTGGGCCGACAGAATCTTCATTTTGGAATATGACCTATCGGAGCCCAATCCTGATGGACGGCAAATGGCGGGCCTGATTCCTATAAGGCAGGTAATGCCTACAACCTATCCTTGCCTGCCCGGACCGGGCAGCCAGGAGTTTCGAGAAGACATGATCAAGATTCTTTCCGAAGGCCGTCTCAAGTATTTGAACGAGTTCATCGGTTGAAAGACAAAGGGTCGGCTTACCGGCCGACCCTTGCCGTGACGCTACATATGCTGCAGCCGGGTTCCCTTACCGACGGGGTCCCCGGTGACCACCCCTTGATCCTGCCCATGATGGGGAGCATCCCTTCGGCGGCCTGTGGCCGCCGCCGTAGTAACCTCCCTGCTGGCCTCTTGGAGGGGTAAAGCCGCCGAATCCCCCCTGCTGGCTTCCCCACTGGGATCCCGAGCCGTTGTTGGGTTTGACTCCACAGTTTTGCCCCTGCCCTCCGCCCCATGAAGGCTTGCCGGGCTGAAATCCGGGTTGCGTTCCTCCCTGGTAGGACCATGGCGGCCTGGGCCCGTTCTGCTGCCCGCCCTGATAGCCGCCGGACTGGCCCCCGGGATGACGAATTCCTGTGCTGCAATTGCCGTTTCCCTGCTGGCCGTTCCATCCACCGCCGGAAGGTGATCCTGGCTGTGCGGGTATGGCAGGTGTCGCACCACCGCCTGGTGCACCCGGGTTTGCGGGAGTGGCTGGGATGGTGCCGGTGTGACGGATCCCGTCGTACTGTGAAGTGCCGTGATTCCCGTGGATGCCGGGCTGTGCGGGTATGGCGGGCGTGGCGCCCCCGCCAGGAGGACCGGGATCGGCGGGAGTGGCCGGAATGGTGCCGGATGGTGTTGCGGAAGGCGCAGTTTGTGTGTTGGTCCAGACTGTCCAATGGGGCGGCCGAAACGAGTCTCGCTTGCCTCCCTTTGCGTCCGCCGGAAGTGTGAAAAGTCCGATGGCTGCGACAAAACAGATAAAAAGAGATGCAATCCAAACAGTGGTTTCCAATGCTTTTCTCACAAACATCCCCCCCCAAGAGTGGTACCTTCTGCCACGGAATAGACGGCTAATCCATCCATCTTATTCCCTTTTCTCACGCCCAAGGGAATCGTTCTTTCGAACTAGTCCTTTCCCGAGTACTTCTGAAGCATCTCATCCCAGCGGGTGTCTTTGAGGAACTGGAGACCGGAGGAAAAATAGCGGGAATCGGGAGAGGAGATTCCTGCCAGTTTTTGAAACAGAGCCTTTAGTTTGCCGACCCTGGGCGCCCCGGGAGAAAGATAGATGGAAAGACCGAGTCCCTTCGCCGATCGGGGATCATTATGCTCCTCGCTCATGACAACAGTATCCAGAGCCTGAAGAACCCGGCCTGCAGCCTCTTTGAGCGCCGGCGAGGCGATGCGGGAATCGGTGCCTACGGCGAGCGCGAAATCTCCAAGGTCCCGGAAGCTTCTGGCGGGAACGGAAGTGATCCCATAAGACAGGGTCCCTGAGGCCAGATCGCGAAAAAGCTCTTTGTCCAGATCCGCCTGGATCAAGGAATCGGCGAAATGATCCACCGCGTCCCTCAATACCCCCATTTTTGTCAGATCAAGGGCAGTCTGGGTGGGGGTGAAATAGGAAACCGGCAAAGGGGCGTCATCCAAGGCCGAGGCAAAGCAGTGCTTTGCGTATTCCACCATCGTCTCAGCGAGAGCCTTCGGCATGACGGTCTCGCCCTTCTTCTCCCGCTCATCCAGGTCACGCAGAATTCGCCCCAGAGGGGTTGCGAAAAGATACTCCGGGGATGGGGCGGCAACCATATAGTCCGCCGTGTCCCTGAGCTCATAGGCGACTTCCGCCTGGCCCATGTAGCAGGCATCAAATGCCAGGACATCTGGCTTTTTCCCCACCTTCTTTGCTGCATCCTCCAGGGCGCCGCGAAACTCTGCAACAGGCATCTCACCGAGGGGCGAAGCGCTCTGGCTGTCTTGAATGACACTTCGAAACCCGCTGCCATGGCTTTTCACGACAAGAAGCGTGTGCCTGGCGGGATAGTTCTTCATGCCCCATTCCACAAAATCGGCCAGGGATTTTCGGGCACTCATGTCAATCCCGCCCAGGTCCTCCAGGACAGGAGAGCGGATCCCTTTGGTTTCTCCCGGAAGCCCGATCATGGGGACATGGAACTCGGCAAGAAGGGGCTTCGAGGGGGATTGGAGCTGCTCCGCGGCCTTGAGGGCGTTCTCATAGGTGTCGGGAAAATGCCTGGCCGGGTATCCCTCCATCCATTTTTTCAGGAAAGAAACACGTTCCTCCACGGCTTTTCGGTATTCGGCAACTTGCTCTGCCGAGGGTTGAAACGGCGGCCGTGTCAGAAACCCCGGAGTCGGAATTTTCAGGGTCGGGATCTTCTTGACATCGTGGACATAAGAACCCAAAGCAGTATGAAGCAGCTTGGAGTCAAGGGTCTGAGGCTGATCGCTCTTTGTTACGTAAAATCGCCGGGCGCCTCGCCACTCCCCTGTCACGTAGTCCAGGAGCCGGGCGCCGCGATCAAATTGCGCTACGATATTCGTCTGATCCGAGGAGCCGACCAGCTCCAGATCCTGCAAATAGACTCCCATGTCCCGTCTGAGGTTGTTGTCCCCGCCCATGTACACAAGAACGGTCCATTCCTTCTCAGGAAGCGACT
>JACPDT010000279.1 GCA_016183865.1 Armatimonadota bacterium | reverse complement strand
TCTTTCCTGGTCGGGCTGGTGAGTCGCCGTCTCCACTATCGGCTTTCCGTCAGGTCCGAAAACGGTTGAAGTGACTGTGGTGCTTCCATCGGAATTTGTCTCTGTGCGGACTGTTCCGGAAGATCCAGGTGCTCGTATCTCCTGGACAACTCCGCCCTTTTCGCTTATATTGTAAGTCGTCTGCCGGCCCGACGAATCAGTGATCGCGAGCGATGTTCCGTGTTTAGAGACAGTGGTTTTCTGCTTGTTACCGCCGGCGGTATCAACGGTCTCAGTGACTATCTCGCCATTCTGGGAATCGGTTTCATTATAGGTGACGGTTGTGGTTGTCTCCTGGGAGCCGTCGTTGCCCCCTTTTTCTTTTGTGACAACTGAGATCTTGCCATCCTGTTTTGTGATGACGACCACATGCCCGTCTCCCAGGTCATGGGTGCCGGGTCCCAGCTCACTATATGTTGAGCGGGCGCGGTTCAGGTCCTCTGCCGCCTTGTCGTAGCTCTTTTGATAGTCTTCTTTGGCTTGAAGAGCTTCGCTGTTATCTGCATCTCCATACTGGGTTGCCAGGTGGACTCTTATCTGGTTGAAATCTATGTTTGGGAATTCAGGGGCGCCTGGTTTGATCGGATCTGCGTGATCTACCGGGTCTTTTGGCTTCTCCTCTACTTCTTTGACGGTGCCGGACTTTTGGGCAGGCTCAGGAATAACCGCCGGCTGGGGCGATCCGACGGGTTTGAGCTCCTGCACAGCCACAATACATCCCCCTCTCCCAGGGTCTGAAAGTGGTTTCCTTTTCTTTTCACTCAGGATTATCATGAAAGGGTCAATTTCTGCCCTCCTGAACCTCGAATTTGTAAAATCTTTCAGCAAGAGAACTCATCCTGGCGCTCTTGAAGCGTTTGGATGCACTGGAGCGAGAGAATCGGGAGCTTCTTTCTCGACTGAATCAGAACTCATCCAATTCTTCAAAACCTCCTTCTTCGGACCCTCCATGGAGATCCTCAAAGAAGAGAAAACGAAACTCGAAACGGTCACGTGGAGGTCAGGAAGGTCATCAAGGTCATGGTCGAGCCCGTGTGCCTCCGGAGAAAGTGGACTGGGGTTCCGCCCAAGGCTGAAGTGTTTCAGATTACCTCCAAGCGTAACGGGCAATCGGGGGCATTCCCTCGTGCAGCGTGACTGCGATCTTGCGGTTGGCCCCTTTGCTCTTGATTTGCTCCTCATTCTTTCAGCGAATAATACTGAAAATCGTGCCGCCCAAGGTTTTCTCAACATCGAGCTCCTGGCATTTGAAGGACAAAAGATCGCTGTCAAAATCCACATTCCCGGAGAAAATTGTTCTTCCGGCGCCGGCTTCATTTTTCCCATCGCATTTGATGGAGCTTGCAACATCCAGTTCCCCGTCGAAAATAAAATAAACTTCTCCGGTCTTCCGATTAAAGAAAATGGGGAAAGATTTCTTGAAATTCAGAACTGCGGACCATTTCGGATTCTCCCGAACGAACCCGATCGCAGTAGCCCCTGCCTCAAAGATTCTAAAATCTTCGTGTTCGACCAGTAGAACGGGCGCCATTATCTGAACGTCTTCGGGACCGATGCCCGGTGCCCGAAACAACAGCTTCTTCCCCTTAGCGGAATCGTGCCTTTGAAAAGCCTCCCTGAATTTTCTCTTCTGGGTTTCAATCTCTTTCCTGACCCTTTCCAGTATCGAATCGGCATTGTACCGCTCTTTAATCTTCGCCAGCCGCCGATCCTCCGAAAATGTCAAGTCATTGAAAATGACCTGATCCAGGTTCCCGTGTTTTCTGAAGAACTGGTCTTTCCAGTGCGGGAGAAGGCGGTCCAACAGATATGTCTGGGCGATGCCGGTGAAATATGCATATTGCATCGCATAGCTTTTCATCGGGTGTTGAAGCGATTGCAGATCTTTTAGAACCGCTTCAATCGGGTTTCCGACTGCGGCAGTCTCAAAATCAGGCACCCTCCTCAATGAAGTAAAGGAATCGAGATATCTTCGACTCGGGTAGGCAAGCTGATATTGAATGTATTGAGCTGTTCCCTCGGTCATTTCGAGATATTGTTCAATCCTGATTACGTCCTTTGGCAGTCTTTTCCGCCTTTCAACTCTAACCTGCAGAAAATCCTGCCACAGCTCGCGAGCTTCGTCCTTGTCATCCGTTTTCAGGACATCCGCCAATATCAGTCCCTCAATAGCCAGCAGAAGATCAACTTCTGCATCAAGATAAGGATAATCAATCTTTGTTAACTTCGTTGGCGTCTGATCGGACGGGGATCTCAAGAATTTCTGCTCCCTGTATTGAAAGGAATGGAAAAGCTCGTGGAGAATGGCACCGCAATAGTCCATCAAGGGACGGCGATATTTGAGAAGCTCCGGATTGTTTTTTTCCTTTCCCATGTTATGAACAAAGTCATTGTAAGTATCGAGGGTATTGAAAAAGACGGTAGGAGTTCCCTCGAAATTCGGACTGCACATGGCCCCATTCATAAAAGTCCGATCAGGGTACAAGAGCGCGGGTTTGCCGATAACAGGGAGTTTTTCCGCAAGGTGAATGGAATTCTTTGGGGATTTGGGATGGCCTATCAATATGTTTTGTTTCTGAGGAAAAACTATGACAAGAGGAGTCTGGGAAATATCTACACCGGGCCAAATCTCTTCTCCGAAGCGGTTCCAGAAATCATAAGTCTCCTGAATTATTATGAGGTCTTTTTCCTGGATTGTTATTTGGTATTGTTCGAGGAACTTCTGTATTCTTTCGATCTCCTGCGCGGAACAGGGCGAGTAGCTTGAAAATGAGACGAAAAAGAGAACCAGGGAAAAAACTCTCAGAAAACCTTTCATGATAAGACTCCTCCCGAGAATCAAGGACAATTTCCTTGCAGCCCCCGCTACTCATGAGTCAGAAGATGAGTGGTGAGGGCCGTGAAACCTCCGGTTGCGGCGCCCAGAAGGGCATGCCTTAGCGCGTAGAGGCCGAGTCCCGCGAGGGTTCCGCCTGCGCCGCCTCCTAACAGTCCGCCCCAGAAGGTCCAGCCCACACCGGAGAGAAGGGCTCCATAGGCGGCCCCCTTGAGTGCGGCTTCAGCGGGACTATTCGCGTTATCCATTACGGATCCCGCAGATCCCGCAACAAGTCCGGCAAAAAACCCGCCAGGCGTATGGAAGAGTCCGGTTCCGAGAGCGGCGCCGGCAAAGCCCATGATCACAACATGGGCATCTACGCGGCTGTTAATGGCAGGGCCGTTGTCCGTGGAAATCTTTACAGGGCGAGGCTCTTCCGGGCCCGTACCTGGAGGGGTCGGCGCAGATGTCGCCTTGTCGGCAATGAGGTCTCCGAGCTTTCGGAGGGGCTCCCGCACGATAGCGCCTGCTGTTTCGCCCAGCATGAGACCCGCGGATGCGCCTGTGAAGCCTCCCCAGAGCGCCCCGAGAGCGGTTCCAGCCACGGTGAAGGCAGGAACGGCGGCCCCTCTGAGGAAGCTCCCGAGCCCTGAGCGATTGTCGTAATCAAGGGGGAGGTTGGCGCCTGTCACGGCATCTATCAGATAGGTGTAAGTTTTGCCTGAGGAGGAGCTGAAATCTCCATACTCGTTGGAGATGCACCGTTTCAGAACATCCACTCCGTCTTTTCTGTAAGACTCGAACTCATCCACCCGGTTGCGAAAATTCCCGCCCAGGATGGAGCCTCGCACGCCGTTGGAAACGCGAATTCCATCCAGGGTCTTGGGGTCCTCATCAAACCTGCTTCCCTTGTGGAGAAAGAAGCTCCCTTTCCGGTCATTGGGGAAGATGACGGTCACATCCCTGGTGTCGGGAACGACGTAAGCGCCTCCCTTCGGGTCCCCCTCCACACGCACTGCCTTTTTCAGGAAATCATAGGTAGCTCTGGGATCTTTCAGTATCGGGTAATTGTCGGAAGTGAGAGGCGGCGGGTAGCCATCCGGCCCCAGGTGGCTTGTGTCCGCATAGGCATGATCAAGCTCTTCGCCGCTCCCGGCATCGAAACACTGGGTCCCTGTGCCCCAGCTCTCATAAGGATCTCCCCATGTGATCGTACTTGCAAGAACACTCCGCCCCTTCGCCTCATACCGGCTGATCACCTCGGAATTCGTTCCTGAGCCCTGCCTCGCGGTCTCCAGATGGATCCTGTCCGTGAGTCTCGGATCATCATATAGGCGGCTTCCCTTCTTCAGTATAAGAGTCTCCTTTGACCCGTCGGAAAGGTCCACCTCCACGGCAATGTCTTTACGGGCAATGGTCGCACCCTCAACACGCTCGCCCTGGACGTGAAGGACTTCCTTGAAACGGGCATAAGTCTTCCGCACATCAGGACTATACAGGTGATCCTTGTACTCCAACCGAGACATGGAATCAACGGGCTCTCCTGTTGTGAGGTCCACGACTCCTGCCTGCAGCTCGGCCCCACTGTGATCAGGGTCAGGGATCCCCGTTGTCTCATACATCAGCACATCCCTGTTCGAGCGTCTGTATTGAGAAAAGTCGTAGGTCGCAAGAGGCGCTCCGGAGGGACCCTTCCTTGCCTTGATCCGATCCAGAGTCAGGGGCTCGTCATCAATGCGGCTCCCCTTGAGGATCGTCAAATCCTGCCCGGCCACAGGCAAGTCGCTGTCTGCGATGAACATGTCGCCATGCTTTGCGCCGTTGGACTTCAGAGCTTCCTTCAAGGAAGAAAAAAGGCCGACGGGCTTGTCATTCTGTTGGATATTCACATCATCATCCCCCTTTATATTCTGCTCCCATCACCATAGCACAGTGAATTCCGAAAATCCTCAAATAGTATGGACACCTGTAAACGATTCAGGCTTCCGGGTTTTCGAGGCTGTAAACTTTCCGACACCCACAAAATTGGATCCCCTCTGGAACTTGCTTGTCACGACGGGCTGTGACAAAATGAGCATAAAATGGGCTGAAGGGGGCTATTCTCGTGCAAACGGAAATTACAAATCATTACGGCAACCTGAACATTCACGGCACAGGTACAGGCGGCTTCCAAAACCCTGCCGCCCAAAACCTGGACAGGGAGACTCGCACGGGCGAAACTGTAATCCTCGGAGAGGCCGTAAAGTGGGTTGGGACATAAATAACGTCAATGATTTGGCGATGGATCTGGAGACGAGGTCGGGAGCGCGCACGAGCGAGCACCGCAGGCGTAGCCGAAGCGCTACGTTGAGGAGCGCAGTCGAGGAGCGCCCCGAGATCGGCCCAGAGACGCGTCAAGGCGTGATGGAATTTGTGTCTCGACCCACTAAGCCAGAGGTGGCCGAAGCAAAGACAGGCATGGAGAAACATCCCATCCAATGCACCAAAAAAGAGCTGGAAGAGATGTTTGAAAAGGCTAAAAACAACCTGCCTCTGGAAACCCTGATCAATGGGGACAAGGAAACAACACCCCCGGAAAAGAGATGGAGCTTCGACAAGGAAACTCTCACCATCCACAATGACAACCAGTGGAAGGGGTTCTTTCCGGCGGATCAGAATCTCGCCATCCAGTATCTGGGCGGTTTCTGGAAACGCTTCTACCAGGAGGACGGCGTTGTCAAAGGGATTACCCACCCGGTGGAAGTGCCCTTCGTTTACGCAGACAGTCGTCCTCAAATATACAGTCACCCCAAATATGGAGAAGTGGTGCTTCTCAAGTACATAAGTCCTCAGAACGCAATGTTCTACGATGTCCTCAAAATCGTTGACAAGGATACGATCGTGGGAAAAGCCTTTCTCGGCATTCCGCCCAATGGATTGCCTCTGCTGACCTTCAGCATGTCCAGAAAGTACGGGATTGAGCGCATGGCCGAAGAGGACCACGAAAAGATTTTCCAGGAACAGGCCCAGAGGCCCCCTGAAGGCAAAGTGATCGGAGAATGGGCGGGAAAGCTGGTTTCAGACGGCGGCCTCTCGCCTGAGAGCCAGAGATTCACTTTCACTTCCGACAAATCGGGAGAATTGAAAATGCGATACATCTTCGCCCGCCTCCTGGCCGGAAACTCAAGGGTGGAGATGACGCCGGAACAAATGAACACCTATGATTGGACGAACTGGCACGATGAGATCAAGATGGTCACCGATGACCTCATGGTGGGCAAATGGTGCTCACCCACGACGAGGCTTCCTCTTCCCGATTATGCTCCCGGCTTCCTCAGCGTTGAGAAAACGCCTGAGGGAAACCGGTGCTCCATAAGGTACATTCTGGAGCGAAAGTGACGGAGGCGTGCAACAATGGAAATCACCTGGTTCCCTCCACAGATCCTGTCCCCTGACCCCAGGGAGTCGCGGCTCCGAAAAGGGGTGCGCAAGACGGCGGAGGTCGTCCTGGGCGCCGCGGGAGGCGCTCTCGGGAGTGTGGGAGGTCTTGCAGGGGGTGCGGTTCTGGCGCCTGTTGAGGGGGCGCGGAGCGGATTTTCTGGAAAGCCGCCCGGGCATGACGCCCATTCCATCGAAAAGGCATTTCCCCTTGTAGATCGTCTGGCCGTCGCGGTTCACGACAAGGTGAGCCCCCTTGTCGGATCATTTGCAGCCTCCCTCATCGGAGGGGCGGCCGGGGCGGTGATCGGAATCACGGTGGGAAGCGCGGCAGGGCTCTTCTATGGCTTCACCCTGGGCGCATCGGGAGGGGCAAAACTGGCGGATCATATCATTCCCCCGCCAAAGGGCGAATTGAGCGTCACTGCAATCGGCGACAAGCCCCCGATTCCCGTTCAACCTGCCAGGGTTGTAGCGATAAAGGGTCCGGACAAGATCATGCTCATGGATCAGGTGATCCAGGAAAGCCGATTCTTCGATGACCTGGAAGCAAAATGGAAAGAATCGGGAAAGCCAAAGGATGAATTCTCCATCGCCCTCAAGCCCAATCTCATGATGATGACCCATAAGGAAGATCCGGTTGCTACCTATACGGACCCGGAGCTTCTTGAATATCTGATTGACGGAATTCGGGAAAAGGGATTCACTCGAATCTATGTGGTAGAATCCCAGAATACCTATGGAAACTGGTACCGGAATCGCTCCGTGGAGAATGTGGCCAGAGTGGCCGGAATGAAGCCTGAAGAGCATGGCTATCGAATTGTGGATCTCACACTGGATCAGGTGCCGCACAGCTATGGGGGAAGGCTTGGGAATCATCCGGCAGGGAGAACGTGGAAAGAGGCGGATTACCGAATCTCCTTCGCCAAAAACAAAACACATATCTCCTGTGTAAGCACTCTTACCTTGAAGAACCTGTACGGTCTGACCCCTCTGCAGGACAAGGGCCTTGAATACCACGCCAAGCGGGAATGGGACAAGGCGGCCCTGGATATGATGCGCAATTTCCCTGTGGATTTCGGGTTCGTGGATGGATTCTGGAGCGCCGACGGCCTGCTGGGCTTCAAGGGAACCCCGAATCCGAAGAAAACGGAGATGATCTTCGCCGGAAAGAACCTGGTCGCCATTGACACGATCGCCACGCGGATGATGGGAGTCAACCCCAAGGACAACAACCTGATCCGACAGGCGGCGGAGATTCTTGGCGATCCGGAGATCGAGCTGGCCTCTAACGTCCCTGCCGAGTACAGGCACCCCGATTGGGATAATGTGCTGGTAGGGATGCGCCGAAGCGTTCCCGATGTGATCGCGAAAAGCGCGGCATATCAGATCCTGGAAGAGAAAATTCCAAAATATATGGTTCCTGCGGCGGACGTCTTCGAGGAGAGCTATGCCTCTTATACGGCAGGAGGGATTTTATCCAATGTGTTGAGCGGCATGCAGATGGATCCCGCGGAGTTTCCTGTGAAGCCCTGGGACAAGCTCGGAAGCCACATTCAAAAGGGAATGATCGAAGATCTTAAAAACCTGATCAAAGACCCTGCCCGCCTGAAAGACATCCTGGAGGATCTCGGCGCAAGCAAGGGAGTCGCCACTACGTAATCTCCTCAAGGGGAAGGAGAGACGCGATTCGTCGCGTCCGATTCCCCGAGCCCCTCCCCAGGCACTCAGGGAAGTCTTCAAGTCCCATGGGGAGCAGCAGAGCCTGCAGGGCGGCTACCCCTGCGATGCAAGTAGCGGCGGTACATTGAAGCCTTCCATCCGGAGCGACCACTCCTTTCGACTCTGTATTGTCCGTCATAGAGAAAGGACAATTGATTTTTACTATGAAGAGGAAATCCTTATGGGAATATTAAATATTACCATTCAGGTTTGTACGATATTCCCAATTTCCTTACCAGGAGGCCTGTGTGAACAAGGCAAATCAGCGCTTTCTTCGGTTGCTCCATCTCCTCCTCAGCACTCAGAAAAGCCGCGGTCTCAGACCTCGAGACATGGCGGAAAGGCTGGAATGCTCGCTTAGAACCGTCTACAGGGACCTCGAGCGCCTTTCCTACCTGGTTCCCCTCTATCAGGAGGAGGGTTACAAGGTTCTTCCGGGGATTCTCCTTCCGCCGATTCCTTTGACTTTTGAGGAGGTTCTCTCCATTCTGCACTGCTGCGGCGCCAAGGAGGCAAGAAAGACGCCTGTTTCAGCCACCATGGCTGGAGTTGCGAAAAAAATCGAGGAAACCTTGACGAATGGCTTTTTTGCCACCGATTCGAAGCTAAAAGAAAAGGTGGCCGGTGTGCCGGGCCCCCGCAAGGCCGGCCCAAAGGGCGACGGACTCCTACGATCCCGAATCCATCAACCTCTCAGAACGACGATCGGAGTGCTGGAGCAGGCCTTGACCCGAAGATTGCAGACCCGAATCACCTTCTCCCCTGAGGAGACGGGCAGCACGCCCCGGGCGAGGCAAGAGGTCTCAATCGAGCTTGTGGAACCATACGGTCTCTTCTACCAAAAATGCAACTGGTATCTTGTCGCCCATTTTCCCAAGACCTCGAAAATCGTGGTCTTGAAGGGGGACCGAATACAGAAAATTCAGCTTCTCGCCACTCCTTCCAGGAGGCCCCGCAACTTCTCCATTGAAGAATACGTGGAACGAACCTGGAATGCCTCCCTGAGCCAGCCTGTTCATCCGAACGGACCCGTTGCCCATTCACGACGTTCCCGGAGCCGCCATAGTTAGAATAAGTCTCAGGACCTGCCGGGTTACCTGAAGTTCTCCGTGCTCTCTGTGTCTCTGTGGGGATGAATTGCGGTTATGATCCTCGCAAATCAGGGTAAATACTTCATAGGCAGCAGTCCTGTCCCTCTGGAAAGGAGAGGATCCCTATGGCGACCCTGACAAGAAACGATGTTGAGGCACTCATCGAAAAACACACCAACCTGTGCGTCTCTCTCTTCATGCCCGCTCATCCCGGGGGGGTGGAAGCACAACAAAACAACATGATTCGGTTCAAAAACATGGTTCGTCAGGCAGGGGAGAATCTGGCCACCAAAGGGCTCCGCACAAGAGAAGTGAATGAGTTCCTTGCGCCGGCCCACAAGCTCCTGGAGGATGGACCCTTCTGGAGAAGGCAAGAGGGAGGGGTGGCGGTATTTCTTTCCTCCCACGAATTTCGGCATTTCTGTCTCCCCTATCATTTCGAAGAATTGGTGGCCGTCAATGACCGCTTTCACATCAAGCCCCTTCTCCCGTTGCTCAGCGGGGACGGACAATTTTTTCTTCTGGCTCTGAGCCAGCACAACATGAGGCTGCTCCAGGGCACACGGGCAAACATCGGCGAAGTGCGGATCCCAGGCGTGCCGGGAAGCCGTGAAGAGGCCGTAAGATACGACAGCCCTGCAAAACAGGTTCACTTCCACGCCCGCTCGAAGGGGAGAACAGGGGGACAATCGGTGATCTTTCACGGCCAGGGGGTCGGAGATGAGGACCTGAAAGAAGATCTGAGGACATACTGTCACCAGATTGACAAAGGTCTCCATGGGCGACTGAAAAACGAGCACGCACCGCTCATCCTGGCTGCTGTGGACTATCTCCATCCCATCTACAGGGAGGTAAACACCTATCCTTATCTGGTTGATCAGGGACTCATCGGGAACCCTGAGCGCCTCAGTCCAAAGGAATTGCACGAACAGGCCTGGGAGATCATCAAACCCCACTTTCTGGAGGGTAGGCGACTCGCAATTGCCCAGTATAAACATTTTTCGGGTACCGGGCGCTCCTCGATGGACGTGCGGGAGATTGTTCCAGAGGCCTTTCGCGGAAGAGTGGAGTTCCTCTTCATCGCCACGGGTTCTCAACAGTGGGGGACCGTTGATGCGGACAAAGGAGAGATTCGCTTTTGCGAAGAAGGCGGACCCGGGTGCCAGGATCTGCTGGACCTGGCCGCTGTCCAAACCCTGGTTCACAAAGGAACCGTCTATGCGGTGGAACCGGAGGAAATGCCGGTCCCAACACCCCTTGCCGCGGTTTTCCGCTACTGAAGCCGTTTCCGGAGATTGAGGACCAGTGGTGCAATCAGGAGCGACCCGAGTATGACGGATGTTGCGCGACCCATGGTCGTGGGGACTTGCAGATAGGGCAAGCCCAGCTCCAGAATCAGGAAAAAGAAAATACCGAAAAAATACGCGGGAATCCGATCCTGGATGAGCCATTTTACGATTACCCTGCCTGCTGCAAGAAAGCCTGCCAGGGTGAGAAAAATGTAGCCGATCTCCTCGGGTTTCTCCGCCGACGAGACAGCCAGGACTGCGGCAAGCCCCAGAAGTATGGAGGCGGTTATTGCGGCGCCTTTCCCGAAATGACGGGCCCAGAAGAGTACAAGGAGAGCTGTAACCAGGAAAACAACGGCCGCCGTGAAGGCTGCGCCGATGACTCCAAGGGCAGGAAACCAGGTATCCAGAAACACGGGATATGTCAGAAGCAGATCCTCTCCCGCCTCCAGGGCCCCCCATTTCAGGAGCCGGGCGATTCCCGCGCCCAGAAGGGCCAGAGAGAGGCCTCCGAGAAGGCAGTCCTGGCCGGCTCTGGATTCGAGGAAAACCCAGGAGATCCAGGTCCGGAGTCCGGGACTCCCGGGCAACAGCTTCTTTGAGAGAATATCCACAACTGCGACTGCGGAGAAAAGAATGAAAAGGGACACTCCCATCACGAGAAGCCCTGCCAGAAAGCTCCCACCCAGCAACTGGACCACAGACTTATCTGAGGGGAAATGAAAGGCAAGTACAGGAAATCCATTGGCAACCCCTGAAGCCACACACATAAAGACAAAGCCGCACAACAGGGCAACAGGCTTCCAATCCAGCAACCCTCTCAGGACGCCGGAGAAAAAGAATATGAAGAGAAGGGTGAGGAGCCCGATGGACAGGAAACTCAAAATGCCTTCCTGCACCCCGTTCCAGGCAGTCCGGGCCCTTTCCTTGAGCAGAAAGGACTCGGGAACCTTGGGATAGATTGCCGGACCCGTCAGCTCGGTCCCCTGAACTCCGACTTCAATTCGAAGGCGCCCCTCGCCTATGACGGGCAGGGGATCCTCCCAGACGAGGGAATGATCGGTCCGGGCCGGTCTCTCGATGGAACGAGCCTGCACCAGTGTCCAGTTCTTCACGGAAATGCCCGAATCGAGAAGGCCCTTCAGGGCAAGATCTCTGGCTTCCCTGGCGGAAAGTCGCCCCCCGGGTCGCTCCTCAGGAATCTCATGCTCGTACCGAAAAGGCCTCCCATCGGGAAGGAGCCACACTTCGTAACGTTCCCGGCTGTCCGGCGCAAACCATGCCCCTTTCATGAGCAGTAGGGGAAGCCTCTTTTCCAGGACCGCGTATGCGCGGCTGACTCCCGCCTCCTGCACCAGATATCGCAGAGACTCGTCATCAAGAGGGGTCAGCGAGAACCCTGACCACTTGCCCTGAGTCTGTACTCCGCGAGCCTGAAGAGACCGGCTGCCTTCCTCCCGGGCCTTGTACAAATCGCACCACCAGCGGGTTTTCTCGCCGGGAGAAGCCGTCGGCACGAGATAAAGAAGGAGAAAGCCCGCAAAAGACAGCCCCAGGAGAGCCGTTCTCCTGGGTAACGAAAAAGGGATGGTGTAAGGCGCCGAAAGAGGATGAGCCGAAAGAGGCGGCGCCTGCGGAACGGCATCTTCAGGAAGCTCTCGCTCCGTGTACGTGACATCCTCCTCTTTTCCTGTTGCAACCTTCCGAAAGGCGAAAAAGAGGGGAAACAGCATCAATAGAACCGTGATGATCGCGGAAACCCTGAAATAAAGGTTGTCGGACATGAGCAGAAGGGCGGACCCTTGAGCCGCGTTGAAAACATAATGAGCAGTCACCGTTGTGATGACTCCATACCGGAGAAGGAGGAGTCCCCAGGCAATCCCGACCACGGCAAGCTCGATTCCTCGAATATAGAAAGGCTGCTGGGGATAGTTGCAGTGGAGAATGGCCCAGATCACGGCAGGGAGCACAAGGGCGACCCATTTCCTCCCCGTAATCCGCAGGAGCCAGCTCACGGCAAAGAAGCGAAAGAAAAACTCCTCACTCAAGGCGGCGGAAAACCCGATAAAAAGAGGATAGACCCAGGGCAGGGCCGTACTGAGAACATCGTCATAGGGGATCTCAAGGGGAGACCATGCTCCGATTTTTCTCGCCCCAAGATAAAAGAGAACCTGGTAGCCGAGAAAGGCAAAGGCCGCCCCATATCCCACCAGAACCCCGACAGCACTGGATCGGCGCCTGAGCCCCGGAAGGGTCAGGAAGGAATCAAGGGCAGGGCGGCCGGGAAACAGCCCACGCCACAGGGGGTCAGCCGCTCCGGCAACCAGGACCGTACCCAGGCAGAGAACGGCCGTGGAAACCAGGAAAGTCAAAATCTGGGTGAACCAGAAATACCCGTAAGAGACTTCCGGATCATAGTGCCACCAGGAAATGGGAATGGAGTTCAATCCCAGGAGGAGAGAGATCCCCGCGAGGATCCATCCGACCCTCCGGCTCAGGGTCCAGTCCACGGTCCGGGCCCTCAGGGATTTCACGAAACTTACCACAAGCCCCAGGAACATGAGAAACCAGAGAAACGTGCCGGCCAGGGCCAGAAGCTGTCCCGATTCGCCCTCCTTCGCCTCTGCCGCAAGAAAGCTCTCAGGGACCTTGACCGATTCGGAAAAAAAAGAGATCTCCTCGCCTGCCAGGGAGGCAGCGACCCAGTATCGAAGACCCGGGAGGGGGGGATTGCTCCTCTCCCACACAAAACGATGGTCTGTGCGATGGGGCTTTTTCTCCGTTTTCTCCGCCAGGGGGCGAAACTCGCGGAGATCCCATCCCATGGATTCTAGAAATGCCGCACACCGAATCCTTGCCTCTTTCGCGGGAAGGTCCTTGCCGGGGCTTTCCTCCCGAAGAGTGTGCTCAAAAGCCGCCACTCTCCCGCCGGGGTCAATTCGGACCTGAAATCCCTCCCGCTCCAGAGGACGAAAGAAACGGACATCCCAGTACCAGACGGAAAGCTCTTTTTTGATGAGAGGATTGATCCGGAAGAGTCCCCAGGTCCTTTCCAGATAGTTCAGAGCCGATTGATCGTGATTAAAGGCCACTGCCGCACGGAAGCCGGAAAGATCATGGCCCCTTGCCAGAAGGAAGCTCCTGGCCCCGGTCTCCGCCTCCTCCCGGGAAACCGCAAGATCCAGGGAAGCGGAAGGAAAAGCCCTGTTGTGCAACACGAGAGTAATGATAAGCCCCGCAAGACCGCACAAGAGCGCCAGAGTCAAGAAAAGACGATCCCTGGAACCGGAAGAGCCGGTTAGAACCATCCGATCTTCCAGAAAAAAAAGATCATCCCTGAAGTGAGAAGGGCCATGCTCCAGATAACGCCCATGAAACCGTACTTGGGCACCTGTGAGGGAAACTCCACATTCATCCCGAAAAAGCCCGTAATCAGTGCCGCCGTCATGAGGATCGTAGCCACAATGGTCAATGTCTTCATTACGGAGCTCATACGGTTCGACACAACGGAAAGGTGGGCTTCCAGAGTGCCTGCCAGCATATCCCTGCAAAGATCCACGGCGTCCAAAATCCGGATCAAGTGGTCGTACACATCCTGAAAATAGAGCAATGTATGGTGTGAGAACAAGGGCTGGTCCTGGCGGATCAAAAGATTGAAAATATCCCGGGTCGGCGCAAGAATCTTTCTGAACTTGAGGAGGGTGCGCTTCAAGACGAATATCTCCTGCAAAGCAGCAGGGTCGAAGGCCTCAAAAATCTTCTGCTCCAGGACCTCTATGCGGTCATCCAGCTCGTCAAGAACAGGGAAATATTCGTCAATGATTCTGTCCACAAGAGCGTAAAGAAGAAAGCCGATCCCCTCCCCCATCATGTCAGGGTTCTGAGTCCAGCGCTGAAGGCTCTGCTGGACCGCAGGGATCTCATCCCTGTGTATCGTTACCATATAGTTCCGACCGACGAAGATGTCAATCTCCCTTTCCGTGAATTGCCGGTCCTCTTCACTATAAGCAAGGGCGTAAATGACCAGATAGAAGTACCCGGGATATTCGTCCACCTTGGGTCTTTGCTGCTGTTTGGCCGCATCCTCAAGGGCAAGGTGGTGGAACTCGAATTCCTCTTTCAGGACAGCCATGTCGGAATCGGTCGGATCCGACACATCCACCCAGACCAGATTCCTGCGGTCAGGGAGAATGTCGCTTATGAGGCTGAAATCCACCTGGGTCTCGAGCTTTTTCTTTGAATAAGCCAGGCAGGTGATCATAGTAGCTGGGAAAATTCTGCATGAATAAAGGCCCATCCTTTTCGGCTCTTCCTTTTGTAGACCGCAATTCGAAATGCCTTCTTGACATTTTCATATTCTTTCAGTATGATATTTCATGCCGGTGTATACCGGATTGTAACACAAAAATGTGAAGTTTTAACAACCAGGGGAGAGATCGCGGGGTGGCGGTTCATGGAAAATCAGGCATGGCAAAGGTTTCAGAAATTCTTTTCCCGCTCTACCAATATCTCGTCAGGGGTAATGAGACCGAATGGGATGTTTCTTTGTCCTCCAGCCTTTCAAAACCCCTTCTGCCGGAATGTTTGCAGGATAGGCGACCCTTCCGCGAGCCCGCCGGCCTGTAGAAAGCAGCGGGATCACACCGTAAAGAAAGTCAGGGACCACGGCGAAACACACAGATACAGGTGTGATTTCGGCACTTCTCACTTTGTAACGCCGATCCTGGCGGAGGGCCGCCGCCTTGAGGCCCTGTTGTGGGCAGGACAGGTCCTCGTTTCTCCCCTCTCAAAAGGAGAGTTCTTGAAGCAATGCCGGAAAATCAGTGTCCCGGAAAAAGAGATTTCCGTCCAATGGAAGTTGTACAGCCGCCTTCCGGTCATGTCTCAAAAGACATTGGATATCCATACACGCCTTCTGACAACCATAGCCACGGCCTTTGCGTGCGGAAACGGCGAAGCTCTCAGAACCTCCGGGGACAAAGTGTCGGAGGCGAGAGAACCCCATGAGGCGGCGGAACTGGAGCGATTGACCCATCAGATCGAGCGTTTCCGCCTGTTGCACCAGGCTACGGCGAAACTCGCCACCACCTTGAATTCCGAGCAAATCTTCCCCCTTCTTGTTCGAAAAGCATGTAAACTCTTCGGGAAGAATAAAGGTTGCCTTTTCCTGTGGGACCCTTCTTGCAGGCGGTTCAGGATTGTTAGTTCAAGGGGGCTGTCCTCAGAGTTTCTGAAAGGGATCTCTTTTTCTTATAAGGATTGGTGCTTCGATGCTCCTTTCCCCTCAAGAAGGCCTCTGATCCTGAGCGATCTCCTTCTCGCAACCCACAACCCCTCCGTGGCTCACAAGATCCAGCGGGAAGGACTGGGCGCCATGGCGTGCGCCCCCCTGGCAACCGGAAAGAGAGCTTCAGGGCTCCTTTGTCTCTTCGATGAGGCGGGCTGCCGGTATCCCCCGGAGGAAGTCTCCCTTTTTGCGAAATTGGCGGACTGCGCGGCCATATGCATCGAAAATGCGCAACGATATGAAGGACAATCCAACATCGCAGGGATCATTCAAAAGAATCTCTTGCCTCCCAGGGAATTCTCCCTTCCAGGCCTGGACTTTGCGCACAAATTCGTGCCCACAAAGGAGGTAGGCGGCGATTACTTCGATGTGGTTCAAACAGGCCCAAAACGCTGGGGAATAGCCGTGGCAGATGTATCGGGAAAGGGCAGTCAGGCCGCCCTTTATTCCGCCAGAGGAAAATACGCGTGGAAAGCCTATGCCATGGAGAACCATGCGCCGAATATCGTACTTTCAAAGCTCAACCATTTCATGATCACCGAAACGCCGCCGGAGAGGTTCATAACGACCTTTTACCTTACTGTGGATCTGGAAAAGATGGAGCTCGATTTCAGCAGTGCAGGACACGATCCGGGCCTCCTGTTCCGTCCCGCGGAAAACGAATTCACCTTGCTCAATGCCGAGGGCGTGGCCCTGGGGATTTTGGATGATGTCCACTATTCAAGGAAAAGGGTGACCCTCCAACATGGAGATCTCGTATTGCTCTACACGGACGGGCTCACGGAAGCAAGAAGCGCGGCAGGGGAAGCCTTCGGCCTGGAGCGACTCAAGGAGATCGTGTAAGCTATTTCTCACTCAACACAAGAAGTGTTCGGACACCCGTATCCTTCCGACCGTCGCTGACCGGTAGGGCATTTTCTTGCAATTTGCTCTCACCTGTGCTATGATTAACAATGAAAGGACTGTGCAAAAGTGTTGATTCAAGCCACGGCTCCAACAAGAATTGATCTTGCCGGTGGAACGCTCGATATCCACCCCCTCTATCTCTTCGAGGGCGGCGGGTTAACGCTCAATGTGGCGATCTCCCGCACTACGCAGGTCACTGTGGAAGTGATCAAAGATTCCACGGCCGTTTCCATCGTTTCAGAAGACCTGAATGAGGAGATCTCCGCCCCGGACATCTCCTCATTGCCTGCCGTGGGCCCGATGGACCTCCTGGTCCGGGCGCTTCGCTTTTACCATCCTACCCAGGGACTCAAGATCCGAACCCGGAGCTTCGTGCCCCCCGGCTCCGGCCTGGGCGCGTCTTCCGCGCTGCTTATTGCCCTGAGCGGCGTCCTCAATTCCCTTCGCGGAGGATGGCTTTCCCCTGATGAGATCATCCATTGCGCAGCGGACATCGAGGCTCAATCACTCGGGATCCCCACCGGCAAACAGGACTATTACGCCGCCGTGTATGGCGGCCTCAATGCCATATGGTTTGACATCGGCAAGGATTGGATTGAGCCCATAAGACTTCAGAAGAGCGATTTCTCCGAGCTTTCCAATCGGCTGATCCTTTCTTTTACCGGACAGTCGCACTTCTCGGGCACCAACAACTGGAATATGATGAAACGATACATAGATGGGGATCAGAAGACAGTAATGGGCCTGAAAGGCATCAAGGAAACGGCGATGAAGATGCGACAGGCCCTTGTTTCCTGTGATTTTGACGATTTTGCGAAGCTCCTGAAAGAGGAATGGACCCACCGCAGGAACCTGTGCTCCGGTGTCAGCACCGACCGAATTGACGAGATGGTAAGCGAGGCTGAGAAGAACGGCGCCCTTGCAAGCAAGCTGTGCGGCGCCGGCGGCGGCGGATGCATGATCACATTTGTAAGAAAAGACAGAAGAGGCGATGTGGAAGCTGCATTGCGAGTGTGCGGGGCGGAAATTCTGGATTATTCGCTGTCTACGGAAGGACTCAAAGTGAAGAAGCTCGATCCGGTCATCGGGTCAACAAGAGCTTCTCGTCAATGAATTCAAGAACATCTGACCACAAGGAGTGGGATGGATCATGAAAGAAAACAACGGCTCTCATAAACGGGAATCCTTTCTGAGCATTGCAGAAGTATATTGGCGTATTTTTCAGGCAACGGGAAATGTCACTGCCTACATGATTTACAGACAGCTCGCAGATAACCAGTCCCAGAGCCATGTGAAGCCGTGAGGGTGCGGGGATATCAAGGGCGGGATGCTACAATATCTGAATCCCTTCACTCAAGGTGGGATATTTCAGGGTTTCCAGAAGCTCCCTTTTCATGCGGCTTGTGTCCGAAGCATAAGAGACCATGCCGATTCGGATGAAATCCATTGTGAGCGGGGACCGTGTCCTGAAGATGGAGGCAAAGGTTTCGCAGAGCCATGCAACCGCATAGAAACACCATTCCGGAAGTCTAACGGGTTTTGCGCATCTCCACCTCTCCGAAGCTTTGTCCAGGAACTGCTGCAGAGTCACGGCCTTTTCATCCCCAAGATTGTAAACCCCCCATATGCCGGGTTTTTCGATCGCGACTCGAACACACTCAAGGAAATCGTCTATGGAGATCAAATGAATCCAGGTCGGTTTCTTCCAGACCGCAAGCAGGCGGCTTTGAGCCAGGAACTTCGCCGCATCCACCATAAGAATGTTTTTCCCGTAAATCATGCCCGGCCTGAGAGCCACAGGCTCCAATTCGGCGCCTTGATAGGCTTTGAACAGATATTGCTCTGCCTTGAGCCTGGTCTGCGCATGTACAGAGACCGGGTTGCCCTCCAGAGTCCCGTTGGCGAGCCTCCCAGGGGCAGTCTCTCCCTCCACGTGAGGGAAACTGATGAGAATGAACCTTCGAACCCTTGCCCTCAGCGCCGCATCAACGAGATTTCCTGCATAGACCGTATTCGTCGTGGGGAGAAAAGCCTCCGGGTTCGGCGCAAACAGAACCCCGGCGAAATGGACCAGGCAATCCACGCCCTCACAGGCTGGGTCCAAAGTGGCGGGAGAAGCCAGATCCGCTTTCACTGATTCTACAAAGGGACTCTCGGGCAAGGGGAAAGGCAAGTCCTTCTTGTGTATCATCAATCGCAGGCGAAAGTCCAGAGAGACACGGCCCATAAGGTGCCTGGCCAGATGACTTCCCAGATTTCCCGCAGCCCCTGTAATGAGAACTCTCACTATGAGAAAATTCCATCCCTTCTGCAGATGTCCTGTCCAGGAAAACCGGCGCCTCTGGAGAAGTTTTCGCATCATGACCAACATGCAAGCCCATCTTGCTCCCGGGACCGTCCTGGCGGGGAGGTACGAGATCGTGCGCCCCCTCGCCGAAGGCGGCATGGGCACCGTCTATCTGGCGAACGACGCCAAGCTGCAAGGTCGCCTGTGGGCCGTCAAAGAGATGCCCGGAGGGGGTAATTCGGAGGCTCAGATCCTTGCAAAGCTGAATCATCCTAACCTCCCTGTCTTGTCCGATTTTTTCTCTGAGAAAGGAAATGACTTTCTTGTAATGGAATATGTGGAGGGAGAAACCCTTGAGGGAGTGCTGAAAGCGCAGCCGTCAGGGGTCTCGGAGCGTCGCCTGGTCTGGTGGGCACTGCAAATATGCGATCTCCTGGCTTACCTCCACAACCAGAATCCGCCCATCATATACAGGGATTTGAAACCGGACAACATCATCGTGACCCGGGGTGAGCTGGTGAAATTGATAGATTTTGGCATCGCCAGGCACTATGTTGGGGGTAAGAACAGGGATACCGTTGCCATCGGCACTCCCGGATTCGCGGCGCCCGAACAATACGGAAGCGGACAGACCGACGCCAGGTCCGACATCTACAGTCTCGGCGCTACTCTCTACTATCTGGCCACCCGGGAGGACCCTGCAAACAAGCCTTTTCAATTCAAACCCCCGAGGAGCATGAATCCCGCTCTATCCCCGCGTTTCTCGGAGATCATCACAAGAGCGGTGGAATTGAGCCCGGCGAACCGCTTTCAAAATGTGGAAGAGTTGACACAATCGCTGATTGCTCTGGAATCGGCGAAGACATCGCCGAGCACCTTCCTGAAAAAAAAGGGGGGCGGAGATTTCACGGTTTTGGAAGATTCCCTGGATTTCGGGAGAATCGAGCGGCAGGACCAGCCGGTAAGCAAGCTTCAAGTGAAAGTCAAAGCGGGCTCACTTGCAGTCCTGGATGTGGCAACCGATCAGCCCTGGCTCAGGGCATCTCCCCAGAGAATCACCCAGGACACACAGGTCACAGTGCGGGTGATCGGGCGACTCCTTCCCCCCGGAGCTCGACACAAAGGGAATGTCCTCGTTTCGGGGAAAGGAGATAAGGAAACGATCCCGATCCTTGTTACGTCGAAGATCGCTCACCTGACCTCCTGGGGAATCGCGCTCGCCGCCTTCCTGACCGCCCTGTCCATGGTGCCTTTGGCCGGTTTTCTCGGCTTTTTGGGGATGCTTTCCATGTATTGGACGTGTCCGAAGGAAGAAAGGGGCATTTTGAATATCTTCGTGGCAGGGGCCAGCATTTTCTCCGCCTTCTGGGCGGTTGTGGGCATGGCGATACTCCTGTTCGGAATGTTGTGAGTAAAAGAGCGGTGAGGTGAGAGAAAAAATGAAGTGTACCAGTTGCCGGAAGGAAAACTTCCTTGATGCGAAATTCTGCGAACATTGCGGCACACCTCTCGCCACTCCCGTGGAGAATGGAGTCACATGCAGCCAGTGCGGAAAGGTCAACCCGCAGAACACGGAGTATTGCCAGGATTGCGGCGCGTCTATGGCGGAGTCCCCTCCCCCTCCCTCTGCGCTCCCTCCCCTGGGAGAAGGGGCACCCATAGATGTGAGCTACAAGGTGGTTCAAGTGCTGGAAACAGGGACCACCAACCTCTATCTGGCTGAGAATTCGCGCGCTCTCGGAAAGAAGGTCCTTGTGAGAGAGCAGCAGGAAGCCTCGGAAGTGTATCGCCTCTTCAAAGACCTGAATCATCCCAACCTTGTCAGGGTAGAGGACTATCTCCGCACCAACGGCCGAAGCTATCTGGTCACAAGCTTTGTGGAAGGTCCGACTCTGAAGACGATCCTGGAGACATCGGGCCCCAAAAGCGAGAAAGAAGTCGCCTCACTCGGCATACAATTGTGTCAGGGCCTTCGAGTTCTCCACGAACGAAACATTCTCCACAGGAACATTGCTCCTTCCCTGATTTTTCTGACCCCTGATGGGAAGGCCTGTCTCGGAGGTTTTGAAGAATCCTGTCTAACCGAAGAGGCCGATCGTCGCCGCTGGGTTTCGCCGGATGGCTTCTCCGCACCTGAGGCTTACGGAGTCGGCGATGGTCATGTTGATGTGCGCTCAGACATTTACAGCCTGGGATTGGTTCTGTTTCAGATGCTTTCCAATTACAAGGTCTCCGCAAACCGTGAGGGGCTGTTCTCCCTCCCGTCCCTGGCTTCCCTGAATCTGAATGTTTCCCGCTCTCTGGAAAAATGTATTCAGAAGGCAGTCGAAAAGAACCCCCAAAAGAGGTTCAAGGATACCCGGGAATTCGAGGAGGCTCTCGTCACGGCTGCGGCGGCGTCCGCCGAAATGCCGCCGTTGGAGAAGCCCCTGTCCTTTGCCGTTGCTTCGAGAACCGATATCGGTCAGGTTCGCTCCGTCAATCAGGACTCTTTTGCATCTCTGGAGAAGGCTTACAACGTCCGCTCCGACCTTCGGCGCCTCAGACTTTACGTGGTCGCCGATGGGATGGGGGGAGAGGCGGAAGGGGACAAGGCGAGCAATCTGGGAATTCGCACCCTGGTCACGGAGCTGTTGAGCAGGATGATGGGCCCCGAGGTCCCCCATGAAGACCCCTTCGAGGACGGTCAGGAAGTCCGGAAAAGCCTGAGAGAGGCAGTGGAAGCCGCCAACGCTGCTGTTTACCGATACTCCCTGGGAGACCCTGCCCGAAAGGGAATGGGCTCAACCATGACGGTCCTCCTGACGAATGGTTTCCATTTCTGGGGCGCTCATGTGGGAGACAGCAGGGGATACATGATCCATGGAAGCGAGACCCGCCAGCTCACGGAAGACCATTCCCTGGTATCGCGCCTCGTGAAAATGGGACAGCTCACTTGGGAGGAGGCCCTTCGTTCACCTCAGAGAAGTCTGATCTACCGTGCCATTGGAACGAGTGAGAAAGTGGAGGTGGATGTTTTTGATTTCCAGCCTGTCCCCTCTTCATGGCTGGTTCTGTGCTCCGACGGACTCTGGGAATACCTGGGAGAAGGTGAGCTGGCTTCGGTGATCGAAAAGAAGAAACAACCGAACGATATCGCCGACGAGCTGATCCGCATCGCCAACGAGCGCGGCGGCAATGACAACATCACGGTGATTGTCCTTCATTGCGAGCAGGGATAGCAGTATTGACCAATGTAGGAGGTAAGACCACATGTCACAGGAAGTGAATCTGGCGCCAAGGCTGAGCTACAGCAATGTGCTCGTATCCAGTGAGAACAAGCTGGTCTATCTGCTTTTGGAAATCAGTCCTTCAGGTCAGACGTCCTTCGCCGAAGCTGCCCTGAATATGGCGCTGGTTCTGGACAAGAGCGGCTCCATGTATGCGGCGGAAAAAATTGATTATGTGAAACAGGCTGTCCAGTATGTCGTGGACCAGCTTCGCCCTGAGGATCTGGTTTCCATTATAGCTTTTGCCGACAGGGCCCGGGTCATGATCCCCTCCCAGCAAATTTTTGACAAGGGCGGGGTCAAGCGAATGATCCAGAGAATTGACGACGTGGACGTCGGAGGCGGGACGGAGATGAACAGGGGTATCCGCGCCGCCATTGATGAGGTGGAGAAACACCTCGCGCCGGACAAGGTGAATCACGTGGTTCTTCTCACAGACGGCTTGACGCTGCATGAGGACGAGTGCATAGATCGGGCAAGAGGCGGAACATCGAGAGGGCTCTCTTTCTCGACCATGGGGGTCGGCAGTGACTTCAACGAAAAGCTCCTGATCCGGATCGCTGAGCTCTCAGGCGGAAAGTCTTATTACATTGATGACCCGAGAGACATACCCCAGATTTTTGCCCAGGAATTGAGAGGGGTCCAGTCCGTTGTGGTCCAGAATATTCAGCTCAAGCTCAAAGTGAGCAAAGACATCCAGGTGCGAAGGGTCTTCAAAGTGAAGCCATTGATCAATGACATGGGGGCGCCGGCTCTTTCGGACCGAACCATGACCGTGAAGCTCAGCGATCTTCAGAAAAACGAGCCCCAATCCATTCTGTGCGAGCTGGTCCTTCCATCCCGCCCATCGGGAACCTTTCGCATCGCCCAGGTGCAGGTTGCATACGACATCCTCTCCCAAAGACGGGCGGGAGACACGGTCTCGGCCGATGTAGTCGTCAACTATACGAGCGATGCGGCTCTGGCGGGCATGGTGGACGGTGAAGTGATGAATATCGTGGATCTTGTGAGCGTGTTCAAGCAGCAAACCAAGGCCCTGGAATTGGTCCAGTCCGGGGAAACCGGCAAAGCGACGCAATTGCTGCGCTCCGCCGCGACGACTCTGCTGGATCGGGGCCAGTCCGACCTCGCCAATACCTTCAAGGAAGAAGCGGCAAGGCTCGAAAAAGGCGGGACTGCCTCTGCGGCAGGAACCAAGAAACTGGAATACGGCACTAGAAAATTGACCCAATTGCTGGATGAGACAATGATCCAAAATCCGAAACCCTGATCTTATTATAATAAAGGCTAAGGAGGCTGAGACCATATGAAATGCCCGAGTTGCGGATCGGATAATATTGAAGGCGCCGCCTACTGCGAAGATTGCGGGGCCAAACTGGCGGCGGGGACTGTAGCTACGATGACGGAAGGAGCTGCACCGCCTCCTCCTCCCCCACCTCCTCCTGCGGCAACTGGGGGAACAGTCCAGTGTGGCGCATGCGGCGCGAAAAACGAGGCAGGGGAAGCCTATTGCTCGGACTGCGGGGCAGCTCTTGGAGTCGCGACGGCGGTTTCGGCGGAGGCGACCGCTCCCCCACCCGGCCTCCCCCCTCAAGGGGGAGGAGAAGGGGCTGTCGTCCCTTCCCTGAAAGCAAGACTGGTCGTTACGGCAACGAACAAGGAATTTCCCCTGGAGAAGGAGGTCGTCCTCGTCGGCCGCCAAAGCCCTGCAGACGGAGTCTTCCCTGACGTGGACCTGACGGAAGAGGACAAGGATGCCTATATCTCCAGGAAACATGCCCAGTTCTCTCTGAAGGACGACCAGTACGCCCTGGAGGATCTGGGATCTTCCAATGGGACCTTTGTGAACAACATGCGGCTTTCCAAGGGCGCCCCTCAGCCCCTCAATTCAGGGGACAAGATTCGAGTGGGAAAATTGGAAATGGTTTACACGGTCGTCACATGAGCAGAGAAATCGCCTGACGACACTCTGACGGTCCTTGCATTGTGGTAGAGAACGAAGCCGGGGGGAGACCCTCTCGGCTTCCTTACATATTTTCTCTCCGTGAAGTCCACCTCCACCAGAGATCCTCTCCCTTTGCTGTAATGAGCGGCAATCCTGGCGCAGAGCTCGATCAGCTCGGGCGGCACGCGCTCTCTGCCGGAAAGTTTCAGGATCACATGACTTCCAGGCATGTTTCGCGTATGGAACCACAAATCGCGAGGGCCGGTGGATTCATGGAGAAGAGCCTCATTCTCCCTGTTGCTTCGCCCTACGCAGATCCGGTGCCCGTCCTTTGATTCGTAACATCGGAAGGAAGATTTTCTTTCTCTGGTACGTGCCCCCCCGCCAGGCCGCGGCACATAGCCGCGCTCCTGCAGCTCCTCCTCCATGTCTTCCAGAAGGGTCCGGTCATCCCCCTGGCCCACAAAGTGACGGAGAGAATCCACATATTTCATCTCCTGTAGGACGCTCGCGAGCCGTGCCTCCACCGATCCCGACACGGCACGAGCCCGTTTGTATTGCTTGAAAAGTGCCTGGGCTCTTGCGGAGGTCTCCCTGAGGAGAGCCGGATCAATTTCCGAAAGAGAGGCGATCAGCTCCATGGCCTCCCCCTTGAGGGCCTCCGCTGCGAAAAGGCGTTCCTCCTCCTTTTTTCTGGCTTCATATTTGCGGTTCAGCCTGTCGGAGGTCCGCGAAAGGGCTCGCAAGAGGCTGTCACGAAGACGCCGGACCCTCTCCGCCTCGTCCCTCTCGGAAAACCATGCCTCCAGGGCTGTGTGAATGTCTGGAAAAACTCTTCCCTCCCGTCCGGGCATGGGAAGTAATGTTATTTCCCATGCCCCCGGAGTCTCCGAGGGGACAAGCCAGGCCCCTGGAAAGGGACGATCGAGAAGTCCGGAAACTTCCCTCCACAATGCCTGAATCTCCGACTCATCCAGGAATTCCGGCGAAAGAAATCCTGAAACCGAAAGAAGGAGAGCATCCCAGTGGGTCCTGGAGATTCCCCAAAAACTCGAGGACAGAGTCTTCGCAAGGTCCCCGCGGCGGTCTCTCAAGACGCGGGAGAAACGCTCCACGTCCCGGGTCCATACATTTCGCTCCCCGGAGAGCACTGGAACCTGATAATCCCGCCCTGCCTCCAATCGCTCATCCGCCCTGATGAAGACGCTCCCCAAAATCTTTCCATCAAAGTTTGCCAACACAAGGGATGACTGCTTGCCCATTACCTCAAAAACAAGCTTGTACGGCACAAGCCCCCTGATCAGATCCCTTGTCTCCAGGGTCACAACGAGGACCCGCTGGAGAGGGGAAACCTCACACAGCTTGAGCCTGGCGCCCTCGATGAATTTCCTGCACAAGAGGAGAAAAGGAGGAGCGATCTCCGTGCCTCGTGGCGCCTCCGAAAGAAGATGAAATCTGGGCATAAGCCCCTCAAGAGAAAAAAGCAGGGTCCTCCTGTTCTTTCCCGAGAGGAGCTGGAAAGAGAAGCTCTTTGGTCCGGAAGATGTGACTCTCACGATCCGCGCCCCCGCCCAGGCGGACTGGAGGTTTTCCGCGAGAGCCTTGAAGATCAAATAATCCATTTCCTCGCCCTGTCGCCGGGGAAACAGGAGTCTTGTGAAAATACTGGAATAAAGTGAGCATGAGTTCCCGACGGCGCAGGTTAAGAATTCTGGAGCTTCTGACCTTTCCCTGCGAAGGAAAGCAATGGCGCCTGGAGTCCCTTGCGCAGGAAACCGGCGAAAGCAGGGAGACCATCTTCCACGACTTACGTCGTTTGTCCCTTTCCCATGTACCCATCTATTTCGACGGCACTTACCGGATTCTCCCGGAGCTTCCCATAAGTCCGCTGAGACTCAGCTTTCAGGAGGTTCTACTCCTGGCGGAGATCGTGGAAGCCCCCTCCAGGGCGAGGGGAAAGAAGCGAACGGCCCCATACAAGTCAAGCTATGAGAACCTGGTAAAGAAGCTCAAGTCGGCATTCCCCGTTTCTTTCGAGACCTTATGGGATTCCGGTCCCAAGGAGGTCTCGCAGCAACTGCTGGCCTCCATGGACGGACCTTTCTCTCAGGAGTCCTATGAGAGGCTGGAAACGGGGATTTCCTCACATAAGACGGTAAAGCTCCTCACCACAGGTGAATCCACCTCTCAACTGGTGTGGAAGACCTGCCATCCCTTGCTCCTTGTCTTTCACCGGGGCGAAACCAGCCTGGTTGCCTATGTTCCGCAGCTTGACAGGATACGGACCATCAAGGGGAAGGCGGTCTGCGACACCCTCGAGACGGAAGACCTTTTCACCCCGCCTGTCGAATTCAACTACCGTTCAGCCCTTCACGACATCTGGGGATTCCCGAAGCCTGAGCGGGAACGCGTTCGCCTGCTGGTCACCCGGAGGGGTTTCTCGACCTACGGGAGGGAGATGGCGGCCGAGGTTCAGCCGAAGGAGGAAGGCGCATCCATCCTCACCCTGACGGTGAATCACTGGCAGGAGCTCCTCCCCTGGGTTCTGGCATTCGGAGATGAAGCGGAAGTCCTGGAGCCGCAGCCTCTTCGAAACGAAATGCGGCGCATCGCAAAGGGCTTTTTCGAAAAATATTGGTGGTAAGCGAAAGCCAACACAATAATCTCCCCCCTTTTTTCGTTAACTCTCTCAGATAACAAGGAGATCACTGTGTCTTCCAATGATGATGACATCCTGATCCAGAATTATCTCTCCGGCGATGACAGGGCCTTTGACGATTTATACCAACGGTATCGGAGAAGACTGTTCTCCTGGCTCGTGAAGTGCGTGCAGGACCGGCGACTGGCTGAGGAGCTGTTTCAGGAAACGTTTTTGCGCATCATACGTTTTCTGCCGCAGTACAAACCTCAGGAGAAATTCAGTCATCTCCTTTTTCGGGTGGCTCATCGCCTCGTGCTGGATGCGGTCAGGAAGAACAAGAAGGACAGAGGGGTATTGAGCCTTATGGATGTTACGGAACCCGCGGCAAAGTCGGAATCGCAAGGTCTGGAAGAAGCCATTCAACGGATTCCGAAGGAACAGCGGGCTGTGATTTTTCTTTCGGAATATGCAGGTTTCACCTTCTCCGAGATCGCTCGCATCACCGGATGTTCCATCAACACTGCCCTGGGGCGCATGCGCTACGGACTCTTGAACCTGCGAAAAATCTTGAAGGAATGGGAAGCGATATGAGCTGCGAAGAGTGGAAAGAAAGAATAGTCCTCCTTGTGTACGAGGAGCTGCCGGAAGAGAAGAAAGATGAGCTGGTCCGCCACACATCTTCCTGCACATCCTGTGAAGAAGAATTGGCGGCATTCAGGGAAATCCATGCAAGGCTGGCCTGTCTTCCCGAGGCGGATGGCCCCTCGCAGGGAATCTCCGAAACCATCGCAAGAGAAGCGAGACAAAGACGCAGGCTCTTTCCCTGGCCGGCTCTGCTGCGCCTGGCTCTGGCTTCCGTCCTTCTCGTGACTGTGGGAATCGTGTTGATCCATGGTCACAGGCAGCCGACCCGGGCCCTGACACCCATCACGTGGGAGGAGCCGAAAACCGCGGATCTTCACAACCTCCACGAGCAAATCCGTGAGTTTACGCAATCCAAGAGCGAGCCCCTCGTGGAGGGTAGCCTGTCCTTTTACCGAGACGCCTATCTCCTTGAGCAAAAAATGAGAAATGTTTCTCATCAATTGGATACATTCTGAAAGGAGACGATCCCATGAAAGAACCTTTGATCACCTGTCTCTTGCTGGCCGTTCTGATCCTGCCCGCCTTTGCGCAGGAGCCCCCACCCCCGGCCCCTCCCCCTGATCTGGCTGCACGAGAGTCAAAGGACCACCGTCCCCCAAGACCTCCGGGTCCGCCCCCAGGCCAGTTTCAACCCCCTTCTCCGGAAGATGAGGCCAAATTCCTGGAGAAGCTGAAATCGGAAGAGCCGGAAAGGTATGAAGAGCTGCAGAAATTGCGGACACAGGAGCCTGAGCGATTCAAGGAAATCATCGGCAGGGCGGTTCAGGATGCCCGGTTTCTGGAGCACCTCAAGAGTCAGAACCCGAAACTTTATGAGCATATCAAGAAAGAGCGCGACCTGGAGCACAAGAGCATGACGCTTGCAAGAAGCTACCGCCAGAGCCAGGAGCCCAAGAAAAAGGAACAGCTCAGGAAAGATATCATGGAAATAGTAAATGAATTGTTCGATCTAAGACAAAAGGGAATGGAAATGCGGATGCGGGACATGAAGGAGGAGCTCAACAAAATGGAAGAGCGCATCCAGAAACGAAAGAAAAACAAGGAGGCCGTCGTTGATCGCAAAATCCAACAAATGCTGGGAAGTGACGAAGGTATGGAATGGTGACTCACCCCTCCCCTGGCGGGAGGGGTTGGGGGAGGGGGGCGGAGCTACCCGGAGTTTTGCCGCACGAACTCCACCAGCCGTCTCCGGTCATCCGTACCCATATTCACGAGATGAACTCCAACCTCGTAGCGATCCTTGCTCACCGCCTTGCGCTCCCAGACCACCGTGCCTTTGGCAACGACCGGGACTTTTGAGTCATCAAGAAAAATCTTCATGGAAACACTGTGACGCGCCTTGAGCGGCTCCTTGCTGAAGAGGCGGACTCCACCGCCGCCGACATCCGCTGAAAGCAGCTCAATCTCGCCATCCAGATCCACAACACGCACCGGAACCGATCTCGTCAGGCGCACGTGTTTCCTTCGTTCCTCTATCGAGCCCTCCAAGGGCGCCTTCCCTGCCTTCCCGTGCTTTTCCAACACAAATCCTCCCTCTTCCGATGACAACGGCCACCATGCCCATATTCTACTATACAACAATTTCCAAAAGTTTTCAATAGAAAGTATTAGCCGAAAGAACAGGAGCCCCTGACTCGCGACAGAAGGAGAAGGAGGTGCTCGCGACGAACGAAATTTCACGCTTTCCCGCGGAAAGAGGTATCAATGTGATGAGGACTATTGCCGACAAGCTGCGACTCCTTTGTTTCTCATGGATCATTCTTTTCTTTCTGGCTGCTTCCGGACTTCCCGCTTCAACTCTTCCGGACCTGTCGGTCTCCATTGTTACGGTTCCAGAGAACCCGTCTCCCGGCCAGCTTGTATTTGTTCTGGCCACAGTCCGCAATGTAGGGGACGGGGATGCCGCAGGATTTCAGGCAAGATTCTTCCTGGACGGACAGCCTGTGGGGAGCGCGGACTATCCGACGATTCTCCCGCCCGGAGGCATCGCCTCCCTTCCCCTTGCGGGCACGATGTCATGGACCGCGGCGCCCGGCAGGCACGAGCTTTCGGTCAGGATCAACGAAGATCATCAGCAGAATGAAGCCAGTTTCTCGAACAATGAGTCCCGCAAGCTGGTTGCCGTGGGCGGGTCTGAGCGTACATCCCCTGTTGCGACTCCTGTGCCCGCTCCGGTTCCTGCACCCGTTTCTACGCCGCCCGATCGAATCACAAAGCCCCAACCCGACAAGACCCCTGTACCGGCGGCAACCCAGCCGACGCCTCCCGTGTCTGCCCCCTCCCCCACGCCTTCCACCCCCTCCCCCGCTCCCACATCCGCAGGCCCCAAACCTTCGGTGCTTTCCCTTCCTGAGCTGGTGAAGGGCCCTGTGTTCCTTGTGACATGGAGCTTCGGAGGATCAACCGGAATCGAAATCGAGTACAGGGAAGGGCCGCAAGGCAGGTGGAAGAAGTGGCTGGTCCGCAAAGAGGGGGAATCGAATTCGGCCCAGTTCGTGGGCATCAAGGGACGGACATACTATTTCAGGGCAAGAGGTCTGGGTGGGCAGGGAAATCCCGAGCCCCGGGAAGAGGGAAATGGGGACACCTATACAACTGTCGGCAAATCAGATGAAATCGTGCCTCTTTCCCAAGGTTTGAGTCTTTCGGTCCCCCACAAATCAGCCCTTTGGGAAAAGGCAGGCGGTTTTCCCGCGGTGCTGCATCGGTTGCAGAGCCCTTTTCAAGCGGCGGGGGTGAACAGTGAGACTCCGGCAGGAACGCGGGCGACTCTCCCTGCCTGTTCGGTGACCCCATTGCCGGCCACGGTGGAAACCCTGCTTTTTTCCGTTTCGTGGTCGGCAGGAAACTCGGCCAAGTGCGAGATCCAGTACAAGGACACCTCATCAGGGGATTGGAAAACGTGGATTGTGAGAAAACCTGGTTCCGGCAACCAGGCGGCCTTTTTCGGCCTTCGAGGGCACACCTATCTCTTTCGAGCCAGGGGCTTTGACGAGATGGGAAACCCGGGGCCGTGGTCAGGGGGAGAAAAGGGAGAGACTCAAACCACGGTGATTCTCAAATCGGGCCCAGCCCCCCTCGCGGAGAAGCCCGTTACACCGGCGCCTGTGCTGACGGCAAGGGAGAAACCTCCAGCGCAGGAGAAACCGATTCCCTCGACCCCTCAACCGGCGCCTCCGAAAGAAAAGCCGGCCCCCCTTTCTCCGCCGACCCCGATTTCCACATCCCCGTCCCCGTCGTCCGGAGCGCCTTTTTCCCAGGTCCAGCCGTTGCCGCCGGAGCAAAAGGACCTTCTTTTCCCCGTCTCCTGGACAGCGGTGAATGCAAGCAAAGTTGAGGTGCAATACAAAGACAGGGATACGGGGATCTGGAAAACCTGGATTGTGCGCAAGGCGGGCGAGCCCGGTGTCGCCACCTTCTTCGGGCTCCGGGGGCATAGCTATTATTTTCGCTCCCGAGCCTTTGATGGAGCGGGCCAAGCCAACCCGTGGCCTTCCAATGAATACGGGGACGCCTTTACGGTTGTCCTTTTCGGTCAGTCGCAGCTTGTTGCGAGGACGGAGCCCCCTTCCCCCTTGACGCCGCCGGATGCCACCAGGCCTAAAACCCAGGATACCCCCGGCGCCTCCCCCAGCCCTGCGCCTGCGCTCACTCCGGCACCCACCCCTGAGTCTGCACCGGCAACTGCCTCTACCCCTGCGCCGAAGCCTGCACCGGCAAACGTTACCGCACCGCACACGGCCCCAACACCCCCTCCCGCGCCCTCCTCTAGCTCCTCTGCCCCTGCACCTGTTCCGACACCCCCCCCCGAGAAGACTGTGGGTCTCGGTCCCGGCAAGCCCGCGACCGGGGTGGATCTTCAAATCAGGGAAAGTGATTCCATAGAGACTCCCAGGCAGTGCAAGGCAGGGGAAACCTTGAAAGTCTCCACTCTTTTGCGAAATGAAGGCTCTCTTGAGGCCAGAAACGTGACGGTGGTTTTCCTGGCTGATGGGAAGGAGTTCGCAAAAGGCGTCATAGATCGTGTTCCTCCCGCTTCCGTGGGCGCCCTTTCGGCAGAATGGACCGCCACGACCCCTGGACCCCACAAGATCACGATTGTGGCCGACCCCACGAACCAAACGGAGGATGTAAGAAAGGACAACAACGAAGCCACCATAGAAGTCACTGTGACAGGCTCACCCTCTGCGAGAACGGCTGCCCGTTCAGGTGCGCAGGGCCCGAGCGGCAATTCGTCCCATTCCAAGAATCTTTCCAGCCGCAAAGGGACCTCACCACCTCCCAGGACCACGGCGAAAAGCGACCTTTCTCAGGCCCCTCTTCGTGCGGAAACGATTGAGCTGAGACCTGAGATGAAATTCGACATCATGAGGGAGATGCAGAAAAGGAAATACGCCGATCTCTCCGTGAGGGAAGAGGATCTCCGGTTCAGCGTGGGAAACCCCAAGGCGAATGAGCCGATCCTGATTACCGCTATTGTCACGAATTCGGGCAGGGTGCCGGCAAGAGAGGTAGCTGTGAGCTTCATTCAGGATGGAGTCGAATTCGTGAGAGAAATGCTGGAATCCATCCCCGGCTCCAGCAAGATTCCCATCAGCCGAAGGTGGCAGAGCGCCACACCCGGATTGCACCGAATCACGATCATAGTTGATCCTGAAGCCAAGATACCGGAGGCCGATAAGGAGAACAACATCGTCACAAAAGACATTGTGGTGGCGCCTGAGAAGTAGCTCTGTCGTCAACTCTGCGTCTCTGTGCCTCTGCGGCAAATTCTCCCCACGTAATCCGCGATGAGCAGCCCATACACGGGAAGATATTCCAGCCATTTCAGGGCAGAAATCTCCGTCCACTCGCCGGGCTGAGGATTGCTGCTGAGAAATGTGCCATAGGCCAAAATGACGGTTCCTGTAAAGAGAAGCCATCCCCTGTATGGGTGAAAAGCCAGAAAGGGAACGATCCAGGTCACATACCAGGGATGAAGGACAGGAGTCAGGAGAAAGTAGGCGCCCATGGTAAGGATCAGCCCCTTTTCCAGGTCGGCCTTTTTCCAGAAAAGATAGAGCACATAAGCCAGAAAGATCAATAGGACGATCTTGTGGCTCCTCTGAAGATACTGAGTGTACCAGAAAACCAGGCCGAAGAGAGAGTCATTGAAGCGCCACCGGCTTAGATACTCCTTTGCCGTGATCCAGAGAGACGGGCCTGCGGCGGCGAAGGGCCAATAGACAAGTCCCAGGACCAGAGGAAGGAAGATCAGGGCCCATGCCTTTTTCCCTGCTGCCAGACCTGGCGCAATGAAAAGAGCAAAATACTTGGCGCCCACCGCCCCGGAGAAGCAGAGTGCAGAGGGAATCGCCCACCCCCCATCAAAAGCATAGACCGACAGAAGAAGAAGGAAAAGAGGCAGGGAGTCATTGTGCCCGGTCAGGACAAATTCAATAAGAACCAGCGGGCTCCAGGCGTAAACCAGGACTCTCCCTGGGGGCAAGCCCCGCCTCCGGAGCAACAGGAAAAGAATCCACAATACACCCAGATCGCATAACAGAAAAAAGACCCGGGTTTTGAAGAGAGAAGTCGAGGGCCACGCCAGCGCCCTGAAGCAAAGCTCCATAAGTGGAGGATAAATGGCGGGCAGCTCCTTGTACTCCACCCGTTCGTAGACCTCGTCTCTCAAGGGTCGCAGCTTCTCGGAGTGAGGTGCCTCCAGGTAAGGATTGAACCCGTGCGCCTGAATCCTGCCTTCCCAGAGATAGCGATACACATCAGGGGAAAGGGTGGGTTGGCCCAAAAGGAGGGTCAATCTGAACAGGATCGCCAGAGCCAGCACCATCTGCACAACTTTAGGCCGCTCTTCGTCCCAGGCAACCTTCAGTGCCGTCAAATAGATGGCAAAGGCTGTGCCGTAAATCGGAAGGAACCACGCCACGGACCGCCGCAAGTCGCCAAGTAAGAGAACTGCCGCAAAAGCTCCTTCAAGAGCCACGCCGAGTAAGAAGAGCAGAAGCATACACCCGTTTTTCTGCACGGAGGGGGCTGATAACCTGCCCGCCATCATCAAAAGCAACGCTGTGGCGAAATTCTGACGTACCCCCTCCTGAACGTATACACATTCTGACAGCAAATCCTGGGTGGCGCCGGAAAAAAATCAGGGGACCTCCAAAGAGGTCCCCTGTCTTGCGTCAATACCCGCCCTTCGGCCCCTGAGGTTGTCCCTGAGGTTGTCCCTGAGGTTGTCCCTGAGGCTGTCCCTGAGGTTGTCCGGGTGTCACGCCCGATGGAGTCGTTGTCGGAGGACCTCCACCTGGAGACTGACCTGGAGGTGGACCCTGAGGACCGCCCGGAGTTACACCGGATGGAGTCGTGGCCGGAGAACCCTGAGGACCGCCGGGAGTTGTTCCGGAAGGAGTCATGGTCGGGGGACCCTGAGGGCCGCCGGGAGTCGTTCCGGAAGGAGTCATGGCCGGGGGACCTCCAGCCTCGCCTGGCGCCTTGCCGGATGGGGTCAATGTCTTGGGACCCAGAGCGCCCCCAGGAGTTGTACCCGAGGGAGTCGTGGCCGGTTGAGACATTTGAGTAATGGTGATATGACCGGCTTTCCAGGTGCTGACCGCGAACCGGTTCCCGCTTTCGGAGAGACCCAGGCTCACAGGGTCACCGGGTTTCATGGAGCTGAGACCCGGGGCGTCCTTGTGTTTGATCTGTGCGAGAGCCGCTTTTCCATTCATTGTCGTGACGACCAGAGCGCTCTGGGCATCCTGTCCGACGATTACTCCGTAATAGGCATTGTCAGGATGGTTTCTAAGTGAGTTCGGATTCGCCTCATTGCCTGCCAGCCGTCGGCCGCCGTGAGGGTAAACCCCCAGTATCACTGCCCCCTGAGCCCTCTCCATATTGAGAGCTGCGTTGAGCGGGACATTGACGATGTTCCCGTTTCTGAGCCGAACATCCACCCGTATCTTGCCGTGCTCCCCTTTGGGGACCGCCGCCACGGGAATCAAGACGACCTCCTGGCTTGAGACTTCCTGGGTAACATTGTGCTCGCACACGAGAATCGTCTCTCCATTTTGCTGGTAAGCCCCCTTGACCCGGAAACGCCCGGGCGGGACATTCACACGGACAAGGTGGCCGGACTTCAATTCTGAGACTCCTACCTTTTCGCCGTTTAAGATGAACTCCGATTTGGCTGGAAAAAAGAGGAGATGGCCCTGAGTCGTTGTGAGGACAACTCCCCCGGATGAGACATTTCTAACCGCACCGGTGAAGGTAAGAGGCTGGGCAACCTGGAAGCTGGACGTGGAGCTTACATAAGGGTTGTCCTGGTGCCTGAAGGCAGACTGAACATTTGCTTCATTTCCAGCGAGGCGTCTCCCGCCATGGAGAGCAATACCCAGTATCGTCGCCCCCTGGGCCCTTTGCATGTTCAGTGCCGCGTTTATGGGCACATTGATGATATTGCCGTTG
Source organism: Armatimonadota bacterium (assembly GCA_016183865.1). Taxonomy (GTDB): domain Bacteria; phylum Vulcanimicrobiota; class JACPDT01; order JACPDT01; family JACPDT01; genus JACPDT01. The sequence goes on along the minus strand of JACPDT010000279.1, from coordinate 3,575 downwards.
GCCAACTGGACATCAACCCTTGTTTTTGCGGGAATCTTGATCATCCCTGTCGGCGTGGGAACCGGGCATACGTGCGGCGAGATGACGATCTGGCCCTGACTGGGAGGAAGTGTCACCGCCTGGGCCACCGGCATCGCCACTGTTTGTCCCTGTGTCGTCTGCACCGGCACGATGGTCTGCTGGGCCACCGATGTGGGGAGACTGGTTACGGGGATTTGCAGGACGCCGCTCGTTGTCTGAACGGTCATGATCCCACCCGACACCGCAAGGATTTCCCCTCTTATTGGTGGGATCACAGCGGTCACAGCCATACCGGGCGCAAGCTCGGTAGGCGCCACAGGCGCCCCATTGGCTGTAAATGGTATGGTCAACGGAAGAGCAAATACCGCACCCGACGGGGCCTGAAGCACCACGGCGCCTGGAGCAGCCCCGGCGATGATACCAGGCCCAGGGCTGACGCTCTGAACGACGCCGGGCAATTCCAGGGGGGACTCCATGCCTAACATGCTCGGCCATACTCCCCCTGCCCGGGTTCCGGCAGTGCTCGTAAGAATCAACAGAGCGATCAAGAGTAATATTCGCAAATGGTTGAAAACCATTTTCTCATCTACCTCCTTTTTCTGAATCGAGGACCGGCTCTTCCAGCTCAGCGGCTGAAATGCCGGTCCTCTTGAGGATGATCGGGCGAGCCAGCCCTGGAGATCGGCCTGTCAGGTCTTTCCACGCCTCGAAAGTCGCGAACCTGCTCAAGCCGATCTTCTTGAGGAGCCTCTGTGCGGAAATGCAGGGATCAGCCCGGCCATAGACATCAGGGAAGGCTGCAAGGTAACAGGTCCCTGTCCTGGGATCGCATCCGATCTTGGCGGTTTCATATTCGATGCGGACCGTCATTCCGATCCTTACTTGCCTGAAAAGGTCCTCCATCATCCACGGGTAAAGTCTTATGCAGCCGTTTGTCAGTGCGGAACCGATGAAAATGGGGCGGTTTGTGGAATGTATGCCAAGCCCCCGACTGGGACCCAGGCCGATCCAGTACTTTCCAAGGGGATTCTCGTAACCTGGACGGACAGCTCCTTTCCAATAGTGTACCTTTTCGGGAGGAAACCAGGTCGGGTTTATGGCCTTGCTCGTGACTCGAAAGCTGCCTTCGGGGGTCTCCGAGCTATTCGGCCTCCCTATGGCAATGGGATAGAATCTGACCATCCGCTGATTGCGGAAAAGAAAGAGTCCCCGTTCAGGGATATTCAAGACGATTCCGTTTCGCGGAGGCGCCACTGGAAGGATTCGCCGCCCCGGGATGAGTATTCGAGTGCCGGGGCTGATTTGAATTCGGATGGGAAGAATATCGTTGGCAAGGGCCAGGTGCTCGACGGAGAGATTGTAATGGCAAGCTATGCCGTAAAGATCCTCGCCTTCAAGGGACACGTGCGAACCGTCACTCCCGAAAAGAGGCCGGAACAACTGGGCCTGTGCGGCGGGAGACCATAGAATCAGGACAAGACCCAGCGCCCAAACCTTCAGACTGAGCCACTGACCCCACGGCTCGCATCCCCCGAACCTCTCTAACGCACTCATCCAAAATCACTTTCCTTATTCATGTCGTGGGCCACTTAGAGGGCAATGAGCCGGGCGAGACCCGCTCCTGGCCTTTCCATTGGTGGAAACAAGAACCTCGAAGCTTTTGTTGCACGGGATCAAAAAATTCTTGAGAAGTGCGAGGAAATCCACCGACCTTTGTGAACCTTATTATTGTGAACTTCGTCCAAGTTCCCGGATGCCCGTCTGAGAACTGACGTTTTCGAGAACCAAGTTTCATCCCGGTAATCTTTTGATCTCCGACGAAAGGGCGACAAGCTCTCTCAGGGGTAAGTCTGTCTTTAGGAAGGGAAGGATTACCATTAATACTGCAACTTCGCCGGTCATCAGAAACCGGTCTTCATCGTTTCAAGGATTGAAAGCCACAGCGGCCATCATGAGTTTCCTCCTGCTGTGGTTTGTTTTTGCCACAACCGTTCCCGTGGCCGCTCAGGAAGGGTGGTCTGACGATGACTCGGGCGGCTACACAGATGCCCAGAGCATGCTCACTCAAGCAGCGCACATCTTCGCCACACGATTCAATATGCGCGTATACCCCCTGCCGACTCTGAAAGTCGTAAGCAGAGAGGAGCTCAGGGCGGTGGCGTCAAGAATCAGCAGAGGCACGGCCGGAGGCAACCTCGCAGGCCTCTATCGGACGGAATATCGAGGAAGAACGAAGACCCTGTCGGAAATCTACGTGGTCACCGGACTTCCTGAAAGCACTACCATGGCGGTAGTGGCCCATGAGCTGGCCCATGCCTGGCAGGCGGACAACCGAAGGGGCGGCACATCCACCGAGCTCCACGAAGGTTTCGCCGAATGGGCGGCTTATAAAGTGATGGAATCGCTGGGCGAGACGGGAGAGGTGCAGAGGATGCTCAGAAGAACCGATCTCTACGGGAGGGGCTTAAGACGGATGCTCGCCATCGAGCGAAGCTACGGAACCCAGGCAGTCATCAGATATGCCCGCAACGCCCGGGGGTAAAGAAATCACTGGCACACTTTCTCATAATCGGACCCTGGAGTAAACACAACGATCCCGCCGTTCTCGTGCTTCGGATTGGAGGACGTGGGGCGGTGGGTCCAGTGGAGCAATCCTGTGATCGCGGGATCTTTGAGGAACTTCTTCACATCCCCTATCTCCAGGTCGTCGGGTAGGGGAAGGCGCAACAGCTCATCCCTTGGGATAAAGTCCCCCTTTATGCCCAGGGGATTTCCTTTCTTGAGATCAGGGACCCGGGGGGCCAGGGTGATGTTATGGGCGACCTTTACAAGGAATCCGTCCTCTGTCCGCAGGTTGAACAACTGATGCTTCGTCCCTGAGGTGTCATCAGGAAAGACGGCTTCAACAACCCCATAATCTATCACCGTAGACCTGTGGGGATCATCGGCCACATTCTCCTTTACCGTGGCGAAGGTCTTCCCTTTGGGATTCAAGGTATCCTGGAGAAACTGCTTCTCATCCGCCGAGACCGTGCGGCGGCCGGTCAGAATTCCATAAAGTTTCCCATAGTTGGTCGCATGGATGATGGGCACGGAACCCTCTCCCTTTCAAAATGTTCTCATATCCCATGATACACAGATGGAGAGAGACAGTGAAGAAACAACTTGTAAACTTCTCGGCGCCTACCAGTCCTGATATTTCTCCCGGCTGCCTGTGAAACAGAATTCCTCGATCAACATGGAAGGACAGGCAATGTGGCTGGTCCCGAAACTGAAGCCCTTGAGATTCCTGCCCAGAGCCTGTGCTCTCGAAAAACCTCCCAGAATGCTCTCATTGTAACGAAGACTCCCGACAGCCCTCGTAATTTTCCCATTCTCGATGAGAAATGTCCCGTCTCGTGAAAGACCTGTCATCAGGGTCTTCTTTGAATCAACCACATTGTCGTACCAGAAACGGGTGACCAGAATTCCCTTCCTGGTTCCGGAAACCATCTCATCCGTGGACGAAGTCCCCGGCAGCATCACCAGATTATGGGGATCCGGTCCTTCCCTTC
>JACPDT010000278.1 GCA_016183865.1 Armatimonadota bacterium | reverse complement strand
TTGTGTCTTTTCGCCCGTTCATCAGCGATAAGTGCTTCCACCGCTTGGCGGAATCGAGAATCTTGAGATGCCCGCCCCGATCTTACCAGGGCGAGAAGCAAGTCAGCCCGAGCCATCACAGCCTCCCATAAGATTCACTCTCGACCCAACCTCGTTTTCTTTAGCGAGAGCCCTTTCATTGAGGAAGATTGATTTTCCTCCTCCCGTGGTTTCCATGGGAAATTGGGAACTCCTCCCCCGATTTTCGGGGGTGTTGAGGCGAAATCGAAGAAGGACAGAGAGCGGAGGTTCATGCGCATGTATTTTCCGAACGAAACCGGAAATTTGAGGATCAAATCAACAGGATCAAGCGTTTCTCCTTAAGGAATGTGAAATCACGCCGTTATTAAAAATGTAAGGTCTGTCCCCAGGTACGGCCACGGATTTTCGTTTCACATTTTCAGCAAGTCGGGAGGCATCCTCTTGAGCTCCGGAGCCATAACTCTCAACAAACAGGGCTTCGTCCGTTTTCTGAGCAGGATAGACAGACAGACGAGGCTCCGCTCCATTCGCACCGGTGTGACGGCCTTGAGAAACCTGCTTGCCTATCCTCACGAGGACGGCAGGGGAATCCTGTCCTCCTGTCCGGATGAGGAGGCTGTCTCACTTCACAAGGATGTGCTCCTCTCCGAGCTCGATCAGATCCTCGAAGCCAAGACGATCGAACGGGCCAATTATTATGTGAAAAGACTGGAAAAGGGCATCGAGAGGGTCAAGACAGGAAAGATCAATGATATCAATCTTTCGAGATGGAAGGAATATTCCGAGATTCTGACCGACAGCCTGTGGGTCATGGACAAGAGGGACTCATCGGGCGCGCATCTGGCTTCCTATTGGGGCAATTTCATCCCCCAGATTCCGCATCAGATGATGATGAGGTATACAAAAAAGGGGGACTGGGTTCTGGACGCTTTCGCGGGAGGCGGCACAACCCTGATTGAGTGCCGCAGGCTCGGGAGAAACGGGATCGGGATCGAGCTCCTGCCGAAGGTGGCGCGAGAGGCCAGGAATCTCATCGAAAAAGAAGGGAACCCCCATGGTGTGATTTCAGACCTGCGAACAGGAGACAGCCGATCCCTGAACTTGTGGCCGATCCTCCTGGACCACTCCCAAGAGCAGGTTCAGCTCCTGATCATGCACCCTCCTTACCACGATATCATAAAGTTTTCCAACAATGGGAGAGATCTCTCCAATGCCCCCACAACAGAGGACTTCCTCAAGGAATTCGGGGAAGTGGTGGAAAATGCGGGCTCCTTTCTGGAGAAAGACAGGTATCTTGTGCTGGTCATTGGAGATAAGTACTCAAAAGGGGATTGGATCCCTCTGGGGTTCCATTGTATGAACGAAATCCTAAAACGGGGCTACACCCTCAAGAGTATTGTAGTCAAGAACTTCGAGGATACGAGAGGAAAAAGAGCCCAAAAAGAGCTGTGGAGATACAGGGCCCTCGTGGGGGGGTTCTATGTCTTCAAGCACGAGTATGTCATGGTCTTCAGGAAAACGGGTTGTTCTGCGGCACGGATGGGCGGAAAGCGCCGACCTCTGTAGCCCCGCCCACGTGGAGGGCCATCTTCCGCGGAGGCAACACAATGAGGGACCCCAGAAGCTCTTCCAGGTCCACCTCTTCGCGCAATCTCTTGGATTCGGACCATCGGTCACCCCTTTGGGAAAGGCATAAAAACAGCTTCTTCCACGATAGCCCGATCAGGGGCTTCTGTCAAATTTTTTTCCGCTCCCGAGGATGGAACTTCCTGTGGGCGCTCTTGAGCTGTTGGAGGTTCCATTGAAGATAGAGCTGGGTCGTGGCAAGGCTCCAGTGTCCCAGAAGTTCCTGAACATACCGCACATCGGCGCCTCCTGCCAACATGTGAGAGGCGCACGTGCAAAGGACTTGGTTTCTGCCATTTTTCCCTGTCCGTTCCATTCTGGTCTTCAACTTCTCCCAAGTAAGACGACCTCTCGTCTTACTCCATTGAATACTGCGCGAGTCTACCCAGTACTGCAAGCGCAATCCTCTTGAGAATACCGAGATCTTGCCCTTGAATTACGACGATTGCACGCCCTTTGTTAATAATGAGACTTTTGGGACGCCGCCCAGGATCCGGTGGTGTTTCCTCGCCCAGCCACAACCAGGATGAGTGCAGGGGGATGCTGCTTTCATCCAGCCACACTCTAAGATTGGGCTGAGTTTCCAGTGCCTCTTGACGATCCAGTGGAGGGAGCCCAAAAGTAGAACGTAAATAAGAATACCGATCGAATGCATTCTTGGCCAGGAAGGCCAGAGGAAAAAAACAGTAATTTATTTCAGCGTCTATGAGTCCGTGTGTCTGCGGGTCAGTGACGTGAGTAGGGTTCGCGAAGTAAGCCTTCTCTGGCAGGTAGCGAGATCCGGCCACCCAGTATTGGGAATGACTCTCCCAGGGAAGATTTCGAAATTGAGTTGCTTTCTTGACGTCTCTGACAGAAAAGATCAGGGGCCAGTAATTTCCGGGAACAAGTTCTGCGGGCTTTTGTATGTGGACCAGGTCAGGGAGTTCCTCCGGAGAAAGCGGAACCCGCCGGTTGTCATCAAGCCCACCGGCGCCCTCCGGGTGAAAACGGTTGCCAATGATGTCATGAAGCTGCTTGCGCAATGCCGCAAGAGCGGGCGGGAGACTCTCGTTGTATACCCTGATGTGTGTAACCTCCGCAATTTCTACGGCTAAGATCCTGTCGTTACCCACGCATACATCGGGGCTGGCGTTTTCCCCGGGAAGCTTCCGTTCCCAAAAGCGAGTTCGCTGCAATTCGGCATACAAGGATGCAACTTGCTCTTTCGAAACGGTATAGAAATAATTGATTTGCTTCAGAGGCTCTGCGGAAAAGGGACGAAAACGGTCCATCTCGTCGCAAAAGTAGAAAACTCCACGTGATACGCTATCTATTATTAGCATCTGTTCCCGCAATCCCATTGACTCAGAAACCTGATACCAAATCTTAAAAGGTGGGGTCGGCTCCTCAACCCGACTCTTAGGGGGTTCAGCCGAATACGCGTGCGGTGACAGCAACAATAGCAGGAGCAAAATCAGCTTTCGCCAATGTCCATTGACCCGGAGCCTAGCTCGCGGAGCCACGATATTTGTCCTCCAAAACAATGTGTGTTCTTGATGAAAAGTTGGCTGATGACCTCAGTAGTAGAAATTTCTCACAACGTTTCCACGGCTGCGGAAGGCGTTCACGATAGCTTCCATGTGTTCAGATCCGATTGTAGGAGTCTGCGCACCCCAGGTGCCAGTCCTGCTCATTACGCAGGAAGCTGCGTCATCACTACAGTGTTGACGGTTAGTCAGACCTAGCAGGTGTACAGATTCGTGGAGAGGCACGTTAGATGTCCATGTTGTCTCCCAGAAGAAAGCGGTACCCCGTCCCGATCCCTTATCGCGCCACTCCTGAGCCACGCGGATTTGATACGGGAACAATCCAGGGCCGAAGCTTGTGGCTGTGGGTCGCTCCACTACCTTAAGCATGATAGGCTTCCCCGCGTAAGCCTGTCCGCTCCAGAAACGTTCAATGTCGCAGATCCAGGTCTTGATTTTTTCGCGAAACGCCCCGTTGGAGAGTTTGGCATCTTCATTGATAAAATGCAGATATAATGTAATATTCCAGGCTTTCTGCGTCTCGGTTAGAACGGCGTCCAGACCCCAGGGGTCTACGAAGCTGGCTGGACTATTGAAGGCATATCTGTAGTCCTGAAAAGAGATCGGGTCAC
>JACPDT010000268.1 GCA_016183865.1 Armatimonadota bacterium | reverse complement strand
TCATGTCTTTCAGTTTGCCAAAGAATGCCGGAGCGATTTTGTACTTTATTTATCTGATTGGCGGAATAGCTTTTGATGCTGTGCATGATCTTGGAAAGGTCTTCCGAATGCAGGCTAGAAGCCTGCTCCACATGTCCATGTTTATCAGTGCTCAATTGAAAAAGCATATGAACATGGTCAGGCATGACAACAGCGGAAAAAAGGTGAATCTTGCTTCCATGCCAGTATTTTAAGGCATTCAGAACAACGCTTCTGGATTCTGTTGAAAGTAAAATACCTTGATAGGTTCTGAAGGTAACAAAAAAAATAGCCCCAGGATATTGCCAATGGGGGAGATCACGTTGCGTTTGCTTAAATTCTGTAAGTGGAGCAGGCTTCCAGCCTGCTTTTTCAAGAATCTTTTTTGCAGGCAAGATGCCTGCTCCACCATGAAGGGTATCATACATCCAGCCGATTTCCTGTTCGACTTCATCGAGGATTTGCTTTCCCGCACGGGTGAACTCCCGGACATCGAAGGGGATGTTGTAGTTGGCGGCGCTGAAGGTCGCGGCGGGCGACAGGTCGTTGAGCACCACTCTTCTGGCCCCCCAGCGGGGCTTCCCGATTCCTTCTTTCTCCCATAATGCCTCAAGAGTTCTACGGTAGCTCTCAGGTGCGGTTCCACACCACTGAGCCGCCACACCCGTCATGCCGGATCCACAGAAGCCGTCCAGTACAACATCTCCAGGTTCGGTGTAATGAAGAATACAGGGAACAATCGCGAGATGAGGCACCTTTGTGTGATAGGAATGGGCCTTGTAGATCGGATCTGTTTTTCCCTCACTGACATCCACCGCAAAAGGCTGTCTGCGGTATGGCTCATTCGGATCATAAGGCTTTCCGTAGTGCTTGATGAAGTCTGCGATAAACGGGTTCGGACAGGCGGTGTAATAAGGCGGATCGGACAGGGCCAGGATGTCTTCATCGCTCCCGATAGGGAAACCCTCCATCTCACGGAATTCCGGATCTCGAAGATTTGCCCTCAGTTTTTCCAGGAAACAGGCTCGCCTCTCCTCATCGTTTTCAAATGTTATTCCAAGGCATTCGACTGGGCGGTTGCGCGCCTGTTCGAGGTCAGGAGGTTCAAAGTTCAAAGTCATTTGTTCGGGCAATTTATGTGTCATCATTTCCCTCCTGTAACCTTGAACCTGCAGCACTAAATTTCGAACTCATTTTCATGGCCTTTGACATTGCTGATGACAAGTACTCGTAGTCAGCTTCGTCCAGACTTCTGATGGTTGCTTGAAAATACTTCCCCGGAGGAATGTGTTTGTCTTTTACCATACGGAGATTCTTGGCGACCTCGGCGAGGTTCAGCCATTTGTTTTCAGGAAGTTCGATAACCGGGATAATTTCAATAAAATAGCGATATAGCGCAGAATCAAACAGGTGAGCGTGCGCCTGGTACACCGGCTTAGTGACTCGATATACTCCGGCAAATTGTCCGTATTTCGATATGTAGAAGACAATCGTATCGCCGGCCTTGACCCTGGCCAGCAGGGACGGGTTCTTGGCGGCATAGATTTTCCGTTCCTTGCAAATCAGATAATTTTCCCGATTCGCAACGGCGACGAAAATCATAGACTCCTGCCGGTCATCCGTGCCTGAGCTTTGATCTGCGCTACGGGAGCGACGCGCAGATTCCTGCTTTGTTTCCTTATCGTCATCGTCTCTAAGCGACGCTCCAGGCATCAAGAGGCGCTTCAATCGTTCCGGATCGATCATTTGCTGCCCTCCTGGTCAAAGTCATTGCAAATTTACCCATTGTTATGGATCCTGCGGGATTCAGGTTGTCGACTTGGTCGCTCGCTACGTCCTTAGTCTCGCGATTATCCCTCGTCTTCGTGAACCACTTCCCATCGTCCGCCTTTCGCGGGGCCAACACGTCTAAGACGTCCAGCAGTTTTCAGAGCTGCAATCTGCTTTTCGATGGCGCGGGAGGTCAGGCCTAGGGCCTCGGCGATCTCTCGTGCACTGGCCGTTTTCCGACTCTTCAGAAGAGCAAGGATTTTCTCCGAACTCTTCTCCGAACCATCTCCGAACTTTTCTCCGAACCTCTTTTCCGAACTTTCCGCCCCTTCCTTTAGAGCGAATTCGTATGGCCGTTGGAATGTTGCCCGGAAAAACGCATCGGCCCCGAAGGCCGGTTCGCGGAGACCCGCCGCCACCATAGCCTCCTTCATCTTCGGGATGCCCATACCAATGCGCTCGACCTTGTGGAGGCGGAAGAACAAGTCCGCAATCAGCTCGTTCCGTCGGATCGAAATCGTGCCGAGGTCCAATACCGACAGGCCTTTAGGCAGGCCGCCGGGGTTCACGATCTCCACCCGGTCATCATAGACCTCCACACTGACTTGCGTGCCGGTGATGCTGTAGTCGCGGTGCATGAGGGCATTCAACATGGCCTCACGTAAGGCCTCGAGCGGGATCTCGTAAATATCCTCGCGATTGAGACCCCGAATTTCACTGCGGACGTTCAGGTGCTTCTTGAGGAAGGCAACAGCCTCATTGAATTGGGTGAGCAGATCGTCCCGCACATCGCGGCGGTCGTAGATGTGTAATCGGTCTATCCCCTTGAACGCCAGGAGCGTCATCTGGGCCTGATGCAGGTAGTCATAGACGTCTTTGGCGAAGAAGAGGATGCCCGCGTTCTTCACTCGCGCTTCATCCGCCACTTTGAGGCTGCGCAGGAATTCGGGCGCAGCGATGGAGCCGATGCGGATACCCGCCTCTTTGACGAACGCAAGGATCTTTGCTTTCGAGATGTCGCCGAAGGAAAAACCATGGACCGTCCTTTCCTCGAAAGGCAACGGCTCGTTCTCCGCGAACATGATGCGTAACTCGTCATGACTCATCTTCTGAGTCGTCGCG
>JACPDT010000267.1 GCA_016183865.1 Armatimonadota bacterium | reverse complement strand
TCTCACCGGAAACATCCTGCCCCATGCACTCGGCGGGCAATGTGCCGATGACCGCTGCGCCCAGTTGTGCACAAATATCCTCGATCACCTGTCCCGGCCTTTCCTTCAAGGCCCCGAGAATCAAGGGGCGCCCCGTGCGGACAATACCCGCCTTTTCCCTGGCGATCTCTTCCAGAGTAGATCCCAGACGGGTTGTATGGTCCAGCTCCACGTTCGTGACCACACTGACCAGGGGATCCGCACAGTTGGTCGCATCCCATCGCCCTCCAAGACCGACCTCCAGGATCCCGATTTGAACCCCCATGCGCCGGAAATAGAGAAAAGCCATGGTCGTAAGAAGCTCAAATTGGCTTGGAGGATCCGCTGTTCCCCCCGCAAGACGCCGTACAGCTTGTCCCAGGTCGGCAAACTCTTCTTCTGAAATGGGGAGGTCGTTCACGCAGAACCGTTCTCTGAATGTGTGCAAATGGGGAGAATAGTACGACCCCACGCGATAGCCGCCTTCGCTCAGGATCTGTGAGAGCATTCTCACAGTGGAGCCCTTCCCATTCGTCCCACCGACCAGGACAGTGGGGTAATCCATATTGGGACGGCCAAGGAAAGTCATCAGCTTTCCCATCCGGTCCAGCCCCAGCTTGATTCCTTGATTGCCGCGGCTTTCCAGAAATCTCAGTGTTTCCTGATATGTCATGACTCCCGTGAAATCTGCTCTCTATAACCTTGTGCCAGAGCTTTCGTGATTTTTCCGGGTTTCCCCTCCCCTACCGGCTTTCCCCCAAGAGAGGCGATAGGAAGGATTTCCGAGATGGAATTGGTCAGAAAAGCTTCGGTTGCCCGCTCCATATCCTGAGCGGAGTATGCGCCCTCCCTGACAGGTATTCCGAGGTGGGCACAAACCTCCAGAACAACGGCCCGGGTAATCCCCTGCAAGATTCCCGATTCCAGGTTGGGAGTACGCAAGATGCCGTCCATCACGAAGAAGAGATTGCTGGATGAAGCTTCAGTGAGCTGCTGCCGCCTGTTGAGCATAATCGCCTCATCGAACCCTCTCTTCTGCGCTTCCTTTTTCACAAGAAGCCTGGGAAGAAAACAAAGACTCTTGATGGGCACAAGAGGGGAGCTTTCATCCTGACATGCGCCGGAAATGGTGCAGGAGATTCCGTTTTCATAGGCCTGAGCAGGGGGGAGGCATGGCTCCGTCACCCTCACGATCAGGGAGAATCCCTCCGGCGGACGGGAAAAATGCCGCAAAGGACCTGAAGTCGCCGTGATGCGAACGTATGCCTCACCCGTCGTATTTTCGGCGATGAGACGAAGGACTTTGTTTTCAATGCCTTCGTCAAGAAAAGGTATATCAAGGACCGCGGCGGATCGCTTCAAGCGATCCAGGTGTTGTGCGAAGCGAAAGGGTTTCCCCCTGTAAGCCCGGATCGTCTCAAAGACCCCATACCCATACTGAAGTCCTCCGTCCATAACGGAAACCGTAGCCTCGGCTTCGGAAACGAATTCCCCGTTCAAGAATATGAGCATGGCTCCTGTAATTTCTCGATGAGTCCTTCATTTGCCTACAAGTCAGAAAAGGGGATGGTCCTATTTTCCTACAAGGGTGAGGAATTGGGACACATCGGTGACAGGGGCCTTGCAGGTGAAATCCGTGCAAACATAGGCGGTCGGGTTTCCCGCCAGGCTCTTTTTCTCGACGGTGAGAGGGCTCAGCTTCTCGATATTCCGCGCTTCCTCCCCTTCGGGATGATGGAGGAAGATCGCCCGGGGCAGGAAACACCTCCGGGCGGAAGCGAGCATCTCCGCTCCTGGACCTCCTTCCAGGTCGCCGGCAAGGATGATCTCCCGTGTGGGACCCAGGGCAAAATCGAGGGCCATGAGAAGCTGACAAAAGGAGGATGGAGATTGGGCGGTGTGGGTGGAGAAGGCTCGAAAAACGGCGTTGCCTTCCTTTTCAAGGTCCTGATCGCCCGTGAGGCGGCCGAGTCGAAGAAGATTCAGGGCAGCCACGGAGTTTCCGGAGGGAAGGGCGCCATCGTACACTTCTTTTGTTCGCCGAGCCTGTAAAGAAGAATCCGCCGTTCCGGTCGTCCCTGAAGAGCTCTCGCATTTGACGATTGAGGGTCAGTGCCTTTTCAAGGTAACGCACATCAAAGGTCGCCTGATAGAGCTCGATCAGACCCCAGACCAGGTACGCATAGTCGTCCATGTAGGCGGGAAAAACGGCTTCTCCGTCTCGATAGCGTGCAAGCAGTCGCCCGTCACGGTTGATCAGTGAAGAAAGAATGAAATCAGCAGCTCTCATTGCGGCCGCGGCATAGTGAGTTTCTCCCAGTGCGCAAAAGCCCCTGGCAAAAGCTACAATTGCGAGACCATTCCAGGAGGTGAGGATCTTGTCATCCTTGTGGGGATGAATGCGTTTTCCGCGGACCTCGAAGAGCTTCTGTCTTGCCTCTTCCAGACGTTCCCGCAATTCGTCAGGGGTAAGCCGCAGATCAACAGAGTGCTCATGGATGGGGCGATTCAGGTGCACTATATTCACGCCGGTCTCTTCGCGAGTGGCTTCGTCCAGAAAATTGCCGTGAGGGCGGATGTCGTAAATGCGGCAAAAAAGCTCTCCCAGCTCGTTGCCCAGAACGTCCAGAATCTCCTGTTTCGTCCACACGTAAAACTTGCCTTCCACCCCCTCACTGTCGGCGTCTTCGGCTGAATAGAAAGCGCCCTCCGGGGAGGTCATGTCCCGAAGAAGATAAGTGAAAATTTCCTGCGCCATCCGGGCGAAAAGGGGCTCCCCCGTTGCCTGAAATGTCTCAATGGCCGCTATGGCCAGCAATGCCTGATCGTAAAGCATTTTCTCGAAATGAGGGAGCAGAAACTCACGATCGGTAGAATAACGGTGGAAACCGAACCCGATGTGATCGCATATGCCCCCCTGGCGAATCTGGGTGAGCGTTCTTCTCGCCATGTACAAGGGGCGGTCGTCGCCGGAGCGATCCCACCATCTGAGCAAAAAGGAGAGATTATGAGGGGAAGGAAACTTGGGCGAAGAACCGAAGCCTCCGTAAATCTCATCAAAACTCCCTGCAAGGTCGTCGTAAGCCCGTTTCAGTATCTCCTGACTCAGTTCCATCCCCGCAGGCGGGTTGACCTGGCTCTGAATGGCATCGGTGATCGCTTCGGCCGATGAGGCCAGCTCATTTCGCCTGCCCTTCCACATCGCGGCGATTCGGGACAAAAGGGTAACGAATCCCGCCTGTCCGAAACGGTCCTCCTTCGGGAAATAGGTTCCCGCGTAAAACGGCTTGCCCTCCGCGGTCAGGAACAGGCTCATCGGCCATCCGCCGCGCTGCGTCAAGAGTTGGCATGCGTTCATGTAAATATGATCCAAATCAGGGCGCTCTTCTCGATCCACCTTGATGGAAACGAAATCCCTGTTCAAGATGGCAGCCAATCCCTCGTCCTCGAAGGATTCATGCTCCATCACATGACACCAGTGGCAGGTTGAGTACCCGATGGAGAGAAAAATCGGCTTGTTCTCTTTTCTCGCTTTCTCAAGAGCTTCAGGACCCCATGGATACCAATCTACAGGGTTATGGGCATGTTGAAGCAAATAGGGACTCTTGCACTCGGCAAGGCGATTCGTGTACTTGTGCGGTGCTGTCGCCAAGGGATCACACCTCGATTTCCCTGGGTGAAGGAGCCACCAGAATATCCCTGCCCACCACCCGGACCTCAAATGCGCGCTGCACGATTTCAGGGTTGACGACATTGGCCCCTGTTGTCACGTCATACTGCCACCCATGCCACGGGCAGGTGACGATTCTCTCTTCCAGGTCTCCATCCCCCAGGGGCCCTCCTTTATGAGCGCATACTCCATCTATCGCGTAAAACTCTCCATCCACGTTAAACAGAGCGATCTGTCTTCCACCTGCCTCCACAGCCTTTCCCGCGCCGGGAGGAATCTCGGTAATTTCCGCGACTCTTACGAAATCAGTCATGATCGTTTTTCCTTTCACCGAAAGGATGTTTACCGCCATTCATTGCAAACGGAGTCACCGGGGCGAAAGTTCCCGCGCAGGCCCTGATCGAACCAGGAAGGATGGCGGTGGAGGGGCTCTCGGAAGGAGAATACGATCCAAATCCCGTCTACGAGCCACCCGCTGTTCGTTATGGTCAGTCCTTGTCCAGGATCGCCAGGGAGAGCGCAGTTCCGATGATGCCGATGGCGGAGCCCAGGAAAGCATACTTGAGGAAATTGGAAAGCACACTGACACCGCTCTCGAAATCCGCGTGGGGCTCTCTATAGGTTCCGATGGTCTTGTAATCCACGTAACGATGCACCACGGGGATCGTGGCTTTGCCCGCCTTGATGAAACTGGTGTGCCGCCTCACTCCCACGGGTTCCTCGATATTATGGATCTCCTCTGTGACAATCGGTTTTCCGTGTCCCGAAACGTTTCGAGCGGGCACTTTCTCCATGACAACGGATCCATCCGGACCGATCACAGGGGCCTTCGCAGGGAGAGCTTCAATGCTTTTGTCCACAAGAACCGGCTTCTCATATTCCCTTAATGTAACGGTTTCAACGGGTACCTTTTCGATTTGTCTTTGCGCAAGCTGCAGGCCGTAAATACCGCCTGCCATTCCTGCAATCGCTCCAACTGTGGCCGTTTCCGGCCTGAGGAACTCACTCTGAATTTTGCGCAGTTTCATCTCGGCACACCCTTTCATTTTGTGTATGCGTTCAGGGGGGGGCGATCTGAACGGTTGCCATTTTGTTCTCAC
Source organism: Armatimonadota bacterium (assembly GCA_016183865.1). Lineage (GTDB taxonomy): Bacteria > Vulcanimicrobiota > JACPDT01 > JACPDT01 > JACPDT01 > JACPDT01. The sequence continues at coordinate 304 of JACPDT010000267.1, read as the reverse complement.
TTATGATAGTTTCAGGCACGGTGACAATCAAGTTCCTGATGGGATCCAAATTGGAACCCCCCGGGAACTTGATTGTCACCGATGCAAATGGTAAGCTGGCGCCATAGGCCAGGAGGCTGCCCACGACGTCAATGAAGCGTGATGGAATTTGTGTCGGGGGTCACTAATCTAGTTGCCCCTGATAAAAGGGCTCTCTGAACCGCGAAAAATCTTGATTTGGGAAGTGTTTTTCGGCAGGAATATGGACACGGACCTCGGATCCCTACATATGCAGCCGTTTTTCACGATCTAAACCTTCTGGCCG
>JACPDT010000272.1 GCA_016183865.1 Armatimonadota bacterium | reverse complement strand
TCGCCATCCCGAAGATGGCTTTGTCAATGGGCTTCAGAAATTCGGTCTCCCTCCTCCCTGCCATTCAAGCTACGGGGATCCTGACTCCTACCCCGGCGGGCCTTAACCCCGCTGAAAGCACCTGCTTTATTCTGGACGCGCTCCCACGTGGGACTTTTTCCGCGTCTGTTAACGGTAACATTGCGTAGATGAGGGTGTTGGGAGGAGCTGGTGTGCGGTATGCGCTTTTGGTCGAAAGAGGCATACCGAGCCGGCCCCCGGACGAAAGGCGTCCCGGGGGCCGTTTTCGTTTTTGTCTGCTACTTGATGTCTTTCAGCACCTGGACTCCATTCAAAGCCATCTGGTACAGGAAAAGAAGGTGGAGGAGATCCCCGTCATGGGCCATGGCGCCGATGTTTTTCGCTACATCCACAGGCAGGTCATAGGTTTGCGACATGGCCTCAGGGACGATTACTTCATAGCCGAGGCGGTCTACATTCGCCCGAAGCTTCAGGTGCATGGCCAGTTGAAAGAGACAAAGATCGGTGCAGTCTCCGACAGCGATAATCTTCCTTATATGGTTGTGGCCGGACAGCCACTGATCCAGAGTTGTGCCTACGGCGGAGTTGATGGATTTCTTCGGGATAATCGTGAAGAGGTGGGAAAAGGGGAGCTTCTTGAACTCATCCACCATTTCCGCCTCAGAGGTCCCTTCCACGCAATGGGGCGGAAATGAGGAAAATTCAGGGGAATCCTTGGGATGAGAATCCTGGGTGAAGACAAATTCGCGGATTCCCAGAGCATGCGATCTCTGAAGGAGCAGGGTCACAGGAGCCACGAGAGATTGGACCCTGGGGGATGCCAGAGGCCCTTCCGTGCAGAATCCCTTGATCAGATCCACGGAGATGATCGCCACATACTCAGGCCCACCCGCTTCTTTCACGATCTCTTCGAGTCTGCGGACAGGTCGGCCCTCCTCCCATTTTTTTGCATATTCCAGAAAAGGGGCAGCCTTTGCGATAAAGGTTTGAATATCCTCTCTGACCTGTGTAGTCATTTTACTCACTCCTTACCGTTTTTTTGGAAAGATCAGCCCTTCCAGCTCCTTCTCCTTCACAAACCGGTACAGCCTGGCAGGACGGTGTCTTCCGTCCTGTTTTCTCGATGAAGTCTCTTCCAGCACTCCCGATGAGAGGATCTTCTTTCTGAAGTTCCGCTTGTCCACGGGCTTTCCCAGAATTGCGGCATAGGTGTTCTGCAGCTCCGTAAGTGTAAACAAATCGGGAAGCAATTGGAACGCGATATTGGTATACAGGAGCTTATTCTGGAGCCTTGCGACGGCATAATTCAGGATTTCGCCGTGATCGAAGGCCGGCCTGGGAAGAGATGGGACCGGAAACCATCGCACGTCCGATACGTCCGTATCCGCGGAAAGGCGCAAGTCCTCTGACCGGACCAGGGCGCAATAAGCCACCGTAATGACCCGGGTTCTGGGGTCCCGTTTCGGGTTCCCGAAGGTGTACAGTTGCTCCAGATACACGTCCTTCACATGTGTCTCCTCATAGAGCTCCCTGATTGCCGCCTGTTCCAGCGATTCTTTCATGCGGACAAACCCCCCGGGCAATGCCCATCGGTTCTTGTACGGCCAGACTTTTCGCTTCACCAGAAGGACTTGCAGAACCTCGTCCCTGAGAGTCAAAATCACCATGTCTACCGTGACTGACGGCCTTTCATACCGGCTCGCGTCATACTTGGGTCGCTGCAACGTACCGCACACCTCCCGGAGACTTCAACGATTTTTCGGCATTCCAGACTTGAATTCCCCGAGATCAGCCATTTTCCTTTCACCCCCTTTCGCTGCAATTAAGTGTCATATTTACACTAACAATATGATAGCACCTTGCATATCAGTCTGTCAAGTACTTGACAAAAACAAAAATCGGGTGTATACTTTACTTAGTGTTAAAAACACACTTAGCAAAATCGAAAGGGGGATGTAGATATGGATCCCTATATGGATCTGACGGTGGAGCTGAGTCAGAGCGCCATTCTTCCATCGGCGACCCCTCAGGTGGTTTACGGCCTGGTGCGAATGATGCCGAAAGGACAAAGCTCGGGGCCTCGCCTTCCCTTGGATCTCCGCTTTCTTCTCGATAGAAGCGGGTCCATGGGGAGCAATGCAGCGCGATTCGATCTCAGGAGCAAGCTGGACGCCCTCCAGGATGCCGTGGGCGCAGTAATTGACCAGCTTGTTCCAGGGGACCGAATCACCGTGATTTCCTTTGATGACCGTACCAGGGAGGAGGTGCCTCCGACTCTCATTCAGAGCGCAATGGACCAGAGAAGGGCAAAAATGGCTGTGGAAGCCATCCGGCTTGGGGGAGGAACCCACATGTCGGGCGGATTGAGGAAGGTCATTCGAAGCGATTCCCGCACGGAAGGTTCTGTGAAAAGGGGAATCATCTTCACGGACGGAGAGGTCAACAGCCCTTCCGAAGCAGGTGAAGAGCGCAACTGCACGACCCTTGCTCAGGAAGCAGGCCAGAAGCATTTTCCCCTCACCCTTTTCGGCACCGGAGTCGAGTACAATGACCGATTTCTGGAGAAGCTGGCTCGGGAATCGAACGGAAGAAGCGAGCACCTGGAGGATGCGACGCAGGCGGTTTCCGTCTTCATGGAAGAGGTTGGGTACCTTCAGGAAGTGAGTGTGATGAACCTGGAGGTAACCCTGGCCGTAGTGGACAGCTCCTTCACATCCGTTTCCAGAGTCGTTCCGCAAATCGAGCCACAGGTCTTGTGCTCACCCAACTATTTTTCAACCTATCTGGGCGATGTGGACAAAGTCAGAGGGCAGGCGATCCTTTTCAGCCTCCACATCCCTCCCTTTTCCCAGGTTCCCCTGGGGGGCAAACTGCTCCTGGGAAGGGCAGAAGTGGTTTTCGATGTTCCTTCGAAACGATTGAAAGGCGCCAGAACGGATCAGGTCATCGAGATTCGCGTCACGGATGATCCCAATCAAGTTGTCGTCAACCTGCCTGTTCTTACCACCGTCAAGCTGGAAGGGGCCACGAAGCTCCAGACTAAGGCTCTGGATCTGGCGCAAGCCGGCAATGTGCATCAGGCCACGGCGATGCTCAGCCAGGTAGCCACCCTCTACCAAAGCGCAGGCCAGGAAGACCTCGCCACAAAAGCCATGACCCTCACCAACGCCCTGACTCAGAATGGCGGGATTTCCGGCGATACCCTGAACGTCCAGCGAACTCTGACGACGGCCTCTAAGAAAATGATCACAAAGCGATTGACAACACAGTCGGATCCGTCCGCCAAGACGGTTGCGTAACGGTCACTCCCGAGGGAGAGATTCACCTCTTCCCCTCCCCCTTGAGGGGGGAGGCTGGGTGGGGGTGACAGAGAAAGGAGGCGAAACACATGGACAACCTGATTCTCGCGAGTCCACAGGCACTTCAGCCTTCATACAGACTCGTGGTATTGGAAAACGCGCTTCCCACGGGGCAGACCATACCTCTTCCCAGTCCCCCATACAACGGGGCCCTTCTCATAGGGAGGAATGACCTGCAGCAAGGGGTCGTTGTGGACATAGACCTGTCCCGTTACGGCGGATATGAGAAAAAGACATCCCGGAAGCACGCAAAAATTACCTGCACCGGAAACCAGTTCTTCGTGGAAGACTGGGAAAGCACCCATGGCACTTATGTGAATAAGGAGCGGATGGCCGCAGGGCTTCAGAAACCCCTGGCCGACGGTGACGAGGTTCGTTTTGCCGAGCTTGTAGCGCAGTTCAAAGCAAGTTAGTCTACCTCCCCTCCCCTGGTGGGAGGGGCTGGGGGAGGGGGAGCAGCACGAGCCATCAGTGGTGTGAGCAGCACGGTGTCACATTCGAAAGGAGGATCTTGAAATGAGCATTTACAGAGGAATTCGCAAACGCTGGATCGAGGGAGATTATGCAGGGTCCTATCGTCCTGGAGAGGAAGGTTCGGAAATCCGATCCCAGTTCTTCAGAAAGCACCTGGGCCGTGACAACCTTCGCGTGAAGAATGCCGGATACACTCCATCAGGGGTCCCAAGACCCCTCGTCATCGCCACAGACCTGCTGGTAGGGGTGCTGGATAGCTCCGGAAACCAGGTTTCCGGAAAATCGGATGGGTTGTACTACCCCTATCTTCCCAATCCCGATGATAATGAGCCCACTCTCAAACCCCTGACCATGCTCCTGGAGCGGGTGAAGGAAGAGAGGCTTCTAGCCGTTTTCAGCGGAGACCAGCATGAGAACCCACAGCTCTTTGACATGAATGCCCTCACCACGACGATTCTGGACCCGGATCTCACCAGGCTTTCCGCAAGGGAGCGGGCCATTGTAGAGGCCAGGTTCCTGCCCTGGGTCGGCAAAAGACTCCCGGCAGGTCTCTGGAGAGAGATTTTCATGGACCGGACAAGCGAAAACCCGAGAGGGGAGCTGATTGGAAAGGAGACACGCAACTTCCTTCCCCATTGCACGGAAGGGATCGTGGAGTACCTCGGTCCTGTCCAGGAGATGTTCAAGATCGAAAAGGACCTGATTCACAAGCAAACCGAGGAGGGCATTCTGGTTCCTGAAGCCAGATGGTTCCCTGTCGCCAAAGACGGGCTGACCGTGGACATGCCTCCCGATGAGCGAGGGACCGGAGGCAACAAGCTCGATGAGCTCCTGAAAGCCGCATTTACCGGCGGATACTTCCAGGGAGACGACCACAGACATCAGAAGCGGGCTATCGTTGTGGGAGCGTGCTATGAATACTCCGTCAGGCTTCTCATTGAGCACCTGATTGACGCCGATATCAATGTGATTTGCCTGGCATCATGCACCAAGGGCCTGGATCTCTTCTCCTCTAAAGCTCATACAGCTCATTACCTGAAAGAGCTTTATGGGAAGAAGCTCTTCTTTACCTACGATTGGCCAGAGCCTCTCCTGGGCCCAAAACCCAAGGGATGGGACCAGGCCGCCGCAAGTGTGAAAGCCAGGGATCAGGCTCAGCACGCAGGATGGTTCAAATCCTATCAAGATCAACTGCGGGCAGGTAAGACCTCAATGGGCCAGCCCGTTTTCCTGGCAGCCGATGACCTGGTCAAGACCGCACGCACCTACTAAAGGAGGGATCTGAGATGTCACAGCCTGAAGTTTTCAATCTGGCCACATGGAACTTTCTACTGGGGGAGCGGGAAGCGGAAGAAATCCTCCGAGATCCCCGTATCCGATCGGTAGTGGTTCGGGGCGGAATCGGCACGGTTCTGCCGACCGTGTCATGCCTGCGCGACATGCGATTCGCCGGGTGGCGCGATTTTCCCGAGCTTGCCGTGCATGTTCCGGTGAATACGCTTTCATCCGCTTTCCCGCCCCTTTCCGAAGAGCCTCCCCAGGGGAAGCTCATGGAGACGCTTCTTTCGAAAACATACGGAATTCGGTGCGCCAAGGCACTTGAACCCTATGATCGGCAGGTGATCCTCCTTCTGGGAGAGGGTCTCGAAAACCCCGCCCTGGCCCAGCAGGCGAGCGCATTGCTCAAAGATCTGGGGGAGGGGAAACTCATTTTTGTCCTTCCGAGCGGGAAAGGGCTTCCGGCAAACTTGCGGGCTCTTCTGCCAAGGTCCTGGTCTGCAGCATACTGGGACGGGCGGAACGCCTTCTTCTCCTCCAGTGTGGAGGAGGCAGCCGTTGAGGCGGAACCGGCCCACATCACGGTGATCGGCGCAGATTGGCAGCATCTTTTCTACACAGCCATCGGGGCAGTGGATTTCTTTCTAGTTCAGGACGCAAGGTTTCGAAACCCATCCGAGCTGCCCCTCTGGGAGATCCTGGAAATGGGG
>JACPDT010000271.1 GCA_016183865.1 Armatimonadota bacterium | reverse complement strand
GGCCGATCTCGGGGCGCTCCTCGACTGCGCTCCTCAACGTAGCGCTTCGGCTACGCCTGCGGTGCTCGCTCGTGCGCGCTCCCGACCTCGTCTCCAGATCCATCGCCAAATCATTGACGTTATTTATGTCCCAACCCACTTAGAACTCACCCTGGTCGCGGGCTGTTGCCGATGGGGCGGGCAAAATGCAACGCCCTCCATCGAAACGGGGAGAATTTGCGGCATTCGAGCATGCCCTGTGGAATTCTCCTCTGCAGAACAATGTGACCTGGGCAGCGTCCGACCCGGACGGTACCCCGCGGTAGGATGGAGTATATGTGTCACGGCCCGCGCTCGGGCACTCGGGAAGTTTTTCAAAATAAGAGGGTACAAGTGCCGACAGGGCGGGGGGGTATGCCCCTTTGTGGTCGCTCCCATAGATGGAAAGGGCGGCTGCTATGTCTTTCAAGTTCTTCACACACCCCTCAAGAGACGGATCGTAACAAACCCCCGGGACAACGTCGGGAATCAGAAGCAGCAAGAAGACAAGGCCGAAATGGAGCAGAAGAATGAGCCGGTCAGGCCCGCTCCACCTGGCTCTCCTGCGCGGATTGTGCATGATGGTCGTATCCTTTGGTCCTCTGATTCCTGGGAGCGTTCCCGACGGTCCGGACAAAGGCCTCGTCATTCACGGTCCGTTCAATTTGCGGTTGTAATTCGCGGCAAGCCGGAAAACCCCTCTCGGACAATCACAGGAACAGAAGAAGAAGGTTCGGCCCATCGAAACCGGGCCTACCAGTTGACAAACCCGAAAATACCGGGACTCCGACAGGAGAAGCTGCGGTCTTATTCTACGTATCGTCAAGCAGTCAAGAAAATTAAGCAGTAATACTACGGTCCCAGGCGAAATTTAAGACTTTAGTCCTATTGCCACCGAAGTTTATTCGTATTATCATATAACTACCATGGGTGAATGCGTATTAATTCAAAAGCATGCTAGGGGGGATTACGTGACGCCTTCGGCTGAATTGGTCGAGAACCGCTATATGGAGAAAAGGCGATATAAACGCCATCCAAAACAGCTTCTCGTTCCTTGCGTGGATTCGCAGGGAATTCCCTTTCATCTGGAAACCGGGAACATAAGCGGGGGAGGCATAGGCTTTGCCACCATCTTCCCCGTCAAACAGGAGATGCGTGTGGCCATGGTGCTGGACCTGGGAGACCGGTCAGCCCCGATGCACGTTTTGGGAAAGGTTGTGTGGGTGAATCTCACCGGCGAGAGGTTCCTGGGGGGTATCGAGTTCGACCTGCCTGATGACGAAAAGGCCAGGCTTCAAGACAAACTGGAAGCCCAGGTGAAAAAGCGGAGAATCAACATGAACCATATCAGCGAGGTCAAAAAGGCGGTCGAGGGAGGCTATGTCAATCAATTGGATTTCAGAAATTACGAGGAAGGGGAGAGATTCATCAATCAGGTTCGAAAAATCTACGGAAGAACCTCCGAGACGGCTTACAAAGTCTGTGAAATCATAGATGGGATGCACCTGCCCTCAGAATTCGACTGATTGGGGGCGCCTTTTCCTGCAAAAAAAGCCGGGCTGTGCCCGGTTTTTTTGCGACATCTTACGGAACTACTCAGGTAGACAGGAGACAGAAGACAGAATTCAGGATAGCCTGCGAATAGGCCTCCAACAGCTTGCTGACCTCTGCATTCTGACTCCTGACTTACGGAAGCCTGAAAGTCGGGAGAGTAAAGCTCAGGCTTGACACACCCGGCGGAGCGGCAGCGGGCATGCTGAAAACCGCATTCGTGGCCCTGGGCATTGAAAAGCCGCTTGCCACAGGCGGGCTGGGCGGCACTGAAAAACTGGGTAACGCAAAACCCGGGTTCGTGAAGGAAATCACGGATCTCGATATGGCAGTAAAGCGCGGTGCGGTAAAAACCGGCATGTAAAATCTCGCTTCCACATTTCCCCCTGAGCTGAAACCGGACGGTGAAGAAGGAACATAAGGCGCCGGTGTCTGCGAAAAGACCGGCGCTTGCGCAACCTTCCTTCTTGGAGCATAGCGTGAATTCAGGTCTGCGATTCCTGTGCTCGGATTGTAAGAATATACGCCGTCCACGACCTGGGAAACCTTTTTCAGGTCCAGGTAACGCCCTCGTCCAATGGTGACGGCCATTTTCTCCAAACTTGCCTTTTCCGCATCCCGCAAGTTCAAATGGCGAACAAGAGATTCGCAGCATACCAGTATGGAATCTCCCGACTTGAGCACATCTCCCGCAAAAGGCCTGTTGTGTACATAAACAGAGACATCGCCCGCCCAACACAAAACCGTGGTCAGGCAGCAAAGCACCAAAAAAACGCCTATTGTCCTGATCATATAGACTCCCCTTTTCCCTAGAATGTTCTCCTATTGTCATGATAAGCTTTTTCCATGTTAAAAGAAAGGTCTCCCCGGTAAAAAGAATGTTAACTTTCTCTTGTGGGAACGATAACAATTGCCTCACGGCTGTCATGGGGCTGTCACAGGGACGTGAGCCTGTTGTGAGTGCTCTGCGGGAAAATGTCGGTGAGGACCGGGACCATCCCATCGTCGGGACGGAGGAGGAGTACTTGTGAAGAGAAGAAAAAGGGAGCAAGGATTTACGTTGATAGAGCTCATGGTTGTGGTGTCCATTATTTCCACCCTTGCCTTGACCATGGTTCCGAACTACCAAAAAGCCCTCGCCCGTGCAAGATATGTGGCCTGTGCACGAAACGCCATTGCCGTAGCCACGGCTCTGGAGATATATGCCATGGACCACAATTCCCGTTATCCTCAGGAGCTCAAACAACTGGTCTCGGAAGGATACCTGCGAGAGCTTCCCAAATGCCCTTCCGTGAAAGAGGAAACCTTCTCCAAAGCTTACTCATCGGCCATGAACCCTGACTACTTCTTCTTCTGTTGTTACGGAGAAAACCACAAGGGAACACAAACCTTTGCCAATTCACCTGCCTACAGTCTCGACTGCGGCCTCGCCCAAACTCCCGAGCTCGTTGCGGAAAGGGTCGCACAGAAGACGGAGGAGCCTTCGGGGAAAGAGGAAGTGGCTTTGCGGCCCGAGAAGAAAAAAGACCCCGTCAGAAAAAAGCAGACACCCACAAGGGTCTCTCTCAGGGACCAGCTCTTCGCATTCCTCCTGCGATAGCTGCGGCTATTGACGTTTTTTCCTCGCAGGTGCTACCATGCATTCATGGGAAAGCGTCGGCGCCTCCTTCTGATTCTCGCCCTGCCTGTGGTCTTGCTCACCCTCTGCGGGTCTCATCCGATGGGCCGCTACCTGCTGAAGCAAGGGGCGGGGCAGATGCGAATCTATCTTTTCAGGAGGCCCTGCGGGAAAGTCCTGGAGACTCCGGGCCTCTCTTCTTCCTCACGGGAAAAAATTCTGCTCATCAGGGATATCAAACATTTTGCGGAGAACATGCTGGGGCTCGATCGCTCCGACAACTATGAGTCACACTACGACACACAGGGGGGTGCAGCCGTTTTTCTTCTTTTTGCAGCCCCAAAGGACCGACTGGCGCCTGTACTATGGAAATTTCCTTTTCTTGGGGAGTTCCCCTACAAGGGTTTTTTCTCCGAAAGGGACGCCCGGGTGGAAGAAAAGGGGTTCCTGGACCAGGGCTATGACACCGAATTGATGCCTGTGAGCGCCTACAGCACATTAGGCTTGTTCCCTGACCCGATCTTTTCACCCATGTTGGTATGGGATGCACCCGCCCTGGCCAATACCGTCATACATGAGTTGACCCACCGGACGGTGTTCCTGAGAAACGAAGCGGAGTTCAACGAAAATCTGGCAACCTTTGTCGGAAACCTGGGTGGATTGGAGTTTCTGAAAAACCGGTATGGGGTGGAATCACCCGAATACGGACTGGCCATTCGGCGCCTGGAAGATGAGAAAAAATACGAGAAATGGATGCGGTCCCTCTACGGGGACTTGATGAGGGTCTATGCGAAGAATCTGTCCCATCACGAGGTTCTGAAAGCCCGGGAGATCGTCTTCTCAAGGGCTGAGAAAAAATTGGAAGAAGACAATCCCGTGTTTCGAAATACTCCCCACATCCCGTTGAACAACGCCGTCGTCCTTTCCCACGTTTCCTATCACGGCCGGGCCCGACAAATGGAGCATCTCTATGATCTCACAAGCCGAAATCTCCCGCAGTTCATTTCTCTGATGAAGAGACTACGGGACGGCGAAGAAATCCCCGGGGACTGGAAGAGACACCTCCCCGAGGTCCCCAGGAAAAGTCGCGGCCCGGGTCTTTTTCTGATCCTCACCCTGATCGTGGGCTTTCGTATGCTTTACCTGCGCGTGCCCTCATTGCAGCGTGAGGGCGCCGCTCTCAAGGCGCCTGGAATAGAAAAAAGGGGAGAAGAGAAGACCTCCGGAAAGGCCACGACGGCAGCTCTTTTTCTGGTCTATATGGGCACATGGCTCTCCGCCTCCCAGGGGCTCCTGGTGGGAACATCTCACTCCATCGCCTGGACGGTGGCGGGATTCGTCCTCATGATTTCGGCCCTGGTCCTCCGCGGCATAGCGCTTTCGGAACTGGGGCCTCAGTTCAGTTTTGCCGTTCGAATTCGGACAGAGCACAGGCTCATCACAACGGGAGTTTACGGAGTGGTCCGGCATCCCCTGCATTGCGCCTTTTTTCTGGAGCTTGCGGGGATGACTCTCCTTACCCTTCAATCGTCCCAGTTTCTGCTTCTTGCACTCACAGCCGTTGTGATTGCGATCCGGAACAAGGAGGAAGATGCCGCTCTCCTGGCCGGATTCGAAGATGCCTTTCGGGAATAACAAAAAAAAGTTCCTGCCGTGATACCGAGATATCGTAACTACTCAGGTAGTCAGGAGCCAGAATGCACGAGTCAGAATGAGGACGTCAGCGACGAGATTTG
>JACPDT010000286.1 GCA_016183865.1 Armatimonadota bacterium | reverse complement strand
ACGCTCGAAGAGACCTATGTAGAGACCCCTTCGCGCACATCCCGAAAAATATCCAAACCGGTTCGCGCCAGTATTCCGGGTCCTATACGGATTTTTGTCAAAGCCCTTAACACCGGAAAAAATGAGGTAAAAAAGGCTGCAATTCTCTGTCTTTACCTGGATTCAGAGGGAAAGGAGCTGAATCGCGAGGAGCAGACTCTCACAGACATAGGCCCTGCCAAAGCGAAGGATGTAATCTTCTTCTGGAGCAACCCTTCGGGCTTGCCCACAGTGAACTACAAGCTCAGTGTTACCAGATGGGAATAAGCATTTCTCCTCCAGAGGGAGGAGAAATCAAGGAAGAATCCGCGTGGCTGCGAATTCCCGCACAAAGGATTCCTGGGCGAAGCTGCCGGCATAAGAGAAGAACTGCTCCTGCCTTATCGCTTCATCCACATCCCACCCGTGCGCGACCCTCCAGCAGGCGATCATCGTCCCCGTGCGGCCTATGCCTGCCTTGCAGTGCACAAATACCGGCTGGTTGCCTGGATCGTCCACAAGACGGAGGAATTCCTCAACCTGCTCATGGGTGGGTGGATTCATGTCCGGAATGGGGATGGAATGACAACGGGCCTTCTTCCAAGCTCCGGCTATTGCCTGGTTATCAGGTCCTTCTCCGCCCTCGCCCCTCAAATCAATGACTGTCCGCACGCTATGCGCCTCCAGCCATGCAATCCCATCGGCATCGGGCTGACCCCCGCGCAATAGCCCGGGCGCAACTTGCTCGAAATTCGGCACCTGAGACACCGGCGGTCTGTCTCCCGCGGCATCCGTCGGCATAGAACCCTGACTTATTTTCATGGTCTCGAAGCGCTCCCACGTAATGTCCAGAGCCGCACCCCGCACCTTCTCAAGGGCACGGCGCACCGGAGTACGTTTTCCCTCCGGCGCCGCCTCCAACTGCTGTCGCAGAGTCCAAACACCGTCCCTTATCTCTTTTTTTTCACGGATCGAATCACGGGGCGAAAGGTTGGAGGCCACGGAGGCAATTTGCTCTACTGTCGCAGCGATAGCGGGAAAAAGGGGTGAAGGGAAAAAAGCGGTTGAAACGGCCACACTCAAGAACTCAGCCTGCCGGACAAGCTCCACCTTGATGTCCTGGAAGGTTACGGGAATCCGCGGAGGGGCATTCCTTCCAGCCGCGAGGGACGATGAACAAGAAATTGAAACATCCCCATCCTCTTCGGGAGGATCACTCACAACAGGCCTGAGTCCTTCCCGTCCCGCCGGGTTCCGCCCTGCGCCGCGAAGCGCCCCGAATATCAGCGGCCCTTCCAGTTGCATGGCAAAGTCCTCCTCAAGATTTCCGGTCCATGGGTAAGTATATCACAAAAATCACGAAAATGGAAGGCTGCGGACTTCTCCAAAGCGACCGACAAGATAGCCCTCATCTGGAGAGGCATCTCATCGAAGCGCATTGATTCCTAACCTGAAAAAGGCCTACGAGCAGAACGCGGCGTCCATAGCCGAGCTGGAGGTGCTGAAATCAAGGCTTGAAAAAGGGAGGCGCCGGAACTAAAGGCTCCCCATGTCAACAACCTTAGGATCTCCACCATTCTCGGGCCAGAAGATGTGAATAGGGGCGGGCATCCCATTGATGCCATCCTTTTTCTTGATGAAATACTTGTCCCTGCGGCCTCTTTCAGCCGTTTCTTTGAAACCGATCGTCATGACATTGCCCTTGTGGACTTCGTGGATCTCCACGGGCTGCTTGTAGAACTTCACATTTTGATAAGCTTTCTTGTACGAAAACTCTTTGACATTGCGATCAAGATCTTTCCCGTCACGGGAAAGGAGGCTCTTGTGGACAAGAGGCAGCACTGCATTAAGCCGAGCGTTCTCGTCAGATACGGAGAGCGCCTTGACCAGTTCGTCCACAAGGGCGACTCCCCTGGGATCGGGGCTGATCTTCTCAATGCTTCGCGCCTCGTAAACAAAGAAAATTGCCAGCAACAGAACCGATAAGACTGTAAGGAAACGAAATCTTCTCATACGACCGGACTCCTTTACCAGTGAGAACTAGAACTCATGCTGCCACTTCGCCCCAGGCGAGTCGCATCCCTCTCTCCCTTCCTGCGCTCATTTGGGCTTGACCGCGCGGACAAAGGCGCTCATTACAGCGCCGTCAAATGCTTCGATGTCGAGCCCAGGGCCGGCTGATTGGAAGAAATCCCTGTACTCCAGCAGATCCTCTCTTTTGTACACCTTCACAGGAGTGATCGAAAAGTCCGTGAATCCTGCGGCCTCAAGCCTGGCGCGATAGTCATCTACTTGCAAGGCGCCGACAAGACATCCTGCCCATAGCTCCAGAGAACGCTGAAGGGACGCAGGCAGCTCCCTATAGAGCACGATGTCTGTGACGGCGAGCCGCCCCCCTGGACGAAGAACGCGGAAAATCTCACCCGCCACTCGATCTTTGTCAGTTGACAAATTGATGACGCAGTTCGAAATGACTACATCCACAGAATTGTCCGGAAGCGGTATTTCCTCCATTGTTCCTTTCAGGAACTCCACATTCTCTATGCCGGCCCTTTGCTGGTTCTCCCTGGCCAGGGACAGCATCTCATCGGTCATGTCGAGTCCGTAGACTTTGCCGGAAGAGCCCACGCGACGGGCGGAGAGAAGCACGTCAATTCCTCCGCCAGAACCCAGATCCAATATTGTTTCCCCCTGGTGAAGCTCTGCGAGGGCTGTGGGGTTGCCGCAGCCGAGCGAAGCTCTCATCGCTTTCTCAGGAACAAGAGCAGCCTCTTCTTCGGAGTAGAGATCGCGAGACGCGGGATTTGCTGTTTTCCGACTGCTGCAGCAACAACAGCCGCCCTCGTTTTCTTCCACACTCCGGGCTGCCTTAGCATACATCTCCCTCACTGCATCACGAATTTGCCGGTTCTTACCCATTTCTGTCTCCTCCTTTTACGGCGCCAGGCCATATATTGACGAACTTCGATGTATAGGACAAAAAAAATTATTTGAGCAGTCTCATGAAATCAGCCATGTCTCCTGAGCACGGACGATTCAGCTTGAAATAGATCCACAACCCCTGCCTTTCTGCAGTAATGACGCCTGCTTCCCGCAAGATCTTGAGATGATGAGAAATCGTGGGCTGGGAAAGATCGAAATGCGCTTCGATTTCACAGGCGCAAAGCTCCTTGCCCGCATTTGCCAGGAGACTCACTATCTCGATTCTGGTCTCATCGCCAAGAGCCTTGAAAAGTCGGGCATATCGAAGAGCATCCTTCTCTGAAACCCTTGTCCCTTGCAGCGGTGCGCAACATCGTGCGAGACGCTTCTTTAGTGCATTCAGCATTCTGGTCATTGGCGCAGATTCGCTCCTTCATAATAAGAATAGCACATATATAGAAAATTGTCAATATAATCGAGCGATTCAAGAGAAGGAGATAGACTGTGCTCTGCGACACAGAAGGATTTTACCTTTTGCGGTATGCTTGAGATAGAGAAAAATAGTGAAAGGTGGAAACCCCATGATCCGCGACCTGGAAGCTCCTCTGGCCAGTGACCCGAGAACTCCGTCTTCCTTTCTTCCCCGCCTGATTACGGCCCCCCAGAAAGCCACGGTTCTCATCAGCAACTTGAAATCTCCCGGAGAGCTTTGGGGCATGTGGAAGCAGTTTGCCGCAGGTGCATCATTGCTCCTCCTGGCTGTTCTTGGCTTATTCAGGATAATGCTTTGGGGAGAAAGCGCGTGGCTTTATCTTCTCGTGGGTTTTGCGGCGAACGCGGGGCTCATTCTTGCAGGTTTGGCCCTTGAAGCGGATCACATGCTTGTGCTTGATCCCGCCGGCAGGCGCCTCCAGTTTCAAAGATGGCGCCTGGGCTTCCAGGTTAAGGAGGCGGCCATCCCTGTTTCAGCACTGAAAGCTATAGAAATCAACTATGAACACTGCGCAGGTTGCGACGCCATCTTTGGGCGGCGGTTTCCAAAGGATCCGGAAGTGTTCTTGCTTCTGAAAAACGGAGAAAGAATTCGTGCAGGAGAATATGACCACAAGCCTTCAGAGGAATTCATATCCTCCATGGGTTACACAGGGCTTCTAGAAGAGATAGAGATCAGAAAAGCGCATACGACTCTGCGCGGGCTCTGTGAATCGTGTCAATTCACCCACATGCTCCGAAGTTCTCTGTAAAGGAGGAGGGTTCTTTGCACTGGCTTTACTTATGGGTCGCCGCTCTTTTTCTTTGCACCTTGATTTTCCTGGGGTTTCGTCTTTATGTGGAATGGACGAGAGCGGGAAAGAGGGATCACGCCGACTGCGGAGTCAAGCAAGTCAGTCTTGATGAAACTGCCTATCGGCTCTGGGGCGCAAATGGTCTCATACGATTCGCTTTCTGCCAGCTTTTCATGTCCAACTGTCTGGAAACCAGGGAAAATGAGGACCAGGGCAAGACAAGGTACGAATACCGATTGAGAGAAGGTATTGACGCTGATTGTCTGTCTCCAATTGAGCGGGAAGTCGCTTCCGCTTTCAAGGAATTCCGGAGCTTTCCCCTCGTGATGGCTGAATTCCGAGCTTCAGAATCGAAAGCTCTTTCCGATTATCGTCGGGAGATGATCCAGCAGTCCCTGGCTTGCCCAAAGGGCGCATTGTTGTCCTTTCTGGAGATGAATTGCGCGTGGTTCTTATGGATGATGAGCATTCCTTTCAGCGTTCACATGCTCATCACATACAAGGGGTCCCTGTATTTGCTGACCATTGCAGTCATCGCAATCTTCATGGCTGTGATTCCATACTCCTTGACTCGCTGCATTCTTTATTTAGAAATGGAAGATTTCGGATCAAAACACCCCGACTTGATTCCGACAAGGGCTTACAAGACGTTTCGGAATAATTTCGCCCTCTTTGAGACTGAGGAAATGAAGACAATACTGGAGAAAGCTGCGTCCACGATCGTCGCAAGCGTCGGATGCTCGGTCTGATGCGGCCGCCTGCGAGAATCTATCTGGATGTGACGAATGCCTGTCCTCTTCGTTGTCTTCACTGTTTCTCCAGCGCCGGAAATCCTCTGACCGGCGAGCTCTCGAGACGCGAAATCGGAGATCTCCTGGACCAGATAGGGGCCATGAAGACCCCCTCCCTCGTGATCGGGGGAGGGGAGCCCCTGGCCCGTGAGGACATCTTCGACATTCTTGACGATTGTCTCAAAAGAGGCGTTCCGACGGAAATGGTCACAAATGGAGTGCTCCTGGATTCGATTGCGGCTCGCAGACTTGCTGCCATGAACATGCCATTACGGCTCAGCCTGGATGGCGTAAGCGCCGAAACTCATGACGCTATCCGTGGAGCTGGCGCATTTCAAGGCGCCCTGCGGGCGGCGACCCTGCTCAGAGGAGCCGGCTTGTCCTGCCTTTCGATTCATTTTACGGTGAATAGAACCAATGTACAGGACCTCCTGAAACTACCCCCTTTCCTGCACCAACTGGGAATCGAAAATGTCGTCATAAGCGCCGTAAAGCCGAAAGGAAGAGCGAAAGATAACCCGGATCTCCTGATCTCTCCAAAAATGGCGCCTTATGTGAGGCACAAAATCGCACTGATTTCATTGTCTTCTTCGGCGCAAGTGCGCCAGTACTGTGACAAGAATTGGAGGGACTTCGGCTGTCCCGGGGGGCATCTGAAAATGGGAATCGCGGCGGAAGGGAAGGTCACGCCTTGCGTTTTCCTTGCTCGGGAATGTGACAGAAGCGCAAACATAAGGACCCGGT
>JACPDT010000270.1 GCA_016183865.1 Armatimonadota bacterium | reverse complement strand
CCTGTGACTCCAGAAGCCATCTGTCACGCGCGAAGTCGGCTTGGCGTGGAGCCTTTGAGAAAGACGTTTGAGCTTCTTGCAGAGAGGATTCCGGCAGCGCCGAGCTTTCACGGATTCCGCGTCTGGGAGGGCACGGACGCATATCCCGATAGAAAGTGGATCGGGCCACTCCCAAACCGTGACAGGATGCCATGATTCCCACCTGTGGAGCAAGCTCCCTCACTCTTGCCATCAGAGGTTCCCTCCAGGATGATTCTTCTCCAGACCGAACAGCTCCGAGAGTTTTTTTTGAACCTCGATGATCTTCTCCGCCTTCTCCAACTCTCGTCGCAGCCTGGCATTGTCTCTTTCTAACTGGGTCAGTTTATTTGCCCAGGAATGCTTCAGTTCCGACTTGCGACCCCGTTTCTTCGGCTCCAGGCCGGAAAGCGTTCCCTTCTCTCTCTCCCTGCGCCAGCGAGTCAAAGCAGTCCAGTAAAGGCCTTCCCTTCGTAAAAAGGCTCCAATTTCTCCAGGACTACTACCTTAAATTCTCGGGGGGAGATTGTCTCACTCTATCTTAGCACAGAGGGCGTGCTTTCGAGATCACGAATACAACTACGCACGAGACTTCGAGAACAACAAGCCGGGCATTGCTACTGGTTGAAAAGGAAAAAACGACCCCGAAAACGCGGCATTACCCCTCAACGAGCCCGATTCTCCGCTCTCTGTCCTTCTTCGATGTCAACTCGGCATCCCCAAAATACAAAAGCCCTCCTCAAAACTACGAAAACCGGAGAGGAGTTTCCACCTTTCTATGGAAATCACGGGACGGGGAAAATCAATCTTCCGTGCGCCGAGCAAAGAGCGCATCACATAGCGGGGGGGGAATCCCGCCTGATGAGGGCCAGTCATCCATCAGTGGCGAGTCATGGGCACAGGCGAGTAATTGGCGGTGTTGAGCGTAGACAGCAAGATAGCAGGCCGAAAGCCGTGAAGCTGAGGGGATCGAGCCCCGAAATGATTTCTAGTGAGAGAGCTGACACTGTGGAAAAAGTGGAAGGCGAAACCTATGACCTGGATCTCGGCCGATTATCGCAAATGCACACCCTCTTGCCTGCTTCTCTTGCGGCCCAGTACGAGCATCGAGCCGCCGTAGGCCTGCAGCGGCACTCTCACAAACCGGGGGTGCCAATGCAGACCTGCATAGACGCCAGCCCTGCGGTCGCAAGGCTCCGCTGGGCACTTACTTCCTTGTGGGATGCCCAGCAACTGGACTTCCATCAAGTTACTGAGGATGCGGCGGAAGGCATCACCCTGGCGCTGATTTACGAAGCTCACGGATGGATAGTCAGGAGACGCCTGCAGCTGGGCGAGTTCGCCGATTGGCTTCTGCGCGACCGGGCGGGCACTCTCGTTGCGCTTGAGATCGGAGGCACCGACACGTCCGATGGCGATGCACGTCTTGTCGAGAAGTTGAAACAGGTGCACAAGTCAAAGTTTGACGTGCGTGCGGCCTGTGTGGTAGTGCTTGCCATGCCATACGCCACACTGCAGCGTCTGAAGGAGGTACAGAACAACCATGAGCCTGGAACCCCTATACTCGAAGGTTTCTGAAGCCATCCGGAAGGCGGAGTCCATGGAGGATGATGGCGATCCGGGGGCTGAGGAAGCGTATGGAGAAGTGTCGCAGCTTGAAGAGGAAATCGCACGACTTCTCCCCGCCTCCAACGCGGAGGGCGCCCTCGCTCGGCGTGGTGCCTTGAGAGCGGCTCTGGCGGCGGGGGACTTTACTCGGGCTGTGAAATTGAAAGACCGCTATGAAACAGAAGAGGGCGCGACCGATGAACTTCGTCGGGAACTCATCGAAGTCTGGGAGGTTGCCCGGCGCTCGCGTGCGTCGGCCCTGACCTTCCATTGGACGCTTGAAGTCCTCAGGATGGAGTTGACGGCCGCGTGAGCAGGTGGCTGCGAATATGACACGTTCCCCTCTTGAGCTCTTGAAGCGGGCCATTAATATTGCCGACGGGTTGCTGTCTCAACCGCTGAAGGGCTCGTCCGATCTCTCGCTGGTAGCCGCGCATCATCTCGTGATCGCCTGCAGGGATGCGCAGGGCGTGTTGCTCCTGTGCGGTCAGGAGCTATCCGATGTCGCCTTGATTCTGGTCCGCCGCATCTGGGAGGACGCGGTTCAGTTGAGTTTCATTAAGGAAAAACCAGAAGAGAGGGTACGTCAGTTCAGGGAAGAAGCCTGGGTCGATGCAGTGCGGACCCTTAAGCTTGCGCAAAAGAAGTTGAGCATCGGCGGCGCTGCAGCCGCCACCGCAAAGGCCCTGGTCAGCGATTCACGATTCGAGGAGACGTTGGGCGAACTGAAGGCGATGGAGTCGCAGGTAAGCCCTGATGCCCGCAAACGGGCCACGGACAAGCCCGGGTCGCTCTGGAAGATCAGGGATATGGCCAGGGGGGTGGGCCTAGAAGATCAGTATGACTTCTTCTATCATTTCCTGAGTGAGAGAACCCATGTCGGCATTGACGCCGCCAAGGACTACTTCCACGTTGACGAGACGGGACAGTTGCGGGTCAGTACGAAGGACTACAGCGTGATGGCATCGGGACTGGCGGCCACCTGGCTTCTTTTTGTCGCGCAGGTGTTCGCAGAGGCTGAGGGCCACACGGACGAGGCCGCCGTCATCGAAGGTCTCTTCATGGAGATGATGAAGAGCGGGCTGTAAACCCTGGCCCTGGTGCTGAAGATGCTTCACCAGCAGTTCCTCAATAAATCCGACAATGATTCCCGCTGAGGCAGCGCTTGAGCGAAAAGTCGCTTGTAAGCCCCCTTTGCAAGCCAATCCCATTTCCGAAAGCCATCTACCAGAATCACCAGGTCATCCGCAAAACGAGCATATTCGATATACGTGTATCTCCCTTGTCGGGTGGACTACGGAGTCTTTTTCTGCTGTGTTGATTCAAATGAGAAGAGTTGTTAGCAGAGATTCAGAACTGCGCGAAGGCGTTTCACTTCCTCGACGTCCACCCGGGCCAAGGCTTGCAGTGGCTTATCTTAAGGAAAGGCTATCCGAATGGTGGATTTGGAAACTGACAGCGGATCCACACACGCTTTCCGTCAAATTTCAAGGCACGGCATCCCTCCAGTTCACCACTGCCAAACTCCACGGTCATCCTCACTTGCACGCACTTGTAAGTGACGGACTGTTTCTTGCCGATGGCGATTTCCTTCTCTTGCCACCGAAGATAGACACACATATGCTGGAAGAGCTTTTTCGACACAAGGCGCTCTCCACGCTTCGTGAGGAAGGAAAAATTACGAACTGGACGGTCGAGAAGTTGTACACCTTTCACCACAGTGGGTTCAACTGCTGCTGAGGAGGAAGAATAGAAGCGGACGACAAGGAGGCCCGGGAACATCTGGCAAGATACGTCATACGCGCCCCTCTGTCATTGGAAAAACTCACATATGTCCCACAGGGAGGGAAGCTGGTGTATGATTCCAGCCGTTTGAGGAAAGCATTCCATCCTCTCGACTTTCTTGCGG
>JACPDT010000269.1 GCA_016183865.1 Armatimonadota bacterium | reverse complement strand
GCGGTGGAACACGTGTGGCGGGGCGCCCGCCGTCGGGCGACGCACAACATTCACTTTGGGGACCTGGATGCCTTGCGTGCTTGCCTTTTCCGACGGTTTAACCGCTATCAGGGCAATCCGACGTCCCTACGGACAACCGTCCATTCCTTCTGCTTACCTGAGCCCCCTCTCTGAACGCACCCTCCCCGACGAGGCTACTTTTGTCTCTGGTTCTCTATGCTCAAAATTGTCGATCACCAGATTCGGAGCACTGAAAAGCTGCTCTCCTGACCAAAGAATCGCTCCCCTTTTCTCCCTTCTCACATGCAAACTCTTGCCCGCAAGAGAATAGGTACACCCGATGGCGGAAACGTTGATAAATCGTGATCGAGGTGTCGATTTTCGCCAAAAATCATAGATACACGATTTTGCTTTAGAATATTGACAAACATTTGTAATTCTGATATGATATAGGCAAGATGTATCTGCGCACGACAACCCGCAAAAATAAGGACAGCACGCCCGTCCCCTATTTCCAGATAGCCGAGAACCGTTGGGATCCCGTCAAGAGACGCTCTGAAGCGAATATCCTCTTGAACCTTGGCAGAGCGGATGAGGCTCAGGAGGAGCGCCTGCGGAAACTCGCCGCGAGCATCATCAAGAGGCTTGATGACCTCGAACCGACCGAAGACCCATCGAATGTCCTCATCGATGCCTGGCCCTATGGCGACCTTTATGCCATCGAGAAACTATGGGAACGCCTCCAGATAAACAAAGCACTCGGTGAGATGTTGAAGGAGGAGGAACGGCACACTCCCCTTGAGCGCGCCCTGTTCGTAATGACTGCGAATCGCTGCATCGCCCCATACTCGAAACTCTATTGCTATGAGCAGTGGATGAAAGAGGATATCTACTTTCCCGAGTCGGAGAACGTCAAGCTCCATCATTTCTATCGTGCACTGGACTTCCTGGAACGGAACAAGGAGAAAGTTGAGGAGGTCTTGTTTTTCCGCCTGTCGGACCTGTTCAACCTGGATGTGGACCTCATCTTCTATGACACAACGACTCTCCAATTTGAGATAGACGAGGAAGACAAAGACCAAACGACGAGCGATGGGAGGAAAGTCGTTGCTCTGCGCAAGCGTGGTCGCCCAAAGGAAGGCAAGGGGCACGCCCCTCAAGTCGTGGTCGGGATGGCAGTGACCCGGGATGGCCTGCCTGTCCGCTCCTGGGTGTTCCCAGGGAATACTGTTGATGTATCAACCGTGGAACAGGTCAAGAAAGATTTGAAGGGTTGGCGTCTGAACCGCTGCATATTTGTAGGCGATCGGGGTATGGTCAGTGACGAGAATCTGAAGATCCTCTCGCTCAGTGGCGGCCGGTATATTCTTGGCATGCCGATGAGGCGCGGGGATGAGGTGTCTGAATCCATTCTGAGTCGGCCAGGCAAGTTCGCCCCTGTGGATTCATCGGCTCTACTTGGTGATAATAGCCAGTGGCTCAGTGTGCCGATCGGGCTGCAAAAGAATCGGGAGCGAGCGAAGAGAGACCCTTCTCTCTTCGTGAAGGAGGCCTGGTACCCTCATAAGGATGCAGGGGCGCGTGCCCGCCGGTATGTCGTATGCTTCAATCCAAAAGAGCGGGATCGCCAGCGTCCCCACCGGAAGGAATTGTTTGAGCATCTCGATGCGGAATTGGAAGCCCTCAAGAGAAGTCCAGAAAGCCACCCCAAGCGGGCCTGCGAGCTTCTGGCCAGCAAGCGATACGGGAAGTATCTGCGCCAGGACAAGAGTAGGCATCTTCATATTGATTCCAAGAAGGTCAAGCGGGAGGAGCACCTGGATGGAAAGTTCGTGGTGTACTCCAATGATGACACCTTAACGGCCAGTGATCTTGCCCTGGGCTACAAACAGTTGATGCGCATTGAGCAGGGGTGGCGTAATCTCAAGAGCGGCTTGAAGGTTGCCCCTCTCTTCCATCGCCACCCCCTGCGTATCAGGGCGCACGTCACCCTCTGCGTGCTGGCGCTCCTTATTGAACGAGTGGCCGAGCTGGCCTGCGATGATACGTGGCGGAACATCCGAGACTTCCTGCGACAGATAAAAGCCGTAGAATTTGAAACGCCGCACGGCCGATACGTGAGGACGAATCGGATTCGCCCTGAAGCAGCCAGGATCCTTAAGGCAATGGGGGCACCTTCGCCCAAACCACTCCTTAGCGTAAGCGGACCCCCCTCAGAGCTGCAAAGTTCACCTCAAAATTGGACTCAAGATCCAGCCCCCGGCGCACGGAAATCCAACTGGCAATCGTAACGTTACGAAAAGGAGACCGCGAATGGGAAGAAGCAGACGCTATGCGAATGAGGCCGAACGGCAGAGGGCTTATCGCCAACGTGTGGCGGCTCGCCAACACGATGTGCCAGCAGCGCCATCTGCCTGCCGCCGCCCCTCGAGGCCCACGAGACTGGCAGCCGTGCAGAGCGCAGTGCAGCAACTGCACGCCGAGTATGAACAGTGGTTGGCCTCGATCCCAGAGTCCCTGGAGGACACGGACCCAGTTCATCGCCTCAGCGAAACCGTGGAGCAGCTAGAAGCCGTCCTCGACCTGCTCGCCGAGATCCAGCCGCCCCGAGGGTTCGGCCGTGATTAATCGCTTGGGAAGCCCCCGCATCGGGTGCCGGTTACTGCTCCATTCTTATTCTTCTGCGCGTTGCAAATTGCAGTAATGTCAGCGCGGAGGGGTGACGCCGGAGGGTGGCGGCAGGACCCCGTAGCGCGTCCATTCTGCGGTGAATTCGTGCAGTTCGCAACGAGCAACACTATAGCAGGTTTTTGAAAGTCTCCATAGATACACGACACATCTTCCGCCAAATTGCCCTATCACTTATGGTTACAAGCCTAATGACCCTCCCGTCTTACTATGCCGTGTCAAACTCAGGAGCAACGCCGGACGAATTTCTTTCCCTATTTTGTCCTTGAACCCGTTTGAGCTGCTTTTTTCTGTGTTCCCATAGACTCTTGTAGATTACCATTTAGAAATGACCCAGGATTATCAGATTAATTGACCCGCCGGTTCAGGTATAAGTCATGACATAGTGAAAGGGCGATCGATTTTCTGCTTTTCTTGTTGCCAGCATTTTGAGCAGTCCCCAGACCTGAATGAGTTTCGGCTGACGTTTTGAGTCCCTATAAGGTTCGATC
>JACPDT010000277.1 GCA_016183865.1 Armatimonadota bacterium | reverse complement strand
TTTCTTCAATGGGCGGATAAGGTCAAGGAGATCCTCGGCCGGGAAGGGCCGGAACACCCGAATCCGAATCAGCCCCAGCTTGATGCCTCTTGCGCGGTAATCATCCACAACGATCCGGGAAGTGCTCGCCGCCGTCCCTGCCGTAACCAGAGCCACTTCGGCGCCATCCATGCGATAGGTGTCCACAAGCCCGCCATAGGTGCGTCCAAAGAGCTTTCCATATTCTTCATCCGCCTTCTTGAAAAGCCCTTTCGCTTCCTCCTGGGCAAGATGCATCTTGTATCTCAACTCCATATACGTGTCGGGCCTGGCAAGGCCGCCGAAGGTGTGGGGCTCCGATGGGTCAAGCTTGTAAGGGGGATCATAGGGCGGAAGATACTCGTCCACAAGAGCCTGGGACGGCACAGCCACCGGTTCGGTCGTATGGGAGAGGAAAAAGGCATCCAGATTGACCATACACGGCATAAGGGTCTGTTCCCCCACGCGAAAGGCGTGGAGAACCGAATCCAGCACTTCCTGATTGCTTTCACAGTAGATCTGGAGCCATCCCGTGTCGCGCTGGGAGAGACTGTCGTTCTGGTCGCAGTAAATCGTCCAGGGCGGGCCCATGGAGCGATTCACATTCAGAAGAACAACAGGCAACCGCCCTCCCGCCGCCCAGTGAAGCATCTCATGCATGAGAGCCAGACCCTGGGAAGAAGTGGCCGTAAAGGTTCGGGCCCCGGCAGCCTGGGCCCCCACACAGGCGGCCATGGCTGAATGCTCCGATTCCACCTTGATGAACCGGGCGGGCAGCTCCCCGGATGCGCACATTTCTGAGAGCTTCTCAACAACCCCGGTCTGGGGAGTAATGGGATAGGCCGAGATCACCTGCACCCGGGCAAGTTTGGCCGCATAAGAGGCCGCATGGGATCCCTCCATGACGATCACCTTGTCCGTCCCGGGCCATGAAATCGGACCTTTTGGCACTGTTTCCATGCTCATGCGTGTTCCCTTTCCATGGCCATGGCGTTTCTGGGACACTCCTGGACGCAGACGCCGCAGCCCTTGCAGTGTTCATAATCAATGGAGTAACCCGTGCCGTTGCTTGATACAGCAGAATCCGGGCAAAAGATCATGCAATTGTCGCAATGTGTGCAGACTCCGCAACTGAAGCAGCGCTTGGCCTCCCGGGCGATCTCATCAGGCGCCGGGGCGCCTTCGATTTCCGAGAAACCGGAAAGGCGCACATTGACCCGGGCAAGGGTCGGGGATGGCCTCTCTCCCTTTGCGAAGTAGACGGTGCGGATGTCCTCATATTCCACAACACGGAGAGAATTGCGGGATGGACTCACCCCTGAGAGAATCTCGTGAATTCCCAAAGCCGCGAGCTTTCCGGAACGGACTGCGGAAACCACGGTTCCAGCCTTGTCCATGGCCAGATCCCCTCCCGCGAATATCCGGTCCAGCCTGGTTCTCCCCATCGGTCCGATTTCACCCTTTCCTCCCAAAAGAGCTATTTTCTCAGGCAGAAATGAAGTGTCCGATTCTTCCCCTATGGCGACCAGGATCGTGTCTGCCGGAATCTCAAACTCCGATCCCTCGATGGGGATCGGTTTTCTTCTCCCCTGCCCATCCCCATCGCCCAGCGCTTGCCTGCGGCATTCCAGACCTCCGGCCTTTCCATTCTCATTCAAGATCCGAACAGGCTGAGTCAGATATTGAAAATGAATTCCCTCTTCTTCCGCCTGGATGATCTCATCCGGAAAGGCGGGCATCTCCGTTCTGCTTCTGCGGTAGACCACCGTCACTTCCGACCTCAGGCGAAGGGCGCACCTGGCCGCATCCATGGCCGTGTTTCCGCCGCCGATCACAATCACCCGTTTCCCGATACAGGGCGCCCTGCCCATATTGAGGTTCATCAGGAAATGGAGGCCTGATTGCACTCCCTCCAAATCCTCTCCAGATATGGCGAGCCTTTTGCTCACATAGTCTCCTGTTGCAAGGAGCACGGCCTGATACCTGGACAGATCGTCCCAGGTGAGATCCTTCCCCAGCTCCCGATTCAGGACGATTTCCACACCCGCTGATTGAATGTCCCCGATCTCTTTGTCCAGAACGGCCCTGGGCAGGCGATAGGGCGGGATCCCCGCCCGGAGCATCCCACCCGCCTCGGGGAGGCGCTCGAAAATCGTGACCCCATATCCCCTCCGGGCAAGCTGCCAGGCACAGGAGAGACCGGCGGGGCCCGATCCGATGACGGCCGCCTTCTGGGTCTTTTTGCCCTCCAGGGTGGGGAGATCCGGCCGTGCCTTGAAATTGGAATCCGCCACAAACCGCTCCATGCAATGGACCGCTATGGCCTGGTCGAAATGGCGACGGTTGCACCCCTGCTCACAGAAATGGGGACAGACTCTCCCGCAGATTCCAGGCAACGGGTTGTCTTCCAGGATGACATGCCATGCCTCCTTGAGCTTATTCTGGGAGACGAAGGCAAAATATTGCGGAATCCTTTCCCCCGCGGGACAGGCAGCCGTGCAAGGGGGGCGGTGCTCCTCATAGAGGGGGCGAATGTGCCGCCAGCTCCCTGTGGAGTTCCACTCCATGGAAGCCAGAGAAACCGACATGGGAGGCACATCTTCCCAGGTTTTGAAAACAATGGTCTTTTTCACCTTTTCGCCGCCTCCCTCAGGGAATTGTAGGCTTCCATGGTTGCGGCCACGTTTTCTGCCTTGCGGGCGGGCGCCGACTCCCGAATTGCTTCCACTATGGCATCAATCCCCACCACCCCGGTGAAGCGGGCGAATGCGCCGAGTATGGCGGTATTCACGATGGGAATGGCCTTGCTTCCCAGATGGTGTTTCACCGCAATGGAGGCCGCATCAATGACCGCCGTAACGAAGTTTCCCTCTTCAAGGCCAAGAGCGTCCGCATCCTGGTCGCTGTTGACCAGAATGGTCCCACGCGGTTTCAAGCCCGCCGTTACCGGTATGCTTCCGATCAAGGTCGGGTCCAGGATCACGAGATGGTCGGGCTCATAAATCTCACAGCGGAGCCGGATCGGTTCCGTGTCAATTCGGGTGTAGGCCATTACAGGGGCGCCCCGCCTTTCCACTCCAAAAGCGGGAAAAGACTGGGCGTATTTCCCTTCCTTGTAGAGGGCGGATGCCAGAATCTTGCATGCCACAACGGCGCCCTGACCGCCCCTTCCGTGCATTCTGATCTCAATCATCTTGGCTTCACTCCGTGTTATTGAAAAACAATGATGGACCTCAAGGATTCCCCTTTTCGCATAAGATCGAAGGCGTCTCCGATGCCTTCGAGAGGAAAACGATGGGTCACGAGCTCCTTGACCTTGATTTTTCCGATTCTGACCAGATCGATGATCTTCGGGTAGTCCACCGGGCGGCACCCCAATGAGCCCCTGATCTCCATTTCACGATACATGATGCGGCCCGCATTGAGGTTTATGTTCTGGTCCGTGTATCCGAGGACGATGAGCTTTCCGCCCGGGCGCACACAGCCGAAGGCCTGCTCAATAACTGCAGGATTGCCGATTGCCTCGATGGCCACATCGGCGCCTCCAGCAGTAAGCTTGCGGACGGTTTTCCCGATATCTTCCCCCTGCCGGGCATGGATGGTCTGCCAGGCGCCCAGCTTTTTCGCCCATTCCAGCTTCTTTTCCTGGATGTCCACCGCAATAGCGAGTCCACCCATGGCCGCCGCCACCTGAACCACATTCATCCCGATTCCGCCGCAGCCGAGGACGACCACTTTGTCCCCAGGCCGAAGCTCGGCCCGATTCTTGAGAGCGTGAAAGGGGGTGGAAATGGCGTCAGCGATGATGCTTCCCTCCTCAAGAGGGACTTCAGGCGGAAGAAGGAAGGCATCCTTTCCGGGAACCCTCACATATTCCGCATAAGCACCGTCCCTGTTGTTTCCAAGCATTTCCATCTTTTCACAGATATTCTCCCGCCCCGAGCGGCAGTAGAAGCAGGTGCCGCACGTGAGCACAGCGGGCAGAAGGACCGGATCGCCCGGGGAGAGATGCTTGATTCCGCTTCCCACGGAATGGACGATTCCCGACGGCTCGTGCCCCAGGATCAGGGGGGGCTGTTTGAAGGTCGGCACTCCATGGTCAATGTAGTGAAGGTCCGTGTGGCAGACCCCACACGCTCTGACCTTGACCAGGATGTCGGTGGGATCAATAACCGGCTCAGGCACGCTTTCGATACGTAAAGGTTGATTGGGACCATGAAACAGAGCAGCTTTCAAGTGTTACGCACCTCCTTGATTTCTAGGCTTTCAGCCGGAACCCCTCGGAAACAGTCCGCCTGATCGCTGGAAGCTATTTCCCCCACTATCTTCATGATAGCGAATCACGAGAAAAGTGAAAATCGGTTCCTCGATGTATCTTTTTCTACGAACCAGGGCCAGGCCCTGTCATAGATGTATTCCTCGAAACCCCTTTCATCGTTCTCTTCCTCCATCGCCCATTCCTTCCCATTTTGCCCATCCCCTTCTTCCTTCCCTTTTCGCAGAAGGGTTGTTGCCTGGGTCCCCGAATTATCCGAAAGGTCCCACGTGGGACCCGCATCATACCAATAAGAAACTTGGGAGCATTCCTGTCACAACCGTGAAAAGAGAAAAATCACAAGTCTTGCCCAAAATTGCGGGGTTGAACCTGGTATTCGGCGTGAACCCGGTCGCCGAAGCACTGCGATCGGGAACACCCCTGGAAGCGATCCGGACCAGTCGCATGGATCAGCCTGGGGTTCAGGAGATCCTTGCACAAGCCCGGGCGAGAGGTGTTCCCATCCAGAAGTGCGATAAGAGGGAATTGGATCGAATCTGCGGTTCCCACCGCCACCAGGGCATTCTTGCAAGCCTTTCGAAGACTGAAGAAGCTGATCCTGGGGAACCTCTTTCTCTGGCTAAGGCCAGGCATGAAGACCCCCTCCTCCTTCTTTTGTATGAAATCTCGGATCCTCAGAATCTCGGCAGTATCTTGCGTTCCGCGGAAGGGGCGGGCGTCCACGGCGTCGTTGTTACAAAGAGACGCAGCGCGAAGCTGAGTCCCGTCGTGAGCAAGGTGTCTGCAGGGGCCACGGCTCACGTGCCTGTCATCAGTATCTCAAACATGCGATACTATGTGGAAGGCCTGAAAAAACAAGGCCTCTGGATCGTCGGACTCGAAAGCGGTCTAGGCAAACCGCTCTGGGAGGCCGATCTCACCGGACCCGTGGCCGTGCTCCTTGGAAGCGAAGGCAGGGGAGTGGCCCCGGTTCTCCAGAGATCCTGCGATTTTTTCGTACATATCCCCATGTACGGATCGCTGACCTCGTTGAATGTCGGGGTGGCTGCAGGGATCCTTCTATACGAAATTCGCCGCCAACGTGGTCCACTTTAATTGGGCGGAGGCGGCAGGAGTTCTCCGTAATACAGCGAATTCCCCTATTGCTCGAAAATGCAGTAAGCATTGACAATTATTCACCGCAGAGTTCGCAGGGGTCGCGGAGATGATATGGAGCATTTATTTTTCTTATTCTCTGCGCTCTCGGCGTCCTCGGCGGTGAGTGCTTTTTGAGGAGGCACCGTGAGACATACTTGCAACCGGAATGTTCCGGCAGTTTTCGCACTGTTTGCCATGATTTTTTGCCTGTTCCCTCCCACTCTTGAGGCTTCCACGCGATCCCAGGGAAAGGGAAGGGCTTCCTACGAAATGCTTTATACCGGCGCAGAAAGGCTCGGGGACGACGCCTGGCAGCTCACGGAAGAGGAAGTCGTGGAGCCGTCCCGTCCTATTGTCTGGGTCCCTCTTCCCCGGCAGAACAGCTTTATGCGGCCCACTGGAGGTCTTCTGACTTCCCGTTACGGATACCGATGGGGACGTTTGCACCGCGGCGTGGACCTGGCATCCCGGTCAGGGACCATGATTCGGGCTTCCCGTGGAGGGGTAGTCTCCTATTCCGGTTGGATGTCGGGGTACGGGAATCTTGTTGAAATCAATCACAAGGATGGATACTCCACCCGGTACGCCCACAACAGCGCCAACCTTGTCCGAAAAGGAGACCTGGTGCGGGCAGGGCAGCCCATCGCAAGGGTGGGAAGCACGGGGCGATCCACTGCCCCCCACGTGCACTTCGAGGTGCTGAAGAACGGGCGCTCCCTGAATCCTCAGTCCTGCTTGAAGTGAATTCCCTCTCTCTTTGGCTGGACAAGCCCCATAACCCTTATCCTCCCTTGAGGCAGGATTCCAAAGCGGATGTGATCATTCTCGGGGGAGGGCTCACGGGGGTTTCGGCCGCATACTGGCTGGCCCTTGCAGGGATTGACTGCCTCGTCCTGGAGAAGCATCACATTGCAAGTGGGGCTACAGGAAGAAATGCAGGATTTATCCTCGCAGGGGTTGCGGAACATTACAGCCGTGTTGTGACCACTCTCGGCAGGGAAAAGGCCCGGTATCTCTGGAACCTTTCCCTGGAGAACCACAGTCTCATCGCTTCCCTGGTGGAGGAAGAGGGGATCGTCTGTGATTACCGGAAGAGCGGGAGCTACCTTCTGGCCATTTCCCCTTCAGAGTTTCTCGAAATCCAGGAAACGGTGAAACTCCTCAGGGAGGACCATTTTTCGAGCGTCCGCCTTCCCGAAGCCCGAATCGCCGAAGTCTTGAGCTTGAAAGGGTTCAGCGGGGGCAGCTTCAATTCGTATGACGGGGAGCTTGATCCCGTTGCCTTTGTTCGAGGATTGGCTTCCGCCGCCCATCGAAAGGGAGCGAGATTCGCCGAAGAGACGCCGGTTCTTGAGGTCCTCCAGAGGGACAGCTCGGGAGTTCGGGTTCGAACCCCGGAAGGAATCGTTGAGGGAGAAATCCTGATCCTGGCGACAAATGCCTACACTCCTCTGGTGGAGCCCTCATTTTCGGACAAGGTTTTCCCGATCAGAGGACAGATTCTCTCAACAACCCCCGTGGATGCGCGTCTCCTTGACGGGGTGGTGTATGCCGACTACGGGGACCGCTATTTTCGCCAGACCCTTGACGGGAAACTCGTGATCGGCGGCTGGCGGAAATGGGATGAAGCCCGGGAAGTCGGTTTCGAAGAAGAAACTACCGATTCTATTCAGTCCAAGCTGGAGGAGTTTCTCGCCGAGCAGTTCCCTCTGGCAAATGTGGAGATTACACACCGCTGGGCAGGAATCATGGGCTTTTCCCGCAACGGCCTCCCGATGATCGGCCCCCTTCCAGGGGACTCATCCTGTCTTGTGGCGATCGGCTACACAGGCCATGGATTCGGGTTCGGCGTTCGGGCGGGAAAGATCCTGGCCGAGCTGGTCGTGAACGGAAAGTCCAGTGCGCCTCTGGAGCTTTTTTCACCAAGGCGACAGAGTTTGAGCCGGTAGTGCGTCTGCCGCAGAAGTCGGCGCAAAAACGAGTTTACAATATGGTAACAAAAAATTTACTTGTTGTTTACAGATTTTCATAAACTTCATGGTATAATAGGAGCCACTGGGGGAATTAAATAAAAGGGGGATGCTCATGGACCGCATTGATGCGTTGTCCGGGTATTCGTATCCGGCTTCTTATGTTCCCACGCGCCACTTGCCTTTCCAGCCTTCCGGCAGCGCCGATGGAGATCCCTTTTCCGCTTTGTTGACCAGCTTGACGCTGAGCCCGCTGGCGGAGCGGCAAATGGAATCAGAACCGCTCGGCACCGTGCCCCAGGCGAATCGTCGTCTCGTGGAGTTCCTGGAGGCCTTCAACAGCCGTTTCTCATCCGCCTTGTCCGATGAAATTTAGTGACCCTTGAAACAAATCACAACGCCTTGACGTTGCTTACTCAGAGGAGTACTGAACCATCCCTACCGTTTTCGGCAACACCCACGGCCTGAAGCCAAGTGAGCGAGGACAAATCGAGAAGCTCTATCAGAAACGCCTTTCTCCTTATGTCCTCATAGGCCAGGACCTGGCAAAGAACCTGACTTCCCTCTCCTGGAACCTCAGACGACAGATCGGTGTTCTCGTGGACCGAAGGGGCCACATCCAGTATGTCCTTGTGGGAGACAGCGGCAGGATTAACCTGCCGGACCTGAAGCGGTTCAGAGCCGCTCCGGACCGCTGGAGGGGTCTCCGATTCCTCCACACCCATCTACGGGGCGAGGCGCTGAGCCGCGACGACTTGACCGACCTGGCGCTACTCCGGCTGGATTTTGTCTGTGCCGTGACCATGGATGCCTCCGGTCTTCCCGACCTCTGTCACGCCGCCCATCTTGTCCCCTACGATCCCGAGAAGATCAAGGAAGGGGCGGTCTGGCGAATTATCCCTCCTGCTCCTCCCAACAAATTGGACTTCAATTACCTGGAACATGTGACAGAGCTTGAAGCGGAATGGGCGAGACGGCAGGGCAGAGCCAGGGGAACACGGATGGGCCAGGAATGCGCCATTCTGGTGGGCAGAGCCAGGACTTCCAGATCCCGGGCCGAGGAATCCATGGAGGAGCTCCACGAGCTGGCCGTTTCCTGTGGAGTAAAAGTGCTGGACAAAGTGATTCAGCAGCGTCCCCACGTTGACCCAAGGTCCGTCCTGGGAAAGGGGAAACTGCAAGACCTGATCATACGCAGTATGCAACTGGGCGCCGATGTGCTCGTTTTCGACATCAATCTCTCCTCTTCTCAGGTGCGCACCCTCATTCAAGCCACGGAGCTGAAGATCCTGGATCGGACCCAGTTGATTCTGGATATCTTCGCTCAAAGGGCCAGGAGTCGGGAAGGAAAAATCCAGGTCGAGCTGGCGCAACTGAAATATCTCCTGCCGAGGCTTGCCGGATCGGCCCCTCAATTGTCCAGGCTGGCGGGAGGCATCGGAACCAGGGGACCTGGTGAGACAAAACTGGAAGTGGATCGCCGCCGCATTCGGGAGAGAATCGCTCTGCTCTCCGATGGGATTGAGAACATCCGCAAACAGCGCCAGGAGCGTCGCTCTTTGCGGGAAGCCAAAGAGCTTCCCATCATTTCCATAGTCGGGTACACGAATGCCGGGAAATCCACTCTCCTCAATACCCTCACAAAAAGTGAAGTTCTGGCTGAAGAAAAAATGTTCGCCACCCTGGACCCCACGAGCCGCCGTTTACGCCTGCCCAGGGAAAGGGAAGTCATCATAAGCGACACGGTCGGCTTCATCAGAGATCTCCCCCCCGATCTGATCGAAGCCTTCAAAGCCACCCTTGAGGAGATCCGTGGCTCGGATCTCTTGATTCATCTGGTGGATATCAGCTCTCCCTATTTCATCGAGCACATGGATTCGGTTGAAAGGATTCTCGCCCAGATCGGCCTGGCCGAAATCCCCCGCCTCATAGTTTTCAACAAGAGCGATCTGGTCCCAGGGGAGCAAGTGCGGAATCTCTCAGGAAAATATGGGGCGGTCCCGATTTGCGCCCTCCGTGAAGAAACTGTGACGCCCTTCCTGGAGGCCCTGGAGGGAAGACTCATGGTCCCTTCGCCGGGACCTCAATTCGGGTGATTGACTCCAAGCGCCGCGTTTTGATAAAATGAGTGGGAGCGGAATGAGAATCCGGACGAAATTCGCAGAAGAGTGGAGCGAATTCTTGACGACCTTCCCCCGGAGGCAACGAGAGGGGCATTGGATTTCCTGCAACACCTCCTTGAGGAAAGGAGAACCTCACCGCTTGGCGAGGTGCCCTATGGGGTTTATGATATTGGCATTTCCGGCGATCTGACCGGGGAGGAATTTACGGTCGAGCACGCTGGAATCCGGATCGCATCGGTGAAGTCCTCTTCCAGTTGGTCAGCCCAGGGGTTTAGGAGAAAAAGCGGAGATGTGAGTCATTTTCTTATAAGGTTCGTGTTTCCATCATAAACAGACAAGGAACCACCCAATTCAAAGAAGAATGTTGGAGAATCAAGGTAGATTTTCAGTGATTGGGTCAAGACATGGCGCGAGACGGTTGGGCTCAAAATGCAGGGACTCGACTTCACTACCTGGAGAGTGGGGGTGAGGAAGACCCCTCTCTTACTCCAGTGGTGTTCATACCAGGTATGCTTGGCGCTGCAGAAGACTTCTCCCAGACAATGCATTCCCTTTCTCCGAGACAATGCGTGGCCCTCAGTCTGCGGGGACGCGGGAACAGCGATTCACCGGATGGTGGATACGCATTTCAGGATCACGTGTCAGATATTGGAGCGGTTCTTGCCCATCTGAATCTCAAACGATTCTGCTTGATGGCTTACTCAATGGGGGGTGTAGGGTCGAGGACTGGCGCGGTAACAGATCAACCTCCGAATATCTCGGCGCACGCGCCTACTGTAGTCTATGGCTTCTGCCTCGTCTCCAGCCCCC
>JACPDT010000276.1:14382-22820 GCA_016183865.1 Armatimonadota bacterium | reverse complement strand
AAGCGGGAGAAACGGTCAGAAAGGGGCAAGTTATCCCTTATGTGGGATCAACGGGCCACAGCACCGGGCCCCACCTTCATTTCGAAGTCCTCCAAAACGGCATACCGCAAGATCCCGATCAGTTCTTGCGTCGCTGATCTTTGGAAGGATTCTTTCGGGATATATAGAACCTACGTTTGATATGTCCCGGACGAGTGATAATTCGCGCCGATCTGCAGGTCTGCTGCCGATTCTGTTCCTGCTTATGGTTTTTTTTCTTGTTTCGGACCGAGCCGAGGCCCAACTGGATGTTTTTACGATTGACGAGCAGTCGGAGATCAAGATCGGACGGGATCTCGCAGGGAAATTTGAGGCTGAGTACGGAGTCGTGGACTCCCCTGCCGTTGCCGCACGGCTGAACCGAATCGGGAAACGTCTTGTCGGGCATTGTGCGAGACCCAGGCTTCCTTTCACTTTCAAGGCTCTGAAGGTGAAGGAAGTCAATGCGTTTGCCTTGCCCGGAGGCTGGGTATATGTAACTCAGGGAGCACTCGATCTGGTCAAGAACGATGATCATCAATTGGCGAATATTATGGGACACGAAGTGGCTCATGTGAGCGAAAAACACTCTGTTGAGAAGATCAAGCAGGAGATGACCTACAGCTTAATCGGGGAGCTTCTTTTCTCAAAGGGAGATTCTCGGCAGATAGGGGCCCTGGGAAAGGCGTATCTGATGAGAAACTACTCCAGAAGTCAGGAGCTGGATGCGGATGCCAGGGGAGTTACCTTTGCCCATAAAGCAGGATTCAATCCCAATGCCATGGTAATGTTTCTTGAGAAACTGAAGGGGATGGAAGGGTCTAACCTTGTGGCCGCTTTGCTCTCCTCTCATCCCCCGACCGATCTTCGCATCGAAAAGGTGCGCGAGCAGATTCGGTTGAAAAGACTGAAATAAAGGAGCGTCAGGATGGGCCTAAATACAACAGGATCTTTAGTAATGAATTTGCTGATCACATTCTACGTGATCATCCTCATAGCTCTTACGCTGTTCGGCGTGCACCGTTATTATATGATATTTCTTTTTCAAAGATGGTATAAGCGCCTTGTTACGAAAAAACCGTCCGGCGTCATGGCCGAGCTTCCGAGGGTCACCGTCCAGCTTCCTGTCTATAACGAGATGTACGTGGTGGAGCGACTGCTGAAAGCGGCTGCAAATCTCGATTATCCGAAGGATCTCCTGGAAATCCAACTTATTGATGATTCGAGTGACGATACAAGCGCCATCGCTCTCCGAAAAATCGAGGAGCTTGAGAAAAATGGGGTCAAGATTTCGTATCTCAGGCGGGAATCCAGGGAGGGATTCAAGGCGGGCGCCCTCGCATACGGTCTCCAGAGATGTATGGGTGAATATGTTCTCATTTTTGATGCCGATTTTCTCCCGCCCCCAGACATTCTGAAGCGGATGATTCCATATTTTTCCGATCCCAAGATCGGAATGGTTCAGGCAAGATGGGGACACATCAATCAGGATTACTCTCTCCTCACACGCCTGCAGTCTCTCCTTCTCGACGGCCATTTCCTCGTCGAGCATACGGCCAGGTGCGGATCCGGACTTTTCTTTAACTTCAACGGAACTGCGGGCATCTGGCGGAAACAGGCCATTCTGGATGCAGGAGGCTGGCAGGCAGACACCCTTGCGGAAGATATGGACTTGAGCTACAGGGCGCAAATAAAGGGATGGCGATTCCTCTTCCTGCCCGAAGTGGTCTGCCCTGCGGAGCTGCCGGTGGAAATGAATGCCTTCAAGACGCAGCAGCATCGCTGGGCAAAAGGGGGCGTTCAAACTGCCAGAAAGATCCTCCCCGATCTCTTCAAGCGCCCTTTTCCTTTCAGGGTAAAGCTTGAGGCTTTCGTTCATCTGACTGGAAATGTGCTCTATTTGGGAACCATCTTTCTCGCCCTTTTCCTCTTCCCTTCCATGATCTGGAGGCACACGGGAGGCTGGCCCAACAGCAGCTTTGTGGAGATTCTGGAGGGAGGAGTCTTCTTTTCGGCCACCCTTTCCGCCATGTGCTATTACGTCATATCCCAAAGCAAGATCTACCAGGATTGGGTTGCCAAGCTTCGTTTTCTTCCTCTCCTTTTGGGTCTGGGCGCAGGCCTTTCCGTAAACAACGGGCTGGCCGCACTGGAGGCACTTGTGGGACATAAGACCGAGTTCAAGAGAACCCCGAAATACAAGATAGAAAAGCGGGAAGACCGCTGGCAAAGCAAGAAGTATAGAGGGGATGTCAAGAATCTGCTGTGGGTGGCTGAGGTCGCAATCGGAATCTATCTATTCCTTCCCCTGTTTTATGCGCTTAGGTGGAAAATGTGGGGCACTCTTCTTTTCGTTTGCCTCTTTTCCGCCTCTTTTCTCTACATGGGAGTTCTCTCGCTCTTGCATGCGGCTCGCAAGAGCCGCGCCTGAGGAGGAGGTTCCTTTTTGAGAATTTCTCTCATCCATGTACAGTGCCTGGAGGGAAACAACATCGTCCCTCCTTTGGGTCTCATGTACGTCGCTTCTGCACTGGAAGAAAACGGGCACCATGTCCAGATGTTTGATGTAGATCCTTCCGTTGTGGACGTGTCGGAGAAGATCGAGAAATTCCGACCCCATTTGATCGGTTTCAGCTTCCTCTCCATGACTCACAAAAAGGCAATGGATTATTGCGGGGCTTTGAAGGCGAGATTTCCAGGAACCCTCTTCTGCGCAGGTGGATACCATGCGACTATTTTCCCCGAGGAAACGGCCCGGCAAATGGAGCTCGACTTCGCTGTCATCGGCGAAGGGGAGGAAACGCTCGTGGAAGCCTGCCGTGCCGTAGAGGAGAAAGGAGACCTGAGCGGAGTCGCCGGGGTGGTCTATCGGGACGATCAGGGGCAATACCGCCGCACACCACAGCGGCCATTGCAGAAGAACCTTGACCTTTTTCCCTTTCCCGCCCGCCGGCTTCTTCCCTTTGACCGGTATCTAACCCCACCCGGACTCATTCGCGGGTATGCCACAGAGCGCCTGACAACAATGGTCACGAGCAGGGGCTGTCCATACAGTTGCATTTATTGCGGGAGCTGGCAGATCTTCGGAAGAAAAGTGCGGAGACGATCGGTGGAAAATGTCATCTCCGAAATTCGATCCACGGTCGTCCAATTCGGCATCAAGGGTCTCTATTTTTGTGATGATATCTTTGTCACGGACAAGGACTGGGTAATCGGACTCTCCAGGCGAATGAGGGAAGAAGGATTCAGGATCGAATGGGCCTGCCAGACAAGGGTGGACACAGTCTCCGATGAAGTGTTGAGCGAAATGAAAAAAGCAGGGTGTGTTCAGATTGACTTCGGTGTGGAAAGCGGCTCTGACCGAATTCTGAAGGTGCTCCGAAAAGGGGTTCTGTCCGCGCAGGTGGAGGAAGCCTTCCGGCTTGTTCACAAGAACGGCATCAGGGCCTGCGCCACTTTCATGCTTGGAAATCCTGAAGAAACGAAAGAGGACATGGAGCAAACACTCCGATTGGCCAAAAAGATCAAGCCCGATTATGCGATTTTCTACTACACAACTCCCTACCCCCGCACCGTGCTCTAGTCGGACGAGCCTCTCATGAATATCCATTATTCCAAAGCGGAATTGATGAAACTGAGAAGCAGAATCCAGAATCCCTTTTTCTTCAAGAACTACTTTCGCTGGGGAAATGTCAAGTTCTATCTTGCCCTTCTTGGAACCGTCCTGGGCAAGCCCTCCCTCCTTCTCGATATGGGCAGGCGAATCGCGAAGACCGGACGGCTCGAGGTCCTGGCCGAGGGGATATTCGCGGAATACCAAAGACGAAAACTGACGGAAAAAAAGGCGCCTAATTTTTTTGCGAAAATCTCGTAATACATTGATTTTTTTTGGTTTCTTTTTATAATATTATGTAATCAAGAAAAAGATGGGAGAGAAAGGGAAATTGGATTTTTCAGCCCAAACGGTCTTGTTCGCCCCTGAAATGTACAAGATTGAGAAAAACAGCCTGGTCCTGTTTCTGGACCCGGAGGCGCCGAACTGGATCGCTGCCGATCAACGGGGAAGCCTTATTCTGAGTTACGTCAATGGGAAGAACACCCTTCTCGATGTGGCCCTCAGCTATTCCAGAGAGTTGAAACTGGACCCTCCAAGGGCGTGGATCGAGGCTCAGGAGTTCCTGAGAGAAGTGCACCGCAAGGGGTTTCTTTCCAACACCCCCTTTGTCAGGGCGCCATACACGGGGCGAAAAAACTACTTGAGGGCGGAGCAGTTGGATGAGTTCTGGATCCACCTGAACAACTCATGCAATTTGACCTGCGCCCATTGTCTGGTCAACTCATCTCCCAGGGAAGATAAGGGTCTTCCCCTGGAGACCCTGCGGAGAGCTGTTCAGGAAGCGAGGGGGCTGGGTGTTTCCCGCTTTTATTTGACAGGTGGCGAGCCTTTCTTAAGGCCCGACATTTTTCGATTGATCGAGGAAATCGGCGCAGAGGAAGAACTGGTCATACTCACCAATGGAGTGCTCCTTCGGGGAGAAGTCCTCCGAAAGCTCAAGAGCCTCCGGCACGAGGGCCTGAAGCTCCAGATCAGTCTTGACGGGTCCTGCCCCGAAGTCAATGATGCCATAAGGGGAAAGGGCAGTTTCCGCCGCATTGCGGCAGGAATTCGAGAAGCAGTCTCCCTCAATCTGCTTTCATCGGTCACAACGACCATAATGCACTCCAATCTCCACGACCTCCCTTCCGTCGTGGCCACGGCCGCTTCCCTGGGGGCACGCCAACTGCATCTTCTCTGGCTTCATCGGAGGGGAAGAGCCAGAGACGGCTCGATCCCGTTCGAGGTCCCTTCCTATCAACTCGTGGCTGCGCTCCAGAAAGTGGAATCGGCTGCTGCGGAATTCGGAATTTCCGTGGACAATTTGAAGGATTTCTCCGAAAAGGTCACCGGACCGCGGGGACTCAAGCGGGATCTGAGCAATGCCTGTTATTCGAGCCTCTGCCTCTATTCCGACGGCAAAATATACCCCTCCGCCGCCCTGGCGAACATTCCGGACCTCTGCTGCGGAGACTTCCTGACAATGGGACTCGAGGAGATCTGGCGAAACTCGAGCCTTTGCGCCGAGTTTCGGGATGCGACCCTGCAAAAGAAATCCCTCTGCCACTCATGCCATCTCAAGTTTCTTTGCGGAGGCGGCGACATGGAGCACAGCTACCTTTATTCCAGGGTCCATTCCTCCAAAGGCAGCCTCAATGCCATGGATCCCTATTGCGAGCTTTATAAGCACCAGCTCGAGAAGGCAATGTTGGACAATGCGTTGGAATCGCGAAAACGCTTCAACAGCCGTTCGGGGTTCTCCCGTCCAACCGTCTACCATGCCATGGGTGATGACCGGAGGGGATGCTCTCCCAATGGAAGAGTTCACTACCCCGATGAATACGCCGTGGAAACTCTCCACTCCAACTGCGTCCTTCCGGCCTCTCTGGAGCGATCCCGAAGCATTGTCAGGGAGTTTTATGCGAGGGCTGCCGTCACTCCACAGAAAGATCTGTGCTGTGCGGGAATCTATTCCCGTAAGGACACGAGCCACATACCGAAGGAAGTGATCGAACGTTTCTACGGGTGCGGAAGCCCGATCCATACTGCAAAGGTCTCGGAAGGGGAAGTTGTCGTGGACCTGGGAAGCGGGGCGGGAATTGACTGCTTCATTGCCGCCAAGCGTGTGGGAGCGGGGGGAAAGGTCATCGGAGTGGACATGACCGATGAAATGCTCGACATCGCGAACCAGTGCAAGAAGGAAGTCCGCCGGAACCTGGGATTCAATGTTGTAGAATTCCGAAAAGGCTACCTGGAAGACCTCCCCATTGAAGGAAATACTGTGGATGTGGTCACATCCAACTGTGTCATTAATCTCAGTCCCGACAAGAACGCCGTATTCCAGGAGATGTGGCGAATCCTGAAAGATCATGGGCGCATGGTTGTTTCCGATATCGTGGCTGACCGTGAAGTCCCTCCTCATCTTCGCACCAATGCGCAATTATGGGGGGAGTGCATCAGCGGCGCCCTCACCGAAGAAGAGTTTCTGGCTTCCCTGGAACGGGCCGGCTTCTATGGCGTCTGCGTTTTGAACAAGTCCTTTTACAAGGAAGTGGAAGGACATCGCTTTCACTCGGTGACAGTAAGGGGATACAAGTACGAAAAAAAGAAAGGCTGCGTTTTCCTCGGACAGCGAGCCGTCTACAGGGGACCCTTCAAGGCTGTTGTGGACGAGGAGGGCCACTTCTTCCCCAGAAATGAAATGGTGGAGGTCTGCACAGATACCGCCGCCAAGATCCTGAACGGACCTTATCAGGGCGCCTTCGTCGTGACGGATGCCGATGGCGAATCCAGCGCCGCCCTGTGCGATCCGACGACAGTGGAAGATTGCTGCTGATACAAGTGCGCCTTCGGCTCAAAGAGGCTACGCAATTCACGGTTCTCAGGGAAAATCCCGCAAGAAATTTACACCCAAAGGCTAAATTTGAAGGCTTTTTGACGCTCCTGTTAGCATTCTTTGAACAGGGTCGTATATGATGGGAGTTGGAAGGAGGCTTCAAAATGCAGCCAGATCGAAAACCATCCCATGCGGCAAGAAAACCTGTCCAGCCGAACGCGCCTGTCCGGAACACCAACCATTCAGGAGCTCCTTTTGACCCTGTATTGGAGCGGCTTGTGGAGCTGGAATCGGGCAATGGCCACGAGGCAGAGCGTGATTACAGAACCCTCATAATCCACAAAGATGGGAAACGAGATCTTTCAGAAATGTTAAAAGAGTTTTCAGATCTTAAGAGATGGTTTCCAACGAAGAATCCTGAACAGGTAAGGGAAGCTTTGCGGTTTCTCCAGGACGCTGGAAGCGACGAGACCTTAAAGCGGCTCTTTCTGGAATGCTTCTCCCTCGAGGGTCTGGATGATGCGGAAGAGGCCGCCGCTTGTGTCCAGACCATTTTGGGCGGCGGGGGAGGGGCCTTTTCTCCACTGGAGCGACTGTCGGAATTTACGGGTCTTTTCCGCAGAATTCACCCCTGCCCCCATCGTGCCCGTCAAGCACGAAGAGCATTTACAGCGTATTCCAACTCTTAGTGGGTCGGGATCCAGAGAAGCGCCAAGGCGTGATGGAATTTATGTCTCGACCCACTTAAGGGTTGTCAGCGGTCAGCTATCGGCTCTCAGCCATAGCACCTGGTCCTCTGCTGAGGTTTTCCGACTGACTGATGAATGCCGACACCTGAAAGCTATTTTCCACTAGACAAATCCTCTTCCTGTCGTGAAATAACATGAAAGGGAGAAAAGATCAGAGGAGGGGTGAGTTCTTATGGCAGGTGAAGAAGTCGTGAAAAAGGTTGAAGCGGTGCGTGAAACAACTGCCGCTGCCCCCACAGCCCCCGCTGCGACACCCACGGCGACGGTGACCAAGCCCGCTGATGGAGGAGGCGGCGCAGAACCGCATGATGATGTAGTATTGAGCCAGCCTGGACAACAACACCTGGCGAATACCAAACCCGTAGACCCTCCCCCGGCCGACCATCCGTTGACGCCGGAAGAGGAAAAGCAGCGGACGGTGGATCACCTTATTGACCGGGGACTGGACGCAAACCAGGACGGCCAGATTGACCAGACCGAAGCAGCCGCCTTGTCCGATGAAGAGCGAAAGGCAATCCAGGAGGCATACGGTCCGATCCCTCTGGCTGACGTGAAAGCCATGGAGGAGGCGGGATTCAAGATCCGCGTTGTGGACTCCAATGATCCGAAGCTGACAGGCGGAGAGAATATCAAAGTATATGGGAATACGGTTCTGAATGACACGGATGGCGGACCCACCATTTATCTCAATAAGGGAATGTTTGACGGCCAATACTGGCAAGGGGAGGGCTCGACTCCCGAAATGATGGATTCCTACAGGAACTACATCATCCGCCATGAAACCGGCCATGCCATGTTCGCCATCAATTACAACAAATACGGAGACGATTTTGTCGTGAAGGTGGCGAACCAGTACATAGATGCGAAGACAAGCGGAGAGCAGCTTCCCTCTTATCTGGCAGGGAACAACCCGCTCCACTTCTACACGGAGACCTATGCAGCCAACTACACTCCTGATAATGAGAAGGGATACAGACTGCAAGGATTGACCATTCACGGCAAAGAGGCCGTCCCGCAAGGCATGGAGGAATTCTTTGCGGCCCAGGGAGCGGGCCAGGACCTCAAAGCCTCCGGCGTCCTTGGAAGAACCGATGAGAATCAGTGGTACGACAAGGAAGCGCTCCAACGATATTATACGGGCAGGAATTCCCTTTTCAAGCCCGATGGCTCCTCCTACGCCAACGGAGAAGGCCCTTACGGCTCCCCGTGGCGATGGGATACCGGCGACGGCCAGACATAC
>JACPDT010000276.1:0-14368 GCA_016183865.1 Armatimonadota bacterium | reverse complement strand
GGACCCGGCGGGCCGTGGGGATATCCGTGGAGATGGTCTCCGCAGGATGAGCATTAATTACTGAAGCAAGAGATCATAAGAGGAAAGTGGCGGGAGAAAAGACCCGCCACTTCTGTTTTCCCTTCACAAAGGGTGAAAGAGCCTTCTCATCGAAACAAGCCCACTGATGGCGGAAAAAGCCCCCTTCCAGTATCATCGGTTCGCCCGAATCAACGAGGCCCTTACGATAGGCGCCTCAATCTTCATTCTGACCGGCATACTGAGGTCGGCGCCCCGACCCTCTCTGTCGGCCATCATCCTGTGGGCCGCTATTCTTCTCATATTCACCTTCACATACATACAGATTCCAAAGCTCCGCCAGGAGATCACACTAATGGTCCCCGCCCTCTATGCGGGTCTCCTCCATGTCGGGCCCTGGCTCTCGATTTCCATGTTGCTGGCGACTGTCGCAGCAGCCGTGTATCGAACTGTCACAGGGAAGAAGATTACCCTGATCGGAACCCTGTATCTTATCGCGAAAGACGGCATTACCCTTGCTGTGACCGGCTGGGTTTACCTGGCAACAGGGGGAAGGCTCCCCTTCTGGCTATGGACACCTGAGGCTCTCTTTCCCCTCC
The DNA here is from genome assembly GCA_016183865.1 of Armatimonadota bacterium. Lineage (GTDB taxonomy): Bacteria > Vulcanimicrobiota > JACPDT01 > JACPDT01 > JACPDT01 > JACPDT01. Next base: position 13,751 of record JACPDT010000276.1, on the reverse strand, counting down.
TTTCTACCCTGGGGACAGTCCTTCTGTTCGATTTCTTTTTTATGGATGTCTACTTGAACCTCTGGGAGAATCGTCCACCGTGGAAACTCGCTTATCATCCTTTTTCTCCGGAGCTGCTTCTCGTGCCCCTTTCTCCCCTGGTGATTCTGGTTTATGAGAATCTCGGCAAGGGTCCATTGCTTCTCTTCCTGGTTCCCTTTGCCGCCACTTTTCTATTTCTCCTGGGTTCCTTCCGCCAGATTCAAGAAAAGGACGAGCTTGGGGCATTGTACTCTTTCTCGAAGAAGATCAATACATCCCTGGACCTGCCGACAATCCTGGGGATCATTGTTGAGAAGCTCAGAGAGGCAGCAGGCAGCCAGGGAACCGCCGTCCTTCTCTGGATGGATGAGCCGTCATCCGGAAGAGGCAAGGCCTCCGGAGTTTTCCCCTCCCCCTTTCCACCCCCCGACATAGAAATCTCAGAACTGGTGAGTTTCCTGAGTGGAACAAAAGCAAGAGCCGTTACCTATGAAGAGATACCTGAGACAATCAGACCCGCATTTCCCGCACAGGGCCTTCAGCTCATGATCCTTCCCCTGTCACAAGAGAGTCGTCAATTGGGTGCGGTGATCGTTGCCAACCCATTTTTCCTCGAAGTCCAGCAGAAATTCCTGACCATTGCGGCGAGTCAGACCACGACTGCCCTGCTCAATGCGAGGCTTTATCAGGAAACAAAGGAATTCGCGAGACAGCTCGAAGAGGCATACAAGAAATTGCAGGAGACCCAGTCTCAACTGGTGCAGTCCTCGAAGATGGCGGCAGTGGGTCAACTGGCTGCAGGGGTGGCACATGAAATCAATAATCCCCTCGGGGCGATTCTGGCAAGTGCGCAGATGCTTGCCATGACAACCGAAGACGATGAAGATCGGGACACACTGAAAATCATCGTGGATGGCGCCAAGAGGTGCAGAGGAATCACCGAGCGACTCCTGAACTACTCGCGGAAATCCTCATCCACTACAGGTCTCGTGGATCTCAAAGGGGTCGTGGAGGACAGTATCGCCCTGTGCCTTCACCAGTTGACGACCGAGCAGGTGGAAGTAAGGATGGAGATGGACGGCGTCCCACCAGCCTATTCCAATCCCCAGGAGCTTTCCCAGGTTTTCATGAACCTGCTTCTGAACAGCCGGGATGCTATTGTGGAGAAGCGAAAATCCGGAAGCCGGCCGACCGACGGTTGGATTGCGATCCAATACGAAGTGCATGAGAACGAAGTTCGGGTCATTATGAGGGACAACGGACAGGGGGTTTCCCCTGAGAATCTTCCCAGGATCTTCGATCCCTTTTTCACCACAAAGGAAATCGGGTCAGGCACAGGTCTGGGCCTTTCCGTCTCTCAGGGCATCGTCCAACGACAGGGGGGCAGAATATGGGCGGAAAGCGAGCCTGGGGTGGGCACTTCCATCCTTATTTCCCTCCCGACAGCCCGAGCAGCCGCCCCCCTCCTGCCTCCCCCCTGAGGGTGGAGATTGGGTGAGGGAAAGGAGAGGAAATCAGGGGGATTCCGTCAAATTGAACCAGGATCACAACCGGTCACAGGAGGTCTCAATATGCCGAGATTCTTTGGTCAGTATCTTCTTGAAAAAGGACTACTGACGCGGGAGCAATTGCTCAATGCCATCAATTACCAGAAATCGAAGGTCCAGAGGCTCGGAGAGCTTGCCCTGAGTAAGGGATTCCTCACTCAGGAAGACCTCGTGCGCATTCACGCGGAGCAACAGCGCACGGATATGATGTTCGGAGAGCTGGCCGTGCAATTGGGTCTCCTGAGCGCCGCGCAACTGAGTGAGTTGGTTACCATGCAAAAGGCCAGCCACATTTACCTTGGACAGGCAATCACCGATCTGAATTACCTGACCATGGATCAGATAGAATTGGAGCTTCGAATATATCAGGAAGAGGAAAGCACCGCGGGCGCGGAGGAGCTGAAGGCTCTGGATGCGCTTTCCGGAACCCCTGAAGGCCAAATCTTCTTTACTTTTGTGGACTTGACGATCAAGATGTACAGAAGGATCGCCGACATCCTTGTGAAACTGGGGGAGGCCAGGGAGGAGAAGGGCTATACCGTGAACTCCTTTCTTTCCAACCTGATTCAGTTTCGAGGAGACTATGAGTGCAAATTCCTGATGAAAATGTCAAAGAACGTGGCTTCCAGAATCGCCGAGCGATTCCTCAAAACGACCGATCCCGAAGAATATCTGGTCATTGACGCCACCTGTGAGTTTCTGAACATCGTCTGTGGAAATGTCTCCGCCAAACTGATGCAAATGGGGAAAAATGTAGAGATCTCAGCCCCTCAACCGATCCGCATGGTGGACAGGGAGGTCATAGAGTTCAAGCCCTCGGAAAGCGCAACCGTTTTCCCCTTATTCACTACAGAAGGTTTTGCGGAAATCCAAATCATCAGAAAGGGTTCAGGAAGGGAGTAAGATATGGGTGAAACCAAGCGGATCCTGATCGTGGATGACAGCCGAACGATCGCCATGCTGCTGGAAAAGGTGCTGGCAGGGAGCAGCTTTGTCGTGGCGGGCCATGCAAAGACAGGGGAAGAGGCGATTCAGCTTTACAGGGACCTGAAACCCGATCTGGTCACAATGGATATTGTTTTGCCAGGTATCAACGGGATAGAAACAATTCAGCAGATTCTGGCTTACGACCCCCAGGCAAAGGTGGTCGTAGTCAGCTCCGTTGGGGGGACCCATCAGACCGTCGTGCAGGCCCTGGAAGCAGGGGCCAGAAACATAATCACCAAGCCCTTTGACGCCGAGAAGGTATTGCAGGTGCTGCAGAGAGTGGCCTCGCCCTAGTGGGCTGTCAACCTATATTTTAGGGGTTATGTCATTCCCACGAAAGTGGGAATCCAGAATCTTAATACTGGATTCCTGCTTGCGCAGGAATGACGTTATACCAGATAACCCACAATTTAAGTGTTGACAATGCACTAGTATGGTTTTGCCCTCCGTGCCTCTATGGCAAACCCTGACCGTGGAACTTTGGACAAGCCTCAAGTGTCTTTATTGGCGAGGTTTGTCCGGAAAGGGTCTTTGATGAAAAATCGCTCTGCCGGGCGCGAGTCGGAACACAAGATTTTCGTGGACAATGTGACTCCGCATCTGGACTTGCTTTACAGGCAGGCAGTCCGGTTGTGCAGGAATGAGAAGGACGCGGAGGACCTTGTGCAAGAGACATGTTTGCGGGCTTATCGGTCATTGGCGACAGGGACGGTTGTGGAGAGCTTCAAGGCCTGGCTCTTGACGATTCTGACCCATCTCGTCATCAATGAATACCGAAAAAAAGAGCGCCACACCGTGGAACCGACAGAGGGGGAAGAGCTGGACAGGGTTTCCTGGAAGGAAGCTTCTGAGGGGCTGGGGGATCCCCAGGAGGAGGTTTTTCGCCATGTCCTGGACCAGGAAATCATGGAAGCTTTCCAAGTATTGCCTCCTGAGTATGCCGCCGCAGTTTCACTGTGCGATCTGGAGGGCTTTACTTATGAGGAGATCACAAAGATCCTTGCCTGCCCCATCGGGACAGTAAGATCCAGGATTTCAAGGGGCAGGAGAATGCTGTACAACAAACTTCGTGACTATGCCGGAGCCCGGGGGTTTGCAAAATGACAAGATCAGACCTTTTCACAAGATGGATTCATCCATACCTGGACAATGAGCTTGAGCCCGAGCAGAAGGAGGCCGTAAGAGCTCACCTGGGTGAGTGTTCCCTATGCGCTTCCGAATACCGGGCAATGACTGCTCTGGTGGCGCGACTCAAGGAGACGAAACCGGCCCCTGACATGCCTTCCGAGCTCAAGAGCCGGATTCTGAGATCCCTCCCCAGGCAGGTTTCGGCGCCCTCGGCTCGACTCTGGCCAAGGGTGGCGCTTGCTCTTGCCGCCAGTATGCTTCTGATTCTGGGGATCTCCCTTTTCTCGATGAAGACGCCGCCCGGCAGATTTCCAACCATAACGGAGCGGGATCCGTCAGCGATCCTCGCCCTTGACTCGATGCGCGATCATCACGAGGTGTCGGAAGGAAATCTCCCTCTGGAGAGGTTCACGTCGGATCCCCGGGACCTGGCGGGTTTTTTCCTGCAATCCCATGAGTTGAGCTTCAACAAGGGAATGTTTCCGGAAAAGCAGGTGCCGGGAGTGCTTCTTCTGGGTGGACGCCTTCACTGGCTCCACGGCAAGAGAAGCGCCTATCTGGTATTTCAAAAGGGAAATGAGAAGGTCTCCCTCCAGATCGTGGATGGGCATGATGTCCGCCTGCCTCCCGGCCGAAAGGTGCATAAGGGAAATCGAATGCTGGTGTGCAGCGGACATGACTGCTGTCGCTGCATCTCCTGGAAGGACTCAGGAACCAATACAGCCTGTTTCCTGGTGTCCCACCTTCCTGAAGGAGAGATGCTGGATCTTGCGTCGGTGATGGGACCGTAGTAGTTCCCCCGATCCTCCCCCTTCAAAGGGGAGGCTGGGTGGGGGTGGGAACCAAAGGAGGTACATACAATGAAGAAATCTCTCTTGCTGGCCGGCTCGATAGCAACAGGGATTGCCTTGATTTTTCTTGCCCACGCATGGGTGGATGCAGCGCCAAAGAAGCCGGCCCAGGTTCAGAAGATCGTCACACTAAAGGTTGAAGGAATGACCTGTATGGGGTGTCAGGATACCGTGGAAAAGGCGATTCATAAAATCCCTGGTGTGATCGCGGCCAAGGTGAGCCATGACGAAAACAGGGCGGTAATTCAGGGAACTCGGGAGCTGGACGCCAGGAAGCTCATCGAAAGCATCAATAAGACTCATTATAAGGCATCATTCCTCAAGGAAGAAAAATCTGCAAAGAAGTAGCGAGTAGTCAGTAGTCAGTAGTCAGGGACCTTGGTTGGAAGTCTTCCGGCATATCGGAGTTCCCCACACCACCATTGCGCTTTGAAACCTGCGCCTGGATTTTTCATTCTGCCCTTTGCATTTTGCTCATACAAAGGAGGCAAAAAACGTGGATTCCATTTTGCAGCAATTCGAGTCGGCAATTGCCGGCTCCCCACTCCTGGCCTTCCCTGTAGTCTGGGTGGGAGGTCTTCTCACTAGCTTCACTCCCTGCGTTTACCCCATGATCCCTCTCACCATAAGCTTCATCGGCGCTAAGGGGAGCGAGAGCCGTTTTCACGCTTTCCTTCTCTCCCTGTGGTATGTCCTGGGCATGGCCGTTACCTATGCAACATTGGGCGCCATAGCAAGCCTGACAGGCGTCATGTTCGGAGAAATCAGCTCAAGTCCCATCGTTTATCTCGTTGTAGCCAACATTTGCATCCTCTTCGGTCTCAGCATGTTCGAAATCTTCACAATCCCGATCCCCTCCTTTCTCGGACAACTCCCGGAAAAAATATCGAAAAAGGGCTTTGTCGGGGCTTTCCTGATGGGACTTGTCTCAGGACTTGTAGCCGCGCCCTGCACGGCGCCGATTCTGGGAGCGATCCTGGCATATGTGGCCACAAAACAGAATATGCTTTTCGGCTTCACACTTCTTTTCACATTTGCTTTCGGAATGGGAACATTGCTGCTTGTTCTGGGAACCTTCACCGGCCTGATTACGTCTTTACCAAAGGCAGGGCCATGGATGGCGGGGATCAAGAAATTCTTCGCCGCCGCCATGATCGTCCTGGGTGAGTATTTCCTTGTGAGCGCAGGGAAGCTCATGATTTAAGGAGGTTTGTCTGTAATGAAGTATGTTTTTGGGCTCCTGGCTTTGCTTGCGTTTCTGAGCCTGCCGATTGCCCAGGCCCAGGATCTGGCTATCGGCTCAAAAGCCCCGGATTTCACTCTGAACAAGGTAGGCGGAGGCCAGGTCTCCCTTTCCCAGTTCTCCGGAAAGCCGGTGCTTCTGGTGTTCTGGACCACGTGGTGCCCGACTTGCAGGGAAGAGATCCCGTTGCTCAAGAGAGCTTATGAGGAGTATAAGAGTAAGGGACTCACCCTTTTGTCCATAGATGTTGGTGAGAATGAGCGAAAAGTCGCTTCTTTCGCGAGAAAACAAAAAATTCCCTATGCAATTCTCCTGGACCAGAACAAGAACGTAACACGGTCATACAAAGTCAAGGGGATCCCAAAGGTTTTACTTCTTGACATCAAGGGCAACATAAAGTATAATGATTTTGGACTTCCCGTAGGGTATCAAGTATTATTGAACAAGCTGATCAAGAAGGGGTAAACTTTTTGTCTTCGTTGGCACGACTTTGGGGTGATCTTCCGATCGCCCGAAAATTGTGGGTTTTCCCTGTATTGACCGTAATACTCATGGCTGCCACCATGATCCTGGTGAATTGGACTGCGGAGCGAACTTACAGGGAACAGAGGCTGGAAAACTCGGCGCGGGTTGCAGGCAAATTCCTGGAGGGATACAGGACAAAAAGCGAGTACTACGCGAAAGAGCTCTCCCAGAACAGCCTCTTGAATATGCTTATGAGTGGCGTCCTCGCCGGTGGAGACACCACTTCGGTCTTTTTCTTGTTGTCGGCCTTTCGGAATGCCTCTGATGTGGACAGGGTGGATCTTTTCAACGCAAAGGGAGCCCATCTCCTGGGGACCATGGAGAAAAAGCCTCCGATTTCTTCCGTGCCTCCTGCCCTTTCCTCTGCTTTTTCCGCATGGGAAGGAAAGCCGGTTCTCTATGCCACAGCGCCTATTCGCCAGGGCGATAGGACTGTCGGTTATGTGGGCATGGGTTATTATTTTGAGAACCCTTTTATCGAAAAGCTCAAATACTTCTCAAGCTCCGATGTCTCTCTTTCGACAGGGGGAGAGATCAATAGGACGACCGTCCCTGCTCTCCTCCACATGAAACTTCCCAAACCTCCCAAAAAGGGCGGCTCAAGAAAATCCGTGAAATTGAAGGGGCTGAAAGGGACGGTCGTCCCTGTTGTGGGCAGCAACGGGGAGGAGCTGGCCACACTCATCGTGACTCCTGAACCGCTCAGGAAGGGCGAAACTCACAAGTCCTCTCCTCTGCTCCTTTTCTTTCTTGCCGGCGCCACGCTCGTTGTCATCATCCTGGGGATCCGTGTCGCGAAAAGCCTCACAAGCCCCCTCGGACACGTAGTCCAGACAGCAAGAGTCCTTTCTGGGGGAGACCTCACGTGCAAGCCGGAGCTGATCCGGAACGATGAGATCGGCCTCCTGTCCAGAGCCTTTGCGGACATGATCCACGGCTGGTCTCCCTTGATCTGCCAGGCCAGAACCCTCACTGCAAGGATCGCAAAGGGGTCGGAGGAGATGGTGGAACGAACCATGGCGACGGAAAGGCCGGCTCGGGAGACTGCGGATCTTTCGGAACAACTGGCCGGCGGGGCCGAAGTTCAGACAGAGCGCTTTGCTGCGGTCACGGAGGAGCTGGCTCAGCTCCTTGTCTCCATAGATCAGATTGCGAGGGGGGCCGCCGAACAGTCGGACAGCACCTTTACCAGTCACCAGAACATCGAGCAGATCTCGCAACTCCTACATAACACGGCGGTAACTCTGTCGGGAATCGCGCAGAGGTCCAGCGAGGCGTCGGAAAAAGCCGTGGCAGGAGAAAAAGCCATCGGGAAGACCGTAGAAAGCATTTCAGAAGTCAAGGGAACCGTGAACAAGACTCTGGAGAAAGTGGAGAACCTGGCCCGATTCTCCAAGCAGATCGGGGGCATTATCCGCTTGATCACCGATATCGCGGAACAGACGAACCTCCTGGCTCTGAACGCAGCCATCGAGGCCGCCAGAGCCGGCGAGCACGGGCGTGGCTTCGCCGTTGTTGCAACAGAGATCCGGAAACTGGCGGAACGTTGATCGGGGAGATTTCCTCAAAGGGTGAGGAGGCCCAGGCGGCCCTTACGGAAATTCTTGAGAATATGCGGGACACCTACACGGAAATCGAAGCCACCTCTCAGGCTATGGAGGTCATGACAACCCGAAACGAGGAGGTGGTGCTCGCCATCGGCAACATGGCCCGTATCTCCCAGAACAATGCCTCCATGTGTCAGGAGATGGCCGCAAACAGCCATACGGTCTCAAAGACACTTAAAGAGACCAGCGGTCTCTCCTATGAATTCTCGGACATTTCGGAAAAAATCAAGGAAGGCGCGAAGAGCCAGTTGAGGCATCTGGAGGCCGTCACAGAGAATGTGAGGCTCCTCTCCTCACACGCAAGGAACCTGGAAGAGCTTGTCTCCACGTTCAAGCTGGAAGATGGAGACGGCAAGGCGCCCGAAGGACCTCTTCTCCCGGTTCTCTCCCAGGGCGGGCGCAGGAATCCCTTTTCCTGACGCACCGGTGACGCGAAGTTTCGACAGGCGCAGGAGGGCCGATGGGGGACGTCAGGTGGGGGTGGACTTCTCCAGATGACCTGAGCAGCCTTCCTGGGGAATGCCTGAAAGCCAGGTAATCTCTTCCTCGATCTCCAATCTTTTTTCCCTGCGGGCCAGCTCCTCTGCCGGAGCCCCGAGGGGACCCAAACCGGCCAGGAGGAGGCCCAGTCCCAGGCCTGAAAGAAAATTCCTGCGAGTCATGAGATCCAACTCCTTCCTCCTCTTCGGGCGGCCGTTCTTCCCGTAAACCGAAAAGATCCGATTTTCAAGGCAGGGGCCAGAACATAGCTTGAGTAAACCTGGTCTTTCGATATGCTCTCAACGGAAGAAAGGGCCTCCAGGATGTTCTGATTGAACCGGAAATCACGAACACCTGAGGTCACCTTCCCATTCTCAACCAGAAACGTGCCGTCCCTGGTCATCCCTGTGAAAACGGTCTGCTTTCGATCCACCAATCGCGTGTACCAGAAGCGTGTGACCAGTATGCCCCGCTCCGTTCCCTGGATCATCTCCTCCACCGTGGATTCCCCCGGAAGGAGGATCTTGTGCCAGGGCTGGGGCCCGTCCTCACCCCGAGGAGTCGCATGGCCGGTATTTTTCAGCTTCATTTTCCCTGCATAATAGGAATCGGTGACCACCCCTCTGGCCTTGCCCTTGTCAATCAGGACAACGCGCCTCTTGGGGACGCCTTCAAAATCGAAGGGGGTGCAATATACCCGGGGGTTTGTGGCATCATCCACCAGTGTGATCGAAGAGGATGCCACCTCTGTCCCCATGCGGCCGGTGAAGCAGGAGGACTCCTCTTCCATGTCCTTAGCCCCGAGACCAGTCCATCCAAGCACATCAATCATGTCTCCCACGGCCAGAGGCTCCAGGATGACAGGGTAGTCTCCAGGAGGAAGATCCTGAATCTTTCGGCCCTCCAGGGCCTTTCGAATCGCCCTTTCGGTCAATTGCTCCAAAGAGAGGGCAGAGAGATGCGGTGAATCTTCCCCCGAGTAGCCTGAGCTGACCGGCGTCAAGACGGTCAGGCTGAACTCCGCCTGGCTTCCCTGATGGTAGGCGAAAAGGCCCTGCGTGTTCATGACGGCAAGGGTCCTTCGGGTTGTGGTCAACTGCCCGGCAGCGGAGAGCCCTCCCGATTCAGCCGCAGAGATCACTTTGCGAATTTTCTCGGCCCGAAGCTCCGGGGTGCAGGTGGCTGTCTCCTCATCACAGCCTTGCACCTGTGGATATGGGGAAGCGGATGGCAGGGACTGGAAATCAGGGTCAGGGGTCTGCTTTCCTGCGATCTCCTGGGCCTTTTTGACCATCCGTGTCAGTGAATCCGAATCGAAGCGGTTGGTCGTGGCATAGCCTGTGCGCTTCCGGATCACGCACCGGCAGGTAATGGTGTAATCTTCCGAGACCATGTTCTGGTGAATCCTGTTATCCGCGAAACGAGTGGTCCCTGAAACTCCACCCTGAAAAAGAAGCTCCCCCTGGTCGGCCTTCACTCGGGAGAGGGCGCTCTCAAGGAGATGGGCAATCTGTGATTCCTTCATGTCCTGTATCCCACCCCCACCTTTACATTCCTGAAGCGCGCAGGCGCCGCCCCCTGGGCGGTCCTCATGCTTTGCATGGGCTGCCCCTTGCCGCAATTCGGCGTCCCCCAGATGTCCCAGAGAGCAGCCTCCCCTACAGCATCGCAGGAGTTCCAGAACTCCACGGTGATCCCGGTATAGGTCGGGTTCTTGAGGAGCCGACCCAGTTTTCCCTTTTTGATCTCCCTCCCGATCTCCGTGCCGAACTGGAAGTTGACTCTCCTGTCATCAATGCTCCAGGAGCGGTTCGTTTCCATGTATACTCCATCCTCCACATCGGCAAGGAGGCCGTCAAAGCTATGTTTTCCGGGAAGAAGATTGATATTCGTCATGCGGATCAATGGAAAATTCTGCCACCCCTCTGCCCGCATAGTTCCATTGCTCTCCTGGCCGAGGGTCGCCGCGGTCTCCCTGCTCGTCAGGTAGCCTGTGAGCAATCCTTCCTTGACAAGATCCGCCCTGAAAGCTGGAATCCCCTCATCATCGTATCCGAACGTGCCGAGCCCTCCCGGACAGGTGGCATCAGCCGTAATGTTCACATGAGGCGACCCGTACTGCAGGCGCCCCAACTTATCCAGAGTCAGGAAGCTGGTCCCCGCGAAATTCACCTCGCTTCCGAGGACTCTGTCCAGCTCCACGGCGTGGCCACAAGACTCGTGTATCTGCAGGGAGACTTGAGTACCATCCAGCACCACTGTTGTGGTACCGGAAGGGCACTGGGCGGCGGAGAGCAGGGCCACAGCCTCTTCCGCCGTCCGTCGGGCATTTTGAGGCAACTGAAAATGCTCGATCACCTCATATCCTCCTGCCCGGTAATCCCCGCCGAAACTGTTGGGATAGGAGCGATGCTGCACCTCATCAGGACTCACGGCCTTAGCAAAAATCCCGCCGCCACTGTGAAAAATATCCTGTTCTATAAGAGAGCCCACGGTGCTTGCAAAGAATTTCCGGTCTCTCCAGAATTCCGTCCGACAGGCGACGGTCTTGATCCCCTTTACGCCCCTGGCCTCTTTTGCGGCAAGGAAAAGAAGATTCAGCTTCTCTTCCAGAGGCACATGAAAGGGATCCCTCACAATGGGGGTCTTGTAATGGTCCATCGCTTTGGGCGCAGTGGCCAGGATCACATCCTTCTTCCTGGCGGAAGCCGATGCCTTCGCGACCCGAACGGCAAGGAGGGCGGTAGCCTTCACGGACTGACGATTCACGTCCCGGGAAGCAGCAAAGCCCCAGGCCCCGTCGCAGACAACCCTGACGCCGAATCCCGTACTTTCTCCGGCCTCCGCTGCCTCGATCCGCTCATTCCTGATCCTGATCTCCTCATGTCTGGATTCCACGATGCGGATATCCGCGTAGGATGCACCGGAAGAGGACGCCGCATCAAGAGCCAGGATCGCAAGATCCTTCATATTCCACCTCTTTCCTGCGATTTTTCAGAAAGAAAAAGAAAGGAAGACCGGCCAGCATGATTCCAAGGCCGAGTAATGATTCTCTGGGACGCTGGTGCAAAGTATTGAGCACCAGAAACCCGGAGGCCGCCACAAAAACCGCGGGAACCCAGGGATATCCCCAGGCCCGATAGGGAGACTCCATTCCCCTGGCCCTGAACACGAAAAGGGCCGCAACCGTCAACCCATAGAAGATCCATGCAGCGAACATGACATAGGTAAACAACTCATCATATCTACCCGAAAGTGTCAAAACCACGGCCCACAACCCTTGCGCGACGACCGACCCGAAAGGGGTGAGGAAACGGGGATGCACTCCCGATGCCCCTTTGAAGAAGAGACCATCCCTCGCCATGGCATAATAGATTCTGGGGCCTGCCAGAATCATTCCATTTACACAGCCAAGGGTGGAAACAAGAATCGCCGCACTGATCCATTTGCCGCCTCCCAAGCCCAGAACAGCCTGTGCGGCATCGGAGGCCACGCGCTGGGATTGGATGATGCGGTCAAGGGGCAGGACGTGAAGATACCCCATATTCGTAACGCAGTAAAGAAGCGTCACGACCCCGACCCCCAGAAAAAGAGACCTTGGGATATTTCTTCCGGGATCCCGGATTTCCCCTGCCGTGAACGTCAGATTCCCCCAGCCGTCATAGGCCCACAGGGCGGCAATCATGGCCAGACCGAAGGCGCCGAGCAATCCCATGCCCGAGGCTTCGGGCGAATGGGAAGGCGAGGCTGCGACAACTCCCTTTCCAAAAGCCAGGGTGACAAATCCCAGGATGCAGAGGGCCGCGAGCTTGAGCCCGGTCATCAGGTTCTGAGCCGAGGCGCCGCACCGGGTGCTTAGAGCATTGACTGCGGTAAGGATCAGAATGGCCGCAACTGCCGCAACTTTGACGCCAACCCCTTCCATAAAGGGAAAAAACTCTCCAAGATACCTTCCAAAGGCCACGGATACGGCTGCAATGGAGCCGGTGTGTATGACGCCGAACATGGCCCACCCGAAAAGATACCCCCACACAGGGCCGAAAGCTTCCCGCAGAAACACGTATGGCCCTCCCGCCCGGGGAAAAAGGCAGCCCAATTCGGCATAAGAAAGGGCCCCGCAAAAGGACAGACACCCTGCCAGAACCCATACCAGGAGGATCAGCTCAGGCAAGTGAACCTGGGCTGCAATATCGGAAGTCACAAGGAAAATCCCTGACCCTATAACGCTTCCCGCGATCAGGCAGCAGGCGTCCCAAAACCCGAGGGTCCGGGGCAGGGACTGCCCCTCCGAAACTGCCGTTTCGCTCAATGAGTGGACCCCTTGGAGAAAACCTTCAGAATCCCTTTCATGATTCCTATGTCTTCATGAGAAAGGAGTATTTCCAATTCGCCGGGATCAAGCCATATGCCGCCGCATTCAGTGCAGCGGTCCACCTGCACCCCTTTTCGCGACACCTCCTCAAGCTCATAGCCGCATTTTGGGCAATGCATGTAATGAAGCTCCCTGAGAAGCTTCTTCTCCTCCTCCTTGTCCCGTACTTTGCCCGCCTCAAGGAGCTCACGGTCTTTTTTTGCGAAATACTCATCTTCCTGAGTAGCCGCCTTTTTTCGGGAAGGCGTAAGGTCTTTATCCATCATATAGCTGTCTTTGTCTTTCATAAACTCATCCCCTTTTCGGAAGCTTGAGCCGGGTTTCCCCGAAAACAGACAAATTCCTGCAGGAGTAAAACAGCAGGGCCATCCACGGATGGCCCTGCCGATGAAGACTTGTTCGCTTTACTACTGCGCTCTTACCTCGTCGCCCACCAGAACCTTGATGACCTTCATCTTGCTCTGACCGCCGACGTGCGTGAACTGCTGGAAACTATACGTGTGCTCTCCGCCATCCTGGACAAAAGGAGACCTGGGATCAAAGAAATAGACTTCTTTTCCAAGATCGCCGCATCCGGGCTCATCAATTCTGGTACCGTCATAATTCATAGGGGGCATAGCCCGGGGAAAACCCTGAAGCTCCACATCCTGGCCGACAAATCCGCCGACCCGAAACTCGATTCCGAAGGGTCCTCCCTGCTTGCTGACGACGATCGTGTCGGCCTCGTCCCCATCATAGATTCTTCCATTGGCCTGAAGCTTCTTGTACAACTCCTGCTCAAGCTTCTCATTCTTGGAAGGGACCCACCCTGTTTCTCTCCTGATGGGTGTGAATCCGTATGAAGTGTTGATCATTCTGCTGCGACCTCCTGTGGTTTGATATGGTGCTGAGAAAAGTGCTGCAACATCCGACCAAATCATATCACAGGCATCTGTGACAATGAAGTTCCAACTGGGATCCAATTCGGCCCTACAAAAAGCTTTCGGTATT
>JACPDT010000284.1 GCA_016183865.1 Armatimonadota bacterium | reverse complement strand
GGCCCCCAACCCCGAGGACAGCGTGGAGCAAAAGCAGTCCAGCGCACGGTCCCCTTTGTCTTCGTGACATACGCATTGATTCATCTGTGGTATCTCCAACACGGGAACGTCGCAGCCGATGTACAAGCGGTTAAAGCCCGATCTCCCTGGCACCGCCACAAGACAGAACCTTCGTTCTACGACATGTTGCGAGCTGTTCGCAAAGCGATTTGCATCCCCTTATTTTTGCAGGACCCAACCTCAGAAAGGGTACAGCAAAAAATCGAATCCGTCCTCGAATTCCTTTGCGAGATGCCATCAGCCGCCTGAAAAATGGCGAAACTCTAGCTTAGCTCACCGAAAATTAACAGAATTCCAACAAAAGGTCCCGAAATTTTTCTTGCCTTTCGGCTCCTCATAAGATATGCTTACAGGTGGAGCAAGAGGATGAAGGGGGCGTTCTTGTGGGAACCATCATCACAGCATTGGGGCCGAACCGCACAGCCTTTTCGGGAGTCTTTAATCATCTTATTCCACTCGAAGGGGAACCTGTGAAGATTCTTCTCGATCAGCGGATCACGGCGCCGCCTCGGAACCCTGTGGATGACGCCATCGCAGCGCTCGCCGCCAAAGCGTCCAAAACAAGGGCCCGAACCGTTCTTCCCGATGGTGAGGGGAGCCGCACAGAAAAGCCCAAGAAGACGGAGCCTCCAAAACAGGTGGCCCATCCTCCGACAGTCGTCAAGGCGCCCAAACCGGGCCCTACCAATCCTTCGATCATCATGGCTTCACTCACACCCCAGGAGAAGGCGGAATTCGCCTACATGCCGGAAGAAGACAAGGTGAAGTTCCTTGAGTTGATGGCCGCGGTAGCCCCTTATGGATATACTCATCCGGAGCTTGCCTCAGAGAATACCCCGACTCCCCAGCAACTGGTCAAGGAGCTGCTGGTGAAAGGAAGACTTCAGGATCGGGACAAGGACAACAAGTCCCTTGTGGCCGATCTGCACGCAATGATCGGGCAGAATTTCTGGATGCCTGCCGACAAGGCAGGGCTGCGCTTCCCTTATCTCTGTTTTGCGATCGGCGATGTGGCCCGACCTCCGCAATTTATTTCCCAGGGTTTTCAGAGCGGAACCTGTGATGTTACATCCATTATGCACGCCGATCTCGCGATGAGGCATCCTGCAGAGTATGTTCGACTCCTTTCAGGTCTCGCCGGGAATCAAGGAGCCGCAACCATGATCTCGGGTCATCCCTTCCTGCGGGATGACACGACTTTTCAGTCCGATCCCATCGGTCGCACCTTGACATCCGCCGTTTTCCAGGGGGCTTTGATGAAAACCAGGGATGATTTTCATCACGCCGATGCCCTTGGGCGGGAGGTGGACAATCCGTACCTGATTCGCACCGTAGTGGACGATGACACCAGAGTCGCCATGGTAGACGACACGCTGGGCTGGGAGGATTCCAGAAGACGGTATCCTCTTGGAGAGCTGGTAGCCGCCATCCGCAAGGAGACGGAAAAAGGGAATTCCGTTCCCATTCAGGTGATCTGGCCGGGGGCCAACTGGCACCAGATCCGGATCGTTCAGGTCACGGACGATACGGTCACCTATTGGAATCCCTTCACCTATTACTCAAAGGAGATTGAGGCAGAGCAGCATTTTCCTCCTGTGGAAGGACGTGTGTTCCTTTCGGACGGGTATGAGCAGATTCCCGTTTCCACGCTGGAGAAACGTCTTCTCTCCGCCGATTTTTATGGCAACCCATGGATGAAAACAAGTTCTTCCTCATAGATCGCCTCAGCCGCGATCACGAGATTGTTTACGGAAAAAAGCCCCGGGTCACCGCCGATTTCGAGGAAGTCCGTAAGGCTCTTGTTGCAAAAAACCCCTTAGTACCTGTTGAGATACTATGGCCCCTCAGGGAAGGCGGATTCGCTCATCAAGTGATCCTTTTCCGCAGCCTGGATGCAGACAACAGAGTCGGCTTCACGCCGCCGAGCCGGAGCAAGACCTTGCCCTATGCCTTTCCCCCTTTTTGGGAAGAAGAACCGGCCCTCATCCCTGCACGGAACCTGAGCGTCCTTTTCTCCGACGACCGCGCCCGTGCTTTGCTGGCATAGATATTCCCGAGGATCCCACTCTCAAGAAATCGCGATCCATCACCTGTTTTGATCAACAGAGGCAGGCTTATCTTTCTCGACCTGCGCCGTAAGATCGGACACGATATTCTCATTAACCTGGCAGCCGTAAACATAAACCCATGTCAGATGATTGTGAGTCGGCCCCTCAGGGTGATTGAAAGGCTTGTTGACAACACTTCCGGTATTATAATCTCTTTCTTGCAGGTAGTCGCGTATCCCTGTCCCAAAACCCGTTGCGACCCCCACGAGAGGCACGGAGCTCATAAGCAAGCCCAATCCCATCTGGTTTGCTATATTTGGAAAGAAGCCTGCTACTGCCATGACTCCTCCAAAAGCTACGAGACCCGCAATTATGCCGGTTCCAATTCCCGTGACCAGTGCGCTTCCCAGATCGTGAGTAACATGCTGATAAACTTGAGCAGGTTTGTCGGGATTCACTATGCCCACGGCATCTTTTAGAGATTCGAATTTCTCAGGATATCCCTCGATTGCGTAGTAGTTGTTGGAACGTTGCAAACTGTTGTCAACAGGTGCAGCCGATTTCTGATTGCGAAGACTTGAAAGTTCAGCAGGTCTTAATTCAATACCCACAGCGATCCCCTCCACTCGTTATGTTCTCTGGTACATCCTAGCAGTTCGACGACTCCTGGTCAATTGAAGAATTGTTAACTATTTTCTACGCTTCTTTCGGACAACCGCACCCAGGAGTGAAGGGAAAACTGACAGGTTTCGCGTCCTTGCAAAATTCCCGAACCAGTGCTAAAATCTGAGAGAGACTTGTTTCGAAATGAGGAATTGTGCCCCCGGATTTACTTGACCCACAGCTCATCTTTATTTGCGCACTGGCTGCGGTGGTATCACTTCTTGCCACAGCCACCGTGGCTTCACGCCCTTCGGCGCTCATTACCCGCAGGGTCGCTCTTTCCGTAACCATATTTCAGATTTTCTTCATGGTCGCCCGCTTTGCAAACCTTTTCTACCTCCCCGTTCTGGGCCATTATGTGGATGAGGCGATCGCGTCGGGAAGAGTGGACCTTCTTCTTTTCAAGATCCGCATCATAGTCGGAGGCGCGGCTTTCGGCGGGCTTCTTGCATGGCTCCTCCTGCCGACAATGGTGGAGCTTTTTGTCCGGGGGATACGGTCCATGGAGAGCCACAAGTCCATGATTCGTGTGCTTCTGCGTCTTTTTCGACCGTCCTCGTGGAGAAAGGCCCTGGGAAGTCTGCGACGGCCCTCATTTATGGGGGTTTCGCCGTGGAGACTGGACGGCATCCCTGTGGGGTTCCTGATCTTCAACGTCCTTGCAGGCGCCATCTGGACCGTGGGTGTTCTTTCCGCGATGTACGTGAGCGCCATACATCCGGAACAAGCCACAACAGCGGTTCTCCTTTCAGGCCTTGTGAATGCTTTTGCGGCTATAGCATTCTCGGTTCTGGTGGACCCGAAGGCGGCGCTCATAACGGATCAGGCTCTTGCCGGGGAACGGCCTGAACGACACGTGGCCGCGACAGCCGTCTGGCTTGCGGGGGGAAATTTCCTGGGGAATCTCCTGGGACAGGCTTTTCTTGAACCCGCGAACCGAATCATAGAGCATGCTACCCTGGCCCTCGGCAGCGGGGGTGGGTTTCTCGTGGGGAACCTGGGTCTTGTTGTTGGTATCAACGCTCTTGTCACCCTTCTTGCGTCAACCACGGTAGTTTCCAGGATATCAGCGGTGATCACCCGAAGGGTAGCGACTGCGATAGCAATCTACAATCTCTTTTTTCTGGTCACACGCCTGGCCCAACAGATTTATGCACCGGTCCTTGGGACGATCCGCGATCATGCCATAAGAACAGGGGACTCGGCAGGTCTCGCGGGAAAGTTTCAATTGATCGTCCTGGGCGCCACGGTGGGTGTTGTTCTGGGGTGGATGCTCATGCCCACTTTTGTCGAGGTATACAAGAAGGCCATTCTGGGTCTGGACCGCCTGGGATCGGTTCCGGCTCTCCTCTGGGAAACAGCCATGCCACGATCGTGGCATGCTCTTCTATCATGCATCAGGCGGCCGTCTCTTTACGGCGTCCGCTTTTCCCATATCGCCGAAATTCCAAGGCATTTTCTCTGGGCGAATGTACTCGTCATCTCAATTTACACTATAGGTGTCATGGCTGCCACGTATGCCAGTGCCCTGGAGCCCGGCCTTGCCCGAACGGCGGCGCTTCTCTCCTCGGTAGTGAACGGTGTGGCCACTGTGGCTTTATCCCTTGTTGTGGATCCCACGTCCGCGCTGCTCACAGATCAGGCAGTCGCCGGTCAGCGCCCCCATCGCCACATATATATAATGGCCGTTTTCTTGACTGTGGGCACCCTTGTCGGCACATGCCTCTCACAACTTCTTCTTGAGCCTGCCGCCCGGGTCATTCTGATGGGCGCACACCTCATAGATCTACTTTTCCATACAGGGGGGTAGGGAAGTGATGTTCCTTCGCAGGCGGTTTCTTCTTGCTTTCCTTCTGGTCTGGGGGATGTTTCTCCCATGCCATGACCTGGTCAGAGCCCGGAATTCCGACAGTGAGACCCTCGTTCAAATGAATGAGGAGATGCTGAAACAGTCACAGGCAGGCCGATATCCGCAAGCCCTCCTCATAGCCGAGAAGGTCAAAGAGATCTGTGAGAAGAAATTCGGCCCCCGCCACCTCTGCACTGCCGCCTCCTATGAAAATCTGGCAGGGCTGTGTCTTTCGACCGGGGATACGGAAAAAGGGAGCAAATATTCCTATCAGGCCCTTACGATACGAGAAGCCGCCCTTGGTCCCGAACATCCCGACACTCTTCACGCACTGCGCCTGGGGCAGGCAGCAGCCTTCCTTGAGACACAAATCAGGGTGATCCGATCTGCTTTGGAGCAATACTATCTGGACAACGGGACTTATCCCACCACCGAGCAAGGATTGTCCGCCCTTGTGGAAAAACCCGGGATTCCGCCTTTGCCGAAAATGTGGTCCCAATCTCTTACCTCTTTGCCGAAGGATCCGTGGAAAAATTTTTATGTTTACACATATCCGGACACCGGCGGATACGCCCTTTACTCCAGGGGTCCCACGGAGGCTGTCAGGATCTGGAAAGAGCCCTGTGGAGAGCCGTCTCAGCCTGAGCAAGGCCCTGGACTCGAAGAGATTCCGAAATTGAGACAAGAGCTTGTGGCCCATGTGGAAGCCGCTCGTTTCGAGGAAGCGATCCCAGTTGCGGAAAAGATGCTCGAGATTCGCAAAAAAAATCTGGGATACACCCATCCGGACACGGCGACGAGCTTCTTGAATCTTGCCGATTGTTACAAGGAGGCCGGAGATTTTGCAAAGGCCGATCCATTGTACCGCCAGTCCGTGCTCCTTCACAAGAGGGTATACGGCTCGAAACACAAAAGGACGGCAACTGCTCTCGCTCATCAGGCTTCATTCTTCCTGGCTCTTGGAGACCATGGCGAGGCTCAGGAGCTATACAACCAGGCACTGCAAATCTGCGAAGAGGAATCGGATCGTGAGGCGACTTATCTCAAGGCGGCCATTGTGAACAATCTGTCTCTTATCCATCTGCGCGCCGGCTCCTATGATGAGGCAGAACCTGTGCTCCGGCGTGCCTTGGATCTCCTGACCAGGGCTCTGGGACCCGAGAATCCCGAGACTCTTTCCGTAATGAACAATCTGGGCTTGCTGTATTCTCTGAAAGGAGATTACGAAAAAGGGGAGTCCTATCTCAGGCGAGTCCTGGAACTCGATGAAAAGAGGCTTGGTCCCCAGCATCGCGCCACATGCCTTGCCCTCAACAACTTGAGCACCCTGTACCTGAAGACAGGCAGAATCGAGCGGGCAGAGTCCGGCTTTCGAAAGGCCCTGGAATTTCAGAAGGAGAGCTGGGGCCCTGATCATATGGAGATCGCCATGTATACGAACAACCTGGCCTTCTCACACATGGATTTGGGCCGCCTCGAAAGCAGTCTCCACCTTGCTCTTTCCTCCTATCAGATTCAGGAGAAAATGACAGGCCATGTCCTCTCTTTTGCCCCTGAGAAACAGCGCCTCAAGTTTCTGTCTCTCATGTCTCCCTATAACCTCCTGGCATCCCTTGGAGCCCCTCGCCCACTTGCCCTTGCGGTCCTTCGCCTGAAGGGGGTTGTTCTGGATTCCCTCCTGGAGGAGCGCCTGGAAAATGAGACAGGCCGCAATCCCGCCTATGCCGCACTTGTGAAGGACGTGCGCGCTCGGAAGCGATTGCTCTTGCATTCTCTCCTGGAAACTCCAAAGGACAAGGATCCGGCCGCTTCCTCCGAGCTGATCGAGAAGCGGAGAGCCCTGCAAGAGGAAATTGGGTACTTAGAAAACAAGTTATCAAAGGAAGTGACGGGTCTCGGGGAGGCCCGGAAAGCTCTGAAAGTCACAGTGGAACAAGTCCAGTCGGCTCTCTCCAGTGACGCTGTCCTGATTGAGTTCATCCTGTATCAGCATTACCTGGGTAAAGGCAAATTGGAGCCCTACTATGGCGCGGTTGTGATTCGCGCGGAAGGCGAACCCCGCTGGGTCCGCCTCGGGCGGGCGGAAGATGTGGATAATGTAGTAGGACGTTATCGTCGCAGCCTCAGAGCACCCGCCGAAGATGCCGTTTTTGAGAAGACATTGCGATCCCTCAGTCAACTGGTCTGGGAGCCTCTTGAAAAGGAGCTTCCCCAGGGCGCCCGGAGCATCGTATTGAGTCCTGACGGTGGATTGAATTTTCTCTCTTTCGGTACTCTGCTGGATCGGGAGGGTCGGTTCCTTTCCGAGAAGTACCTGATTCGCTATGTTTCCAGCGGCCGGGATTTGATCAAGGAAGTCCCTCCTTTCCCGTCGGATGCCATGATACTCTTTGGTGATCCGGATTTCACGGCAAGTGTTTCACCATCAGCCGACACAGGCCCTAGAGAGAGCGGATCAAGAGGTCACCCCGAGGAATACAAAGACTTTCGAGGCTTTCAGTTCAGCCGCCTCCCAGGGACGCTTCAGGAGTGTACCGCCCTTCAGGCCCTTGCGGAGCGGCATGGCTTGAAACCGAGAGTGCTCACGGGAAAGGATGCGGATGAGCTTGGTTTGCGTCAAGTAAGATCACCCAGGATCCTCCATCTGGCTACTCACGGATTCTTCGGCTCATCGGCAAGGCTCGGGGTTCAGGACCAGCGCTTCCTGTCGGTACAGGGCACAGACCCCGGCATTTTTCGAAATCCCATGTACCGGAGCGGCCTTGCCCTGGCCGGCGCCCAATCAACGCTCGATGCCTGGAAGAGGGCGGAGCCTCCTCCTGTTGATAATGACGGAATCGTTACCGCGGAAGATGTGAGCTCCCTTTCCCTGCACGGGACCTGGCTTGTTGTCCTTTCCGCCTGTGATACGGGAGTGGGCGAGGCTCAGACGGGGGAGGGGGTTCTCGGACTGCGAAGAGGCTTCGTACAGGCAGGGGCCCGGAATCTTCTTTTTACACTGTGGCCCATCTCAGACGCCGATACTGTGCGATTTATGGAATCCCTCTATGAGGAGGCCATGAAAGGGGTAAACCCCTCCCTGGCTCTTGCCAGGGTGCAGCGGACCTGGCTTGTGAAGTGGCGCAGGGAAAAAGGGCTCCGGACCGCCGTGGCACTGGCCGGCCCCTTTGTCCTGACCTTCCACGGAAGACCTTAGTGGGTCGAGACACAAATCCCATCACGCCTTGGCGCGTCTCTGGGCCGATCTCGGGGCGCTCCTCGACTGCGCTCCTCAACGTAGCGCTTCGGCTACGCCTGCGGTGCTCGCTCGTGCGCGCTCCCGACCTCGGCTCCAGATCCATCGCCAAATCATTGACGTTATTCATGTCTCGACCCACTTAGCGGGAAGAGAAAGACTTTCATGAGG
>JACPDT010000259.1 GCA_016183865.1 Armatimonadota bacterium | reverse complement strand
CTACAACGGTGAGGAGGGCGAAGGGAATGGCTATGGGCAGGTAGTTCCAGGCCATGTTCAAGCCTTTCATGAAATCCAGGGTCGGTGCGGGAAACCCCGGGCTGAGGACTAACTTCGGAACCTCAAAAGCATCCAATCCGCCCCAGCCCGATTTTCCAAGGACATAGTAGATGACTGTGCCTGCGAGAATGGATATGAGAACGCCCGGCGCATTCCGGGGCAGCTTGATCCTGGCGACAAGGGCGTAGAAGATAAGGCCCAGTGCGATGAGTCCGCACACCGGTTTTGCGAAGATCTTGAGGAGTGGTAGGAATCCGATCAGGCAAAGTCCAATCCCTGCCAGAGAGCCCAGGAGTCCTGCCTGGGGAACGATCTTCTGAACATATTCCCCGAAAAAGGAAAGAACCACCTTGACAATCCCGATGAGTACAAGTGTGGCCATGCCGACTTGCCAGGTGAGAATGGGATCCTTTGTCTGCACATAGACGGGGCCCAGGACGGCGAAGGCGATTCCGATGGTTGAGGGGGTGTCAAGACCCAGAGGCATGGCGGTCACGTTCCGGTTTCCGGTCTTTTTGGCAAGCTGGAAGGCCATCCATGTGTAGACAAGATCGCCGATGAGAACACCAAGAGTGGTGCCGGGGATCATCTTCGTGTAAATGATTTCAGCAGGGAACTGGAAAACGAAAATGAGGATATTGGACATGAAGAGGAGAACGGTCATATTGTCGAACATCAGCCCGAAGAATGCGTTGATGTCCCCGATGCCATACCACTTGTATCCGTTGCTTTTCTCGCTCAAGCTTTTCCCTCCTCGGTCGCACTACATCACTCCCTAACCCTTCCCCCCCCACTAACCTCCCCTCAGGGGAGAGGCAGGAGGGGGAGGAGGAAAAGAATAGGAAGATTCCTTTGCACTTTTTCGCTTGCATTCATGAAATATCCTACTCATCCCGAAAAGGTAAAAACAGCGGCCCGGGAGAAAATGCAGAATAACTTTTGCCGACCATAAGGGGGGTTCTGATGACAGGTTCCAATCTCATGAGCTTGGTGGGCCTTTTGGTGGTCCTGGGAATCGCTTTTCTCCTTTCGGACAACAAGAAGCATATCCGGTTTCCAGTCGTGATCTGGGGCGTTGCCTTTCAATTTGTTTTTGCTCTCCTTGTCCTCAAGACCCAGCCCGGCCGATGGTTTTTTACCGCAACAGGAAATGTGGTCAAAAAGCTCTTGGAATTCACGGCAGCGGGCTCCTCCTTTGTCTTCGGGGGTCTTGTAAGCAATCCCAAGAGCTTTGGCTTCATTTTTGCATTTCAGGTTCTCCCGACCATAATATTCATTTCAGCGCTCATGAGTGTTCTGTACTATTTGGGAATTATGCAGAAGGTGGTCGAGATGATCGCCCGCGTCATGGTGCGATTTATGAAAACGAGCGGCACGGAAACCCTGTGTTGTGCGGGAAATATTTTTATGGGGCAGACGGAGGCGCCTCTTCTCGTGAAGCCCTACATCGAGGGCGCCACTCGATCGGAGCTTTTCGCCATTATGACCGGAGGGTTTGCCACCATCGCCATCGGCGTGATGGCAGTCTACTCCGGCCTGCTGGGGGAATTCCTGCCCGATGCCGCGGGGCATCTGTTGGCAGCCAGTATCATGTCCGCACCGGCCGCTCTGGTCATGGCCAAGCTCCTTGTGCCTGAGACCGAGGAATCCAAGACTATGGGAAGAGTGAAAGTGGCTCTTGAGAAGGCGGATGTGAATATCATTGATGCAGCGGCCAACGGGGCCGCTCTGGGTCTCAAGCTTGCCGCAAATGTGGCGGGGATGCTCCTCGCCTTCATCGCCTTGATAGGGATGTTCAACTATGGATTGGGGTATCTGGGGATACTGTGCAACAAGCTCCTCGGCACACACTTGAATTTGAGCTTCGAGCTTCTTTCCGGCTGGGTCTTCTCTCCTCTCGCCTGGATCATCGGGATCCCATGGCAGGAAGCCACATCTGTAGGGAGATATCTTGGGACAATGGTGGTTGTCAATGAATTCGTGGCTTACAGCAACCTGGCCGATGCGTTGAGGCAAGGAACGGTGCATCTAAGCGAAAGATCCATCGCCCTTGCCGCCTATGCCCTGTGCGGGTTCGCCAATTTCAGCTCCATCGCCATACAGATCGGAGGCATTGGCGGGATGGCGCCATCCAGAAAAGGGGATATGGCCAGATTGGGGCTCCGGGCTCTTGTGGCGGGTTCCCTTGCCTGTCTCATGACGGCCGCCATAGCAGGCGTTCTAATCCCTGCAGGAAAATAGGGCAGGGATGTGTCCTTCTCTGATCAGCTCCTGCACCCCGCAAAGGACTGCTATTTGAGTATGATGCGAAGAGAACCCCCCTTGCAGGAACACGGAGTAAGGTTCCCTTAATGGCGCATCTGCCGACAGCTCGGAAGAGGACCCTTGAACAAAGGTTCCTCCCGCCATGATGATCTCATCCCCATAGCCCGGAGTCAAAGCAGGTTCCGGAATCGCATGGGAATACACGGGAGATGCCCGCTGAAAGCCATTGCAGAAAGCCAGAAGGGCTGCTCTTGATCCCAGGGATATTTCCTGAATGATGTCGGCCCGCACATCCCCCGGCTCCGGCTTGACGGGAAAACCCAGGCGTTTGAAAATGGCTGAAGCGAACTCCATGCCCAGAAGGCTTTCTTTGATGAGGGTTGGGGCCATGAATAGTCCCTGAAAAAGGGATCGGAGATTCCCGGGAGTTGCGCCGACCTTCTCCCCGATTCCAGGCGCCGTGAGACGGGACGCGGCCAGTTTCACGAGGGAAGCCCTGCCCGCGACGTAACCTCCTGTGGGGGCCAGGGTTCCGCCGGGATTCTTGATGAGAGAGCCTGCAACGATATCCGCGCCCGCTTCCAGGGGTTCCTCTATCTCGACGAACTCCCCGTAGCAGTTGTCCACGAAAACGATTAGATCCGGTCTTGCCTTGTGCAGAGCTTCTGAGAGAGCCCTGATTTGTGAGATGGAGAGGGACCGCCGCTGGGAGTATCCGCAGGAGCGCTGGACAAAGGCCACCCGCGTTTCCGGGGTCAAGAGGGAAGCGATTCTGTCGGGATCCAGGTTTTTCGATTCAGGAAAAGAAGCCTCCTTGTAGCCGATTCCCCAATCCGCAAGGGAGCCCTGGACAGGGTGACGGGCGCCGATGACGGGAACCAGGGTGTCATAGGGCGGACCTGTGGCCGCCAGCAACACGTCCCCCGGCCTCAAGATCCCGAAAAGGACGCATGAAATCGCATGGGTTCCTGAAGCAAAGTGGGGACGATAGAGAGCTTCCTCTCCGGCGAGGATTTCCGCAGCCACCCTTTCCAGAACATCGCGCCCTTCATCGTGATACCCATATCCCGTTGTACCTGCGAAATGGGAGTCGCTGACACGATGATTACGAAAAGCGCGCAAGACCCTGGCCTGATTGTAGGAGGCGATCCCGAGGATGCGCTCCTGCGAGCGGTGGACCTCGGATTGAATCTCGTCCGCAACCTCCAGGAGCCCCCTTTCCAGGCCGAAGCCCTGAATGAGAATGTCCCTGTTCTTTTCGGCCACGTCTTTCATAAGCTCGATATTTTGACTGGGGGGGCATGGATACCTTTCTTCTGGAAGTTTTGTGCGCTCTTGACAGGAAATTGAGGATGGTTTCTTTAAGCTTGGGGCTATGACTTCAGGATCCAGGGTCCCACGTGGGACTTCAAGCCCAGGAATGACGAGGTGCTCCACCAGAGGAAACCGTGTGGGTGAGAAGCTTTCTGTTCCCTATCAGCGGACATGTGAGTGCGGCGCCTCTCACATCAACTGCATGACCGCCAAGGAATGGCTCAAATGTCAGCTTGGGGTCTGGCAGTTTTACTATGAGGGGAGAGACATCCGGGACAAGAATCTCCACCCTGCCGCTTTTCCCATTTCCCTGTCGAAACGGGTGATCGAGCTTTTCACTCATGAGGGAGAGCTGGTACTGGATCCGTTTGCGGGAAGTGGGACCACTCTGGTAGCTGCAAGGGACCTGGGGCGCAATGCTGTCGGTTTGGACCTCCACGAGAGCTACATCGCGCTCTCCAGGTAGCGCCTGGGAGGGTGTGATTCCCTGAATGGATGTGTACAGCTTGCCGTTGGGGGGGACGCCCGGGATATTCCGGCCTATCTTGAGCCGGAAACGGTCGGTCTCATTTGGACTTCCCCTCCCTACGCCAATCTGCTGAATCGGGAGCGTAGGAACAAGTCCCGCAGAAAGCGGGATAATGGGCAGTTGGGCAAAGTGGAGCAATACTCTCAGGATGAGCGCGACCTGGGCACCATGGGACTTCGGGAATATGCGAAAACCATGGGTGACATCTTCGAGCACCTCCTATCCTTGCTGCGGCCAAAAGCCCATTGTGTCATCAATGTGCCCGACATGTGGTGGGAGAATGAGAGGATCACGATACATGTTTCTCTCATTGACGAGCTGCGAAGGCGGGGCTATGAGCTGAGAAATATCGTCATATGGGATCGAACGAATGTGGTGAACCGGATCGGCATTTTCGGGTGGCCCAGCAATTATATCACAATGGGAGTTACTTTCGAGTATCTCCTGGATTTTTGGAGGCCCCCTGAATTACTTCGAGCCTGAATATTTGCCGCAGAGAGACGGGGAGACGCAGTTTAGCCGTGTGCCTTGCGAAGTCATCGTTTGCTAACCAGTGAAAGTCTGGTCACGGTAATTGCCAGAGAGCCGTGTAGCAGACTCCCAGTGCCTCGGGTGACCGGGAGTGCTGAAGCGGAGTAACCGCCTGAGAAAGGCG
>JACPDT010000258.1 GCA_016183865.1 Armatimonadota bacterium | reverse complement strand
TGGATTTGCTTTGATATAATTAGACCTGTAGTTGTCCTCGCAGTCTTCAATGCGGCAAGGCATTCTTGAAAAAATCGGTCCCATCCACGGGTCCGGCTTGGGAGCCCAATTTTTTATGGGGGAGGAAGCCCATGGAACCCACAGGAATTCAAGCCATCAACAATGTAGCCAAAAAAGCCGTCAAGGTCAACCCCGGGGAAAAGACAGAGACCGGCCAAACCCCTGAATCCAGGGATACGGTGGAGGTCTCTCAGGGGAAAAAAGAAGAGGCTCCCGCCTATTCTCCTCAGCGAATCGAGATTGAATCCAAGCCGGCGCCTGCCGCCTCGGAGGAGCCTGCCGCAGGTCCGCGCCCTCCGAAGAAATACACAATTCTTGCCTACCTGGATGGAAGCAATGACCTGAACAAATACCTGATGCAGAACCTGAAGGATATGGAGAAAACAGGCTCAACGGACGATCTGAACATAGTCGCCCAGTATTCACGGTATCATACGCCCCCTCTGGTGCAGTCATTCTTTGCCCAGACGTTGGGATATGTCTTCCAGAGTCCTCCATTTGTGGAGCTCCTCAAGGAAAACATTAAGGACGAGCAGACAGTCAACAATCTCCAGATACTGCTGGCCAATCCGGCTATATCGGAGAAGCTTTCTCTGGTCATGTTGCAGCAGAATCCGGAGCTTCTGGTTCAGCTTGATGGAGTTACTTCCGCCTTGACGGCGGAGTTCCTGAATCAGAACCAACCCTACCAGGAGATGGTCGGCGCCATTGCCCTGCAGCTCGCCCAGGAGCTGGTGAGCTCCGTGAAACCCACCAAATTGCCCCCCTCTCCTTTTGGGAAAATCGCTATTCCCGGCCTGAATGCCAAAGAGCTTCAGCCCAAGATCGTGAATGCGATCAGGCAATTCGCGGATTCCATGTCAAGGACTGAGGATGGAAATCCTCTTGTTTTTCTGGAGCCGGGGAACTCTTCCGCAGGGTCGGTAGGGCGGCCTGAGGAGCCGAAGAAACCGGTGGTCCTCACGCCGAACAATGAGCCGGAATGGCTTGGAGTACGCCGGTACTATGTTACAAAAGGTGAGGATCCCACTGTTATCAATTCCAAGCCGATCAGCGACCTCGGGGTTGCGGACATGGCCAGTCCCGCTACACTCGCGGACTTCCTGATCTGGGGAATGAAGAATTTCCCCGCCGAGCACTATTTAGTTATTGCGTCCAACCACGGGGCCGGCTTCCTGGGCGGTCTGGAAGATCGGGGCAAGATGATGGATCTGACCGAATTCAGGCAGGCTCTGGAATTTACGGAAAAGAGAACCGGGGCAAAACCGGATGCGATCATCTTTGATGCCTGCCTCATGAGTCAGGCTGAAGTGGGTTATGAGCTGAAAGATCGAGCCAGGTATCTCGTGGCTTCTGAGGAATTGGTCGGGGGCGAGGGGCTTCCCTATGTGAAAATCATGGGGGATCTGGCAAATATCGCCAAAAATCCGCAATCCAAACCCGACGATTTTCCGAAGGCGATCGTGGGGCGTGCGAAAGAGGAGCAGACGAAATCAACCCCCACAATGGCTGTTATGGATCTGTCCAAGATGGCGCCGATCAAGGAAGCCATGGATACCGTTGCCAAGGATCTGCTGGCCTCCGATGTTCCCAAGGAAACCATCAGCGAAGCCATCAAGAACACCCTCTATTTTGCCAAAACATGGCAGCCTACTCTTCCGTACAGGGATTACAGGGACCTGGGGCATCTGACCGAGCAATTGACAAAGCTCATAAGAGCCTTACCCGATGGACAGGCTTCCGATCCTCCTTTGGACCCATCCAAACCGAAAGATCAGGTCGTTTCGAGGACAAAGGTTCTGGCAGACCTTGAGGCCCTCAAGAAAGCCGCAGTGGACGCGCTTCCCTACAGTCAGAATCTGGTGGATGAAGATTATGAGGGGACCCACGGGATGTCGGTTTATGCCCCGAGAAGGGACAAATATACAAGGCCTCAGATCTTCGCCGAATATGACAAACTCGCCATGGCAAAGGAAACCATGTGGGACGAATTCCTGAAGAAGCTCACAAACTACGTGCAACCCGAGAAAAAACCGGAGCTCTCAGCCGATAGCATGATCCCCATTCCCGCCCGTATCGGCACAACGTAGAGGTAATCTGCATCTTTTCGGCGAATGAGTGCATCGTATTACCGGGCCACCCCCACCCAACCTCCCCCCTGAAGGGGGGAGGAGAAGAGAAATCGGCCCTCCCCTAACTCCTCCCATAGGGGGAGGGGAAATCAGGGGAGAATCCACACGGGGGAGGAGATTGTGGCGGGTAGAGGAGCGTTTGGATGGCGCCGAAGCCTATTACCGTAGAGATTTTGGACGACCCCAACAAGGCCAGCTCGGCCTGTTTCGGCTGAGGTCCGAAACGATCTCTGGAAGAGATCGCAAAAAGCTACCAAAAAACGCTGGTTGAAACCCTGAAGCTACCCGTGGAGGTATTGTATGTCCCCCTCAAGTGTTCCGGAAGGGGAGGGACCCCATTGCCTCTTTTCAATGTAGACGGCAAGGTGAGAGCGGAAGGATATGTCCCCTCTTTCTGGAAGGTGCACGAATGGGTTCTGGATGCCCTGTCCGAAGGTAAGATCCCGAGGAACTCGTGACCCCTCAAGCAGTTACAGGCTACTCCCACTCCTCATCCAACAACTCCGCCAAAGGCAGTGAAAACGAAAACCGACTGCCCTCGCCCTGACGGGACTGAACCTCTATCACGCCGCCGTGGGCCTCGACAATCTGCCTGCATATGGCGAGCCCCAGCCCTCTTCCCCCCTGTTTTGTTGAACGATCCTTGTCCACCCTGAAGAACCGCTCGAAGACCCTGTCCAGATCCTGGCTGGGAATTCCTATCCCGCTGTCCGCAACGGTGACTCGCACAAAACCGTCTTCCTCCCCTGCCGCAATGCGAACCTTTCCTCCTTCCGGGGTGTACTTGATGGCATTGTCGGTAAGATTCATCAGGACCTGTCGAATCCGGTCCTCATCGGCCTTCACATAGGGAAGGGGAGGCTTGATCTCCGTGGATAGAGTGATGTTCTTCTTCTCCGCGCCTGTCTTCATCAAGAGAAGGGTATCTTGAATGATCTCAGAGAGCTCCACATCATCCATCCTCATGGCTGCCTGCCTGGTATTGATCATGGAGAGATCCAGGAGATCGTTGATCAGGCGTACCAGACGGTTGGCTTCATCATTGATCACAAGAAGGAACTTCCGGCAGGTCTCCGTGTTTTCCATGGCCCCTTCCAGAAGAGTCTCCACAAAGCCCTTGATGGCGGTAAGAGGGGTCCGAAGCTCATGGGAGATGTTTGAAACGAACTGCGCCAGGATCATTTCCAGGCGGCTCTTCAAGGCCGCTTCCTTTTGCGCCTCATAGACGAGCTGCTCCGTCGTCCGCTTCGGATCAGGCGAAATGAAGGTGTAGCCCGAATGAAACTCCACCTTCTCATCCAGGCCCATTTGCTTCACCCGCTCATTCAGCAATTGATCCAACTGCTGGGTGAGCCGATAGGAGACGAGCTTGAGGTCGGTCAGCCCGAAAGAAGGCTTGTGGCGGGGCGGGGAGAAGAGAAAAATGACGAAATAGCTGCTTCCTGTGCCGCCCACCGCCACCATGTCTTCTTCTCGGTACAGCTTCCCCTTGAATTGCCTTAAAACCTCTCCGACCTGTTTAACCATTTGCTTGCACAGATCGGTGCCGTGCTTTTCTTCGATTTCTCTAAATCGGATGATGTCAAAGTAGAGAAACCCCACCTGTCTGGTTTCGCGCAGCCTTTCCTCGACAACGTGATAAATCGTTGGAATCGTGGGCAGACCCGTGAGAGTGTCCAGCACAATCTCAGGTCTTTTCGACATCAAGGAGCGAAAAATGCGTGAAAAAAAATTCATAACGGCAGTGCTACTTGGGGAGGGTGAAAGAGAAAACGCTCCCTTTCCCCGGCTCCGAATCCACCTCGATTTTCCCTCCATGGGCCTCCACAATCTGTTTTGTAATGGACAGGCCCAACACGATTCCTCCCAGCTCTGCGGAAGGTCCGCCGGTCACTCTGTAGAAACGCTCAAAGATCCTCTCATGCTCTTCCCTGGGGATTCCGATTCCGGAATCGGAAACACTGACTTTGACCACAGGTCCGTCATCCCTCGCCAGAACCCGCACTTCCCCTCTGCCGTCACAGCCCGCGTACTTGATGGCATTGTCCATGAGGTTGATCAGCACCTGGGTCACACCGTCCCTGTCTGCGTTGACAAGAGGAAGATCGGAGGGAATGTCCACAAAAAGGGTGAGATTCTTCCGGGAGGCGAAGGGCTCGAGCATATTGAGGCTGCTCCGAACCGTTTCCGAGATGTTGACCGGAGACCTCCGGAGCTCCCTCATCCGGGCGTCGGCGCGGGTGGCATCCAGGAGATTCACAATCAGGCGAACGAGGCGATTGGTTTCATCATTGATGATCTGCAGGAAATGTCTGCAGACCTCGCTGTCCCTGTAAGCACCTTCCATAAGGGTCTCCACAAACCCCTTGATCGCCGTAAGAGGAACGCGCAATTCGTGGGAAACATTTCCGACAAACTGATGGAGGGCTTCCTCGAGGCGCTTGAATTCAGTGAGGTCCCTGAGGACGGCAATGGCCCCGACCACCCGTTTTTCAGGGTTTCGGACCGCCCGAAGCTCGGCGATGAAAATCCGCTGATCGGGAAAGAGGAGAATCTGTTCCTTGGGTGCGTCCCGGGTTTCTTTCAACACCCCGGTCAGAAGTCGGACCAGCTCCGCTCCGGGAAGGAGCTCCCAGATGGGCTTTCCGATTCCGCGGGCGCGGAGCAAGCCAAGCTGCGTTTCCGCGGCCTGGTTGATGAAAAGAAGTTTGCCTTCCTTGTCTATGGCCAGAGCGGCATCGGAAATATGATCAAGAACATCCTCCATAAGGGTTCCCAATGCCCTTTTGGCCACTTCAATTCCTACTCCCTGTCATCATGCTGAAATTTGTACCCGATCCCATGCACAGTCTTGAGATACTTGGGCATGGCCGCATCTTCCTCAATTTTCTGCCTGATCCTTCGGACATGGACATCCACGGTTCGGGTGTCTCCCAGATAATCATAGCCCCAGAGCTGCTCCAGAAGGAAATCTCGTGTGAAAACTTTGCCCGCATTGGTGGCAAGCAGTTTCAGAAGCTCGAATTCCTTGGGCTTGAGGTCAATCACATCCCCTTTCACCCGAACTTCATGCCTGGCCAGATTGATGATCAGCTCCTTGTAGGCAAGCTCATCCTGATCTTCCATTCGGACACTGGTTCTGCGCAAAATGGCCTTCACCCGGGCGATCAATTCCCTTGGGCTGAAGGGTTTTGTGACATAATCATCCGCTCCCAGCTCAAGGCCGAGGATCTTGTCAATCTCCTCCCCCTTTGCCGTAGCCATGATGATGGGGACTTTCATCTCTTTTCTGAGAATCCGACAGACCTCGAGTCCCCCCTGACCGGGAAGCATCAGATCCAGAATAATGAGGTCCGGCCTTTCCTCTTTGGCCATCTTGACGGCCTCAAATCCGTCATAAGCGGTGACGACCTCATATCCTTCCTTCTCAAGATTGAACTTCAGAAGCTCGACGATGTTCCGCTCGTCATCCACTACCAGAATCTTTTCCTTTGCCATAGCAGGTTATCTCCCCCTTGTTAGGCGTGAATTTGAACACCAGGACACCTGTATAATCAACTCAGCCGAAGTTCTACGGCCTGAGTGAAATGATGGCGGCCATACGTCCCGTGTCGCCGGAATCCCTTCGGTAGGAGTAGTAAAAGTCATTGTTGCACGATGTGCATACCTGTGAATTCACTACATTCTCTTCCCGAACACCAGCCATAAAGAGCTGCATTGTCGTGCATGTCCATAAATCCACAAAGAACTTGTTGGGAGTTCGGACCACGAAATTCGGCCAGAAGTGAAAAGCGGTCCGAAACTCTTCCCACACCTCCTCTCCTACCTCAAAACAGCATGGACCGATGGAAGGACCCAGGGCTACCTGCAAGGATGCCGGATTTGTCCCATAGGCTTCCTCCATGGCTGAGATGGTCCTGGCAACAATTTTCTTTACAGTGCCTCGCCATCCTCCATGGACAAGGGCTATCACATTTTTCAGGGGATCGTACAGGTACACGGGCACACAGTCTGCTGTGTAGAGGACCAGCGGCAGATCGGGAAGATTGGTCACAAGGGCATCCGCCTGGATCGGCGGATCCGCCCGTTCCACTGCCATGAGATCCATGAAGTCCTTGATGACCAGCACAGTGTCCCCGTGAACCTGGTGTACGGCAAACTTGAGCTCAAGATCCATGAGTTCGTGCAACCGGCGACGGTTCTGGTGCACTAGCCTGGGATCATCCCCTGTCGTCATGCCCATGTTCAAGCTGTCATAAGGCGGTGGACTGACACCCCCCACTCTTGTGGTAATAAGGTGCAAAACTCTGCTCTGGGATTCAAGAAGCGGGGCTACAGAGTAAACAATGCGATCCAGTTGACGATACTCGAATGTTTCTCTCCGATGCACAATGGCTCCTTCTACTTCCTGATCGTAAAGCCCTTCCGCGGCTGAGCGCAAAAGCGGCTATCTTGTCGTCACCCAGGAGGTGCTGCCAGGGTGGAATCTCCGAGAAATCCCTTTGCCGATACAGGAGGTTCGAGAGAGAGATTCCACGTGCGTCAAGGGACCTCTTCCAGACGTGAAATCCCTGACCATGATTTAATACATCCAAGAGCACAGGCGCCAGATCACGCCCTCCCCTGGAGAGTATTCCCTGAATCGCGGAAAGGCGCGGGCTTTCAAAAACCAGTCTCAGGCGGGGATCTCCTCCGAGTCCTTTTCGAATCCGGGCCATCTTGGCCTGGGATGTTTGCACCCCGTCCTGTGGGTGCCACTGGAGCGGCGTTCCCGGTTTCGGGACGAATGAGTTGATACTGACTTTGAAGGATGCCTTCCTGCCGTGTCTCCTGAGCTGATATTGCCGGATCCATCGGACCATTTCAACGAGTGACTCAAGATCCTCCTCAGTCTCGTCCGGGAGCCCGATCATGTAATAAGCCTTGAGATGGTACAAATCGTGATCTGAAGCGATCTCCACGGAGCGCCGGATATCCTCATCCGTCATGGTCTTGTCCATCCGGAATCGGAAGCTTTCGTCTCCAACTTCGGGCGCGATCGTGATGCTGTGCCTCCCGCCGGTCTGCAAGGCTCTTGCAATCGCGGGGGTGACCGTGTCGGAACGAAGGGAGGAAAAGGAGACCTGGGCTTTCCGCTCAATCAGAAACTCGCACACTTCGGACAGATTCCGGTAATCGCTTACTGCGGCCCCCAGGAGCCCGATTCGATCCGTATGAGCCAGACCCTCCTCCAGAAGACTCAGAAGCCTCGACAGCGCCACAGGACGAAAGGGGCGATAGCGGTACCCCACGACGCAGAAGTTGCAGAAATGGGTGCACCCTCTCGAAACCTCCGCAATATACATATCGGCAAACTCTGTGTCCGGCGTCAATATCAAGGAACGGCTGGAAAATTCTCCGAGGGAAGTTCCTCTCTTTCTCCTCATGGAGGGACGCGCTTCGTCGCGTCCGGTTCCATCCGGCCCTGAGACATTCCCCAATGAGTCGTAATGAAGAGGGTGAAGAGAAGGGACATACGCTCCCTCAACCCTGGCGAGTGCGGCAAGGAGATCCGATCTGGGAAGATGGCGGTGAGACCGATAACATGCCGCCAGATCCGGCACGGTCTCCTCCCCATCTCCCAGGACAAAGAGATCCGTGAAATGGGCCAGAGGCTCGGGGTTGAAAAAAGTGATCGCCCCGCCCACCATAATGAGTGGATCCCCTTCCCTGCGGTCCTTTTGCAGCAACGGAATGCCGGCCCTCCGGAGAATATCGAGAAAATTCAGATAATCCAACTCGAAGGAAATGGAAAACCCCAGGATCTCAAGATCCCGCAGGAGCCTTCCAGACTCCAGAGTCCGGAGCTCTCTTGAACCGCGCAGGAGCTCGTGCTGTTCCGGAAAAAAAGCCCGATCCACGCAGACTATCCCGCTTCTCGCAAGAACACCATAGATAGTCTGGAAGCCGAGATTCGACATTCCCACATGGTATGTATTGGGGAAAACCAATCCAAAATGAACATCTTTTCCGGTGGGCTTTTCCATGAGGTGAGTTTCCCGGGACAGAAGGGCCCGGTCGGAGAAAGGCCTGGTCTTGTTCAATACCTGGTATCACTCCTGGCTGTCAGGGAATGTAAAACATTGACAGAGTCTTTCTGTTAGTATACAATAAAACCAGGCAAATTGCAATGCCTCATCACAAGGAGCCCGTGTGGAGCCCAAGATCAGAATTCGTGCAGCCGCGATTATTGTGGAAGGGGACAAGATCCTCCTCGTACAACACCGAAAGGGAGGCAGGACATACTGGCTTCTTCCCGGGGGGGGAGTCCGCTATGGAGAGACCGCAGTTTCCGCATGTGAGCGGGAGTTGAAGGAAGAGACCTCTCTTGATGTGAAAATCGGTCGCCTGGTCCTTGTGAGTGAGAGCATTCCCCCTGATCGGCACCGTCACATATTGAATCTTTATTTTCTAGGCAAGATCAAAGGAGGAACTCCGATACTCGCGGAAGAGGATCCCGTCTTGAGCGCCGTGGCTTTCCACAATGTGGAGGATCTCGTGAAACTGGATTTTTATCCTCCCATATCCAAAGTCTTGCTCACGGAAATACGTGGAGGCTTTTCAAACCCTCTCCAATACATTACGAATGACTGGGTATGAGAAAGGATTATCATGAGACGTGCCGCTATCCCATTGGAGACCGGAAGTGTCGGTTCAAAGCAGGACCTTGCGAAGAAGCTCGTCAAGTTTCTCAAGGCCTTTCTCCCTGAGTTCGGGCAGAGAAATGAGTATGAGGTCGTGGGGAACAACCAGAACAAGGTTTTTACAACCGCAGACACCTGGGACACGCTCTTGAGCTTCATGGAAGAACATGGGCTTCGGAAGATCTATCCGAAGACCATGTATCCCAAAGAGGGCAAAGGCGCCATTTGCTGCCTGGACCTGGAGCAGGATCAGATCATTGTTACCGCCGAAGACGGCAACATAGAGATCATTGCCGGCCTGTGGCAAAAATAAAATAAAAGAGACCCCCCGCGATGTCGTGTGCCCCTGGTCGTTTGAACCTGTCCCAGCCAGGTGGGTACCCTCCCGCGAATCGTAGGATTCCTTGAAACAAGGCATTCACATGACCCGCGGAGGCCGGGTTCCCGTTGCAGATGTGTTGGCTCAACACACAGCTTGAGCATCACAAGCATCACAGGAAATCTCCTAACTTATCTTAGCACATTTCCTTTCTTGTGGCAAGAGGAGTCTTGGAGATTCAGCCATTTGATAGCGTCCTTATTTTACATGACTTGCCCCTCTTGGACTTGCGTGTTTCTGTTTGAGGGTTTGATTAGGATTGGAAGTTCTCGTCTCTGGTGGTTTCGAACGAACGAAAAGACAACGTCTGTTCTCCAACATTCGTGGCG